>JAJYQJ010000070.1 GCA_021794655.1 Actinomycetes bacterium | reverse complement strand
ATCATCGCGCAAGGGTGTATTATTCACGTGGACCGGGTGTGCCTGGGTTCGCTCGACCCCACGACTAAAGCCGGGGGCTTGCGCTCGCCGTCTTGGTCAGCGTTGGCGCTGGTATCTGCTCGCGAGGTACTCGTCGACCCAAGCGCGGGTGCTTCGCCATTGGCCGTCCGTTCCCTTCTGGGCTTTGAGTCGACCTCTCTCGATCGCGGCACGAAGCATGAGGACGCTTTGGGTCTTGGTGGCCAGCGCGACGATCGGCACCAAGCGGTGAGGCCCAGCCACCGCGGGCACGACGAAGCGGTAGAGATTGTCTGTCACGGACCGAGCGATGAGCTCGCCGAGAGGTCCTGTATCACCGGCGTCAGCTTGCCGCAGTGCTCGCAGGTATCGGTTGCGGTCGCGGGTGTAGATGATCCCAGGGGGATAGCCGAGGCGGACGAGGATCAGGTTGAGGAGTAGCCGACCAGTTCGCCCGTTGCCGTCGAGGAATGGGTGGGTTCTTTCGAATGCCGCGTGGGATTTGGCGAGAGCTTCAACGGGGTTCGTGTTTGCCGCGATCGTCGCGAGCGAATCCACCCAGTCGGTCATTGCCGCGGGCACTTCGACCCACGACGGCGGGACCATCCCGCCCGGGAAGGGCTGGATGTCATGCTGCCGGAAGCTGCCCGGGCGCTTCCTGGGAGTGGCGTTTGGATGCGGGGATACGCCCCACACAGGGCCGATGGCCAGTTCATGGACGTAACGGACCTCGGTCATCGTCAGCGGGGCATGTGAGGTCCAGGCACCGGGCTCGAGGGCTTGCCCGTAGACCCATTTTGCCGCCTCGGCGTAGCCGGTAACCTCCATGTACTCTCGAAGCTCCTTATTCCCCACCGCTCGCCCCTCGGCGAGCAGTGCTTCGACCTGGGTGATAACGAGCGTGTTACCTTCGAGGGCGGTGGAGTGATGCGCTTCTTGGTACCAGATCGAGGTCCAGATGCCCTCGGCCTCGGACGGTGACGGCAACCCTCCCATGCGGACCCGGAGCTCCGCGATCCCCTCCTCGAGGCGTTGGTAGATGTGTTGCCGGGAGGGGCGCCCTCGCCGGGATTTGTTGTCTATCATCGAGATAAATGATAACACGACAAATTCAGATGTGTCGTGTTGAGTTAAATTGTGTTGTAGCTCGACAACTAGTCCCAGCGGGCAGTGGGCGGTCGGCCCCCTCTAGATCGTCCTGAGCTGGCGGAGGCGAGGCCGCTGGTCGGGGAGACGCGAAAACGAGTGCCTGTGGTCCACCAGAGTGCGCTACGCACGACTTCGTCGATCGTTCACGGGCGGCTCGGGCAACTCTTTAACTCGGGCAACTCTTTAAGAGGTGAGGAGCACGTCTCGCAGAACTACCGCCGCAGAGTGGTCGATGTCCTTGGTCGCAGTCATCAAGATCAAGTGAGTCTTTCGAGCACGGGAACGCAACTCGTCGAGCGCGAGACGCTGGGGCCCACTGCTGAGCTCGTTGCGATAACGGCTTTCAAACTGTTCAAATCGTTCGGCGGCGTGCCCGTACCACTTACGCAGCTCAGCGCTGGGGGCGACCTCTTTTGCCCACTCGGCGAACGGTGCGGCGCTCTTGGCAACTCCCCTCGGCCAGAGGCGGTCGACCAAAACGCGTTCGCCCGATGGCACGCCGGTTCGGTCGTACACACGGGCTATGTGGACCTCAGGTTTCATCTTTTCTCCACCTTGTTGGAACCTGAGAGGGAGTGAGTTGATATTACAGCTATATTACGATAAGATTGCGAGAAAATAAGGCTTAACGATGGCCCCGGTTCGATGCGTCCGATTCTAGTGAGAGTCGAGGTGTCGGGGGTATCCCTGATCGAGAACTGCCGATATTGGAATCGTACTACTTGCGCAGGAAGGCTTTAGCTACGTGGAAGTGGATGTTGAAACTCCCGACGAGTCGAGGGCATCTCTCGAAGGTCGCGGACTTTTGTCGAGGTTGCAAGAGCGTAAAGCCGGTCTGGTAACTCGTGTGGAGCCTTTTGTCTCTCTGGCCGCGGACCGCTACGACAGGGCCGCGGTATGGGTCGAGACTGCTCGGGATCGCCTGAGGCTGCCGGCTTCGCAAGACGCAACGCCCGACGGCGGTGATCGCCGTCTAGAAGACCGCAAGTTCTTGTGGAGAACCGCCCTCGTAGGTTTCGTTGCACTCTCGGTTGTGGCCGCAGGCTGCTCTTTGCCGAGTTCGCCGTTTAAGTTGGAGATGCCGGGAACGTGGTTCTTTGGAGTCCCTCCGAATACGGCTATCTCCCAAGCTCCGTCGCAGTTGATGGTCCTATTTGGCCTCGTCGCGGTCTACGGGGGACTCGTCTTGTTGATGAGAGTGTGGTACGGACTGGTCAAGTACCTCGCCCAACGCCCCGGGATACCCGTTAAATACTTGTCGTGGATGTTTGTGCTCTGGGTGATCCCAATGCTCGTTGTCCCCCCGATCTTTAGCCGGGACGTCTTCTCTTATGCCGCCCAAGGCGAGATGGTGAGCAGGCACATCAATCCATACACGTACGGTCCCTTCACCCTGGGATCTGGGCCCTATGTGAGTCCTGTCGACAAGCTCTGGGGCAACACCCCGGCGCCTTATGGTCCGCTCTTCTTGATCATAGATGGCTTCTTTGCTACCGCGAGTCTTCACAACATGCTCGTTACCGTCGTACTCCTGCGACTGCTGGAACTTGGTGGAGTGGTCCTGATTGCCTGGTGCATTCCGAAGTTGGCGAGAGCTTATGGGCACGACGGTGCGGCAACGTTTTCGTTGGCCGTCTTGAACCCGCTGGTCCTACTGACACTGATCGGCGGCGCTCACAACGACGCGATCATGGCGGGGCTTCTCGTGGCCGGGATAACGGCGGCGAAACTGCGAAGACCGGTTTTGGGCATCATCATCTGCTCGATGGCCGCAGCGATCAAGGTGCCGGCGGCTCTAGGGATCGTCTACATCGGATGGAGCTGGCTCGGGTCGGGTATTCCGATTCGCCGTAGGGTCCGTCCAGTGATTACAGCGGGTCTCATCTCGGGTGCGGTGATGCTCGCGTTCACGGTGTTGAGTGGTTTGGGGCTCGGGTGGATTGGCAATCTCGCGACACCTGGGACGGTTCGCAGCTGGCTCGCACCGCCGACTGGGATTGGCATGGCGTTAACTGGCGTGGCCCACGCTATTGGGATCGGCATCTCACAAGGGGCGGTCTTGTCCTTTACGAGGGTTGTTGGACTCATGGCGGCGGCGGGAATCTCCGTCTATCTCCTAAAAGAGAGCGATCGAATCGGCAGCCTAAAGGCGTTGGGGTCGAGTCTGTTGATATTTGTGGTACTCGCGCCGGTTGTGCAGCCGTGGTATCTCACCTGGGGACTCATACTTCTCGCTCCGGTCGCGACGCGAAGGATCCGCAACTTGATTGTCGTACTCTCGATGATGTCGCCGTTTATCGGCCTGCCGGGTGGCAGGATTCTCTTGGACGAACTCATACATGCGAACCCACTCGCAGTCGCGGCGTCGTTGGTGGTCTTGCTGGGCGTGTTCCTCGCGCCGCTCGGTCGGTGGTCTAGATCCTGGAAGGTCGCCGAGTTAGGAGAGTCGATGAACTACGCGTCGGCTCTTTCCGTCGGCTCCGAGGTCGAGCCTTCTGCTTAAGACTCCTCCGGCGAGTCCGCCTCGGACGTCTTGGCCTTCTACTCAGAGCGTCAACTAAAGCATTAACTGAAGTTCAACGACGTCCAGCCACCGCCCGTGTTTCCTTCCCACTTCGGTCTCTGTTCCAACCATCTTGAAGCCGTGGTTCATGTGCAACGCGATAGACGCTTCGTTGTGGCCGACGATTCTAGCGATGATCGTATGGAACCCGTGCGACGACGCCGCACTCACGAGCTCGCCCAAGATCGCGCTACCAACGCCCAATCCGCGATGGGCAGCGTCGACGTAGACAGAGTCTTCGACGGAGGTCGAGTAGGCCGGTCTGTCACGGAACGGAGATAGTGATCCAAATCCGACGACTCGTTCCAACTGACGACGCGGTGGGATCGATCCACTTCCGGCGCGATCTTGGGTCGGCTGGAGCGTGGGTGCCGACTCGGTGATCACGGCGACCAGCGCGGGGTATGCGCCCTGATGACGAACGAGCCATGCTTCCTGGTCAGAAGGTGTTCTGGGGACCAGATCAAAAGTATTGGCCTCCCCTTCGACTTCAGCGTTGTAGATCCTGCGGATTGACTCGCAGTCCTCCGGCTTTGCGAGCCTGATCTGTGCGACGGACATGACGAAACATGCTACCCATCTTTGTTGGCGGACAACGGTGTTCTAGTCCGACTATCATTGCCGAACGGTCAGGTGATCCTAGCGCCCCCTTAGCTCAGTCGGTAGAGCACAGCCATGGTAAGGCTGGTGTCGTCGGTTCGATTCCGACAGGGGGCTCAAAGGAAGACGCAAGGTTTGAAGGTGGCCGTCGGGTCTACAACGCTTGTTTGGGTGAGGCCCTACGTTGGTGCCGGGCGCTTCGGGTAGCATCAAGGGAGCGTTACGAGGAGGAATCCTAAGGTGATCAAGTATATCGGCTCGAAGCGCCGTATCGTCCCCGTGCTCGGAGAGTTGCTGGATCTGGCGGGTGCCGATAGCGCGTTGGACCTGTTCACCGGGACGACCCGAGTCGCCCAGGAGTTCAAGCGGCGCGGAGCCCACGTAACGGCCGTCGACACCGCCCGCTACTCGGAGGTCTTCGCCCGGTGCCACATCGAGACCGATGCCTCCGACGTGGACAAGGACGACCTTCGAGAGGCTCTGCAATATCTGTCTGTTCTTCCAGGGCGGCACGGATACTTCACCGAGACGTTCTGCGTCCGTTCTCGCTACTTTCAGCCGTTCAACGGCGAGCGCGTCGACGCTATCCGTGACGCGCTGGAGACGGAGTTCAAGAGCAGCCCCCTATACCCGACTCTCCTCACGAGCCTGATCTACGCGGCGGACCGCGTTGATTCGACCACCGGCGTCCAGATGGCTTACGTGAAGCAGTGGGCGCCGAGGTCGTTCAACCGTCTTGAGCTGAGGATTCCGGAACTCTACGCCGGGGCGGGGCGAGCGGTGAGGGGCAACGCCTGCGACCTCATCCGCTCCCTGCCGAAGGTCGACCTCGCGTACCTCGACCCTCCGTACAACCAGCATCGTTACTTCACCAACTATCACATCTGGGAGACGCTGGTAGCGTGGGATGCTCCTGAACACTATGGCATCGCGTGCAAGAGGATCGACAGTCGTGATCCGGTGACCAAGAGCGTCTTCAACGCCACGCGCGAGATGCCCGATGCGTTACGGCAGGTCGTGGCCAGCGTCCAAGCCGAGGTCATGGTTCTCTCGTACAACAACGAATCGTGGGTTACGCTCGAAGAGCTGGTCGAAATGTGCTCGGTCCGAGGTCACGTAGGAGTTCTCGCTTTCGACTCGAAACGTTACGTCGGGGCACAGATCGGAATTTACAACCCAAGTGGTGAAAAGGTCGGGCAAGTGTCACACCTCCAAAACGTCGAGTACGTGCTCGTCAGCGGCCCGAAGGATTTGGTCGCGGCGATTACGGCTCCCTACGAGGGCTCAAGGACGCCTAGTCGACAGGCTTCTCTCTTCTAGTTACGTTTTCGAACCCGTCGATAGTCAACGGGCGGCAGCGTACCGTGGAACAAGAAATATGCAAAGCAGTCAAACAAGGCTATGTACTCCGAGCGACACGCTGCAAAGCGCAGCTGCACTTGCCTAAACGTCTCGTTGAGTCGGATGGCTTGTTGGTTAAAGGCCGGGTGATACTTGTTGCGGTGCTCAGAGAAGGCCTGAACAGCGATAACGTTGAGGGAGCAGGAAGGGTAACGCAAGGCGATCTCGACATACTGCAACACCTGGAATCCGAGCCGTTCATGTGCGTTGCCGTCGATCGAGTCGTCGTTGGTGCTCTTGGCGTACTTGTATTCGAAGAGGAGTTTCTCCTTGAGCACTCCCTCGGCCACGAGCGCACCGCTAAAGTCAAAGTTCGTCGTCCGTTTGGCGAACATCTCCGGGTAGCTGTCTCCGTGGAAGCGCTTAGAGTCTCGCTCGGTGGGCGGAGCGAATGGGTACGGGCCTGGACCGAGTTGCGCCTTGACGAGGTCGGCGACGAGAAACTTGCGCTCCAGCCACGCAGGCGGGACATCCTCGGTTACTTCTCCGTCCGCGAAGTGAGCAATGTCGGAGGAGTAGTCCCAATAGATTGCCGACGGGCCGTTGCGGCTCTCGATCTTCACCGCGCGACGCTGATCGCTGGGCTGAGGACGCACCACCACGACCGTTCCTACGGTCCGGCTAATCTCACGGGCGAAGGTGGTCCAGGCCCGCTTGACGGCGGCTTCGAACTCGCCGCCTTCTTGCCCTGCCGCCTGCAGGGACGCCAGCGAGGGTTGGGCCGCCTGAGTAGTTGGCGATGATGTCTCCAAGGTGCGTGAAGTTCCAGGGGGGCATCGCCGGAGCCTAATCGAGCCAAGGTGCCGAAGGGTGGTTCGAGCTGGGGCTTTCGGTCGCGGCGACCGAAGGCCCCAGCTGTGGTTCGACGGAGCAGTTATCCAGGTGACCAGCGACCGGGTCCTTACGTCGCGAGGGACCTGGTCCGGCTGTCCCGCAGGAACGGAACGTCAATAAGCGGAGACCTGGCGCTGGTGGCGCTCAGTGACCCACGATTCACACCAGCCACCTTGGTCTGGCGAGGATAGCTGCGGGTGGGCGATCTGGTCGCTGTGGTGAAGTGGCGCAGCGCTCCCGTTGACCGGGTGGTTCGACTTGGAAGCGATCAAGTGGTTGGCGCGGGTTGCCGCCGGTTGGGCCCGGCGCTATGCTCGAGCGCGGCTCCAAGTCGGCCTGAACCTCCAAATCGCCCCAACGAGGCCGGTGTCGTCGGTTCGACTTCGACGGGGGGATCGCCGATGGCGGCGTAGCTCAGTCGGTCAGAGCACACGGCTCATAATCGTGGGGTCGCGGGTTCGAGTCCCGCCGCCGCTACTTTCCCTTGTATAAGGGATAGTTAAGGTCAAAGAGTGCAAGGAGCGGTAGGGATACCGGGTATAGGGCCGTCGAACCCGGAGATGAATCGAGGGTCCATCGAGGAGGAGTTGTGGCGAAGAACGAGAAGAGAGTTCAAGTTACCCTTGCGTGTGAGCTCTGCAAGCGACGTAACTACATCACTATGAAGAATAAGATCAACGACAGAGAGCGGATCGAGATGAGGAAGTACTGCAGGTGGGATCGACGCCACACCCTGCACAAGGAGACGCGCTAAGGCGCGGACCCCGCTCAGGGTGTGGGTTTCCTTCAAGGTACTGCAGTGCTAGGCTGTGTGGCTGGCCGGTCGCTCAGATGGATCTCGCTCAGGTGGATCTCGTTTTCGTTGGAACGACTGGGACTGTCCGAGGGCAGTAGCTCAACTGGTAGAGCACCGGTCTCCAAAACCGGCGGTTGGGGGTTCGAGTCCCTCCTGCCCTGCGTTTTAGTTGGATCGGACGGTATTTCTGATGGAGCCGCCGGTATCATAGGAGTTTAGTGCGGTCTCGAATGTACGATCGGTTATTTGTAATCGGTTATTTGCAAGAAGGCGTGGTCCGTTGTCGTTGGACGTTGGACGTTGGTAGCGAGGGTTGAGAAGTTGAGAAGTTCCAAGCAGTGAACCAGCAGATGGAGTTGGAGCAAGTTCGGTGAACCGTGAAACGAAGCGAATGATGCAGAGACAGGGCCAGATGGCGCCTGACGGTTCTGCGATGCCCCGCAAGCCCCCGCCGGGCAGTTCGAGTCGCTCGCCGAGTGGGCCGAACCGTTCAGCCGGTGGACCCGCGAGGACGAGTCGCCACAGGACGAGCCCTGCGGAGTTCACGCGAGAAGTTCGCGAAGAGATGAGACAGGTTGCGTGGCCGACACGTGCCGAGCTGATCAACTACTCCACCGTCGTACTGACGACCTTGATTCTAATGATCTCCTTGATCTTTGTGCTCAACTTGAGCTTTGGTTGGGCGGTTCGGTTTATGTTCCAGAAATGATGCAGAGCGATTCGGACGGTGTGGCGATGACGATAAGCGAAGATGGGCACTACGACGGTGACGGAGGTCTCGACGAGGTCGAAGTTGTCGACGCGGAGGCGGCGCTTGAAGAGGAGGCGGTTGTCGACGCTCCAGCTGAGGGCGTGCTCGAGTATGAGTTCGACGATGACGAAGAAGAGGTAGAAGAGTTCATCCCGAGCGCTTACGATCGACCTGGTCACTGGTACGTCGTCCACACCTACTCGGGCTATGAGAACAAGGTCAGCTCGAATCTGAAAAACGTCGTGGCGTCGCGGGGGATGGAGGACAAGGTCTTTGAGGTCGTCATTCCGATGGAGGACGTCGTCGAGTTCAAGGCGGGAAAGAAGACGACTGTTCAAAAGAAGGTCTTCCCCGGGTATCTCCTGGTGCGTTGTGAGCTCGACGACGACTCGTGGGGTGCGATCCGCAACACCCCTGGAGTTACCGGTTTTGTCGGACCTGGGACTCGGCCGACGCCTTTGTCTCGCAGGGAGGTAGAGGGTATCCTCCAGGTGAAGGTGGACGGAGTAGAAGCACAGGCGAAGAGAAGTCGTCCGCGCTTGGAGTACGAGGTTGACGAGACTGTCCGTGTCAAGGAGGGTCCGTTTGCCGACTTCTCCGGTCAGATCGCAGAGATCAACGAGGATCAGCTCAAATTGAAAGTTCTCGTCAATATCTTTGGACGTGAGACGCCGGTCGAGCTGGAGTTCAGTCAGGTCGCGAAGTTGTAGGAGAGTGGCCGCGGTTTAGCGGGGACGAGGAGGCGAGCTGGACCGCCACGTGGTACAAGGGTCGGCCGGGTCGTGCGGGTGATACGGGTAATAGACGAGGAGATTTGAGTCGATGGCACCAAAGAAACGAGTACTGGCGGTTGTAAAGATCCAGCTGGAAGCTGGGTCGGTGACGCCTGCTCCACCCGTTGGGACCGCGTTGGGTCCACACGGCGTCCAAACGATGGAGTTCTGCAAGCAGTACAACGCGGCGACGGAATCTCAACGAGGATCGAAGATCGGCTTCGGCCTGC
>JAJYQJ010000025.1 GCA_021794655.1 Actinomycetes bacterium | reverse complement strand
TTGATCGATCGCGACAGCAAGGACAGAATCAACGCGACAACCACAACTACGACTACTGCCTCTACAATGCTTCCTCCAACACTAGCTATCATTGCCCACTCTCTTTCACTAGACAACACTCAAATAGATGACGGTTATCTGTCTCATGGACCGTCGGAGGCGTAGACGACAAGCAACCCTCGGTCGATGTCCGCGACGACGACGGTAGTACCCGGCTCAATCTTCTCACTCGGATCGAGCGGAACCGCCAACCATTCCTCACCTCTCGCCCGCACCGACCCCGGACGATGCGTTCCTACGATTTCGCGAGTCACGTAGGCGGTCTCGCCTACCATCCCCTGCACGCCGTTCAGCATGACTTCTCCGTTTCCTCCAACCCGCCATCACTGGCGCGAGTAGACCCGAACTTCTTCGACCGCGTGTCCCTTGGGCGGTCGCCTGTCCTACCTAATACCGACTATACGCCGTTTCACGGGTGCAAGGGCCACCGAGACGGAAGCCGGTTCTCGATCACCGCCTTGGCTTTGCTCCCGTCGCAGCCCTCGTGCAAGAAGCGACGGTTAGTGCTGTTCGTCGCAGGTGTCCTCCCCATTAAACCGTGCTATCTTGAGCGCACTTCAAACTTCCAACGCGATAGAGCTAACTAAGAGGAGCCCACAAAATGATCGAACATTTAGACCGCAGAGCGTTCCTCGGCCTAACCAGCACAGCGGTGCTGGGCGGACTCTGCGGCGCCTGCTCGAACGGTTCTCACCCCCCGCAACCCCACTCCGGCAACTCCCACTCCAGCAAGCCCCACTGGAGCTACTCGGGTGATACCGGGCCGGATCACTGGGCTTCGTTGAGCAACGCATACAAGGTATGTGCGACGGGCGCCGATCAGAGCCCGATCAATATCGCCTCTTCGGAGATCAAAGGAACATCGTCTCGCGTGACGCTTGTATACCGACCCGTCTCGGCGACGTCGGTCGACAATGGCCACACTCTCCAAGTGAACGTAGACTCTGGATGTACGGCGATAGTGGACGACACACGCTACGAACTTCGCCAGTTCCACTACCACACGCCGAGCGACCACACGATCGACGGTAAACACCGAACCGTTGAGTGGCACTTCGTCCACGAGAGCGTCGACAAGAATCTCGCCGTCGTAGCTGTCTTGGTAAATCTCGGCACCCAAAATACGGCGTTCGCTGAGATTTTATCCCATCCTCCCGACAAGAACGGCGATAGGCTGCGCCTTACGTCGCCCGTCGACGTAGCAGCGATGATGCCGAGCGACCTGAGCGCGCTGCGTTACCAAGGATCGCTCAGCACGCCTCCTTGCACAGAAGGCGTCAAATGGATAGTCCTACGCTCCGCGGTTGAGATGAGCTCAGACCAAGTCGCCGTTGTACAACACGTTCTCAACAACAACGATCGACCGGTTCAACCTCTAAACGGCAGATCCCTCCAACGCGCTGCGGTGACGGTTGAGTGAGAACTCGAAATCCGCTTAAGCCAGATCCGACGACACCCACTAACGCGAAACCACTCGACCGACTAACGACCCTTGAACTGCGGAACTCGTTTTTGGGCGAAGGCGGCGAGTGCCTCAGCGGTATCGTCGCTCGCAAAGTTGATCGCCTGGCACCGAGCCTCGTTTTCGACCGCCTCTTCCATCGAACCCGACAACGAAGCGTGCAGGAGCGTCTTGGTCATCGACAGTGCCAACGGTGGACCGTCGGCGAGTTTGCGCGCCCATTCGTCGACGAACCCGTCGAGCTCTCCAGGGGATACAACTCTATTAACGAGACCCACCTCGAAAGCACCGGCCGCGTCAATCATCTCTCCGAAAAAGGCGAGCTCTTTTGCTCGCGCGATGCCGACGGTCCTAGGGAGTAGCCAAGACGCGCCGTTGTCGAGCGAGAGGCCTCGCTTGGAGAAGATCAACGAGAGCTTGGCCCGGTCCGACGCGACGATCAGGTCGCATCCAAGCGCAAGGCTCATTCCGGCCCCGACCGCGTAACCGTCAACCTTTGCTATCGTCGGCTTGGTTAACCGGTGGAGAGCGAGAGCGACGTCACCCAACCGGCGCATCCTAACCAAGCCGGGCTGGGGCGTGTCGGAAGTCGGACCGTTCGGGTCCCCGAGGTCGGCGCCGCTGCAGAACGATCCACCCGCGCCGCTTAAGACCATCACTCTGTCTTCCGAGCTACGCTCGACTTCTTCGAAAATCTCCAACAGCTCTCGCAGCATCGCCGCGTTCGCCGCGTTCTTCCGTTCGGGACGGTTCATCGTAACGTTCACGACTCCACCCGAGCGATCTACGATCAGCGTCTCCATCCACACAGTCCCTTCATCGTCTATCCGGCGCGCGATACGCTAGTACGTGGACCGGCGATAGGTACACGATCCGTTTTTCCGCTGCGTGAACCGTCTCGATCGCTGCGGATCAAACGCCGTCGTCCAGGTGTGCGAAGTCAATTTCAGCGTTTTCACCGTCTGCTCCGCCGATCTGATCTAGTGATAGCTCGGGGAGCAGTTAACTACCCTATTCGCAAGTACTTCAACGGGCGGTCGTGCGAATTCAACCGGCGAGTGCGAGGGCCTGCTGGAGGATCTTAGCGATTACTGGCCCAGCGACCGAGTTACCGGTCTGGAGATTTCCCTGGTCAGGGACTGCGACAGCTACGACCACCTTTGGGCTCGTCGCTGGAGCGAAAGCGACCATCCAGTCGTCGGTCGTGTGGTGGCCGGTCTGCGCGGTACCCGTCTTCGCAGCTACGTCTTCGTTTGGCGGGAATACCCCATAACCGGTGCCCAACGGATAGGTGACTACTCGACGCATCAAAGCGGTGACGGTCGACGCGGTCTGTGGTGATGTCGCCGTCAGCCAAGGCTTCGGCGTGAATCTCTTGACCAAGTTTCCTTGTGAACCATATATCGACTTCATGACGTGAGGGGTCATGATCACGCCGTTGTTTGCGATCGCCGAAGTGACGAGCGCCATCATGAGGGGCGACGCCTGATCGTTGAGCTGGCCAAAGGCTGAATAGGCCTGATACGGCTTGTTCTTGTGCAAGGTCGCGAAACTTGCAAACGGAGAGATAGCGGCCCCGGGGATATCAAGGGGAACGTTGTGGTTGAAGCCGAACGCACTGGCCTCTGCGACCAGGTTCTTCGCGCCGAGGCTCATCCCGTACTGCGCGTAGACGGTATCACAAGACTGGGGAAGCGCGTATTGGATGGTTCGGCCACACTTTTCAGCACCGTGCCCGTAGTTGCACAACGGCAAATTCGACTGAGGGAGCGAGATACAACCAGTAATCGGGTAGTTCTTAGTGGCGAGAGCCGGGTCATGGTCGAAGACGGCCGATGTAGTGACGACTTTGAACGTCGATCCAGGAAAGTAGGTCAGCTGGAACGCCCGAGATAGCAGCGGACTCGTCGGGCTCTTGGGATTGAGCGCGTTCCACCCCGCGATCTCACTGGCGGCACTCGGCGCGACGAGCGGGGTCGGGTCAAAGCTCGGGATGCCCGCCATCGCCAAAATCGCTCCGGTGTGAGGATCTAGAACGACCGCTCCCGCGTTGGGGGGATGGCCGGGAATGGAGAGGAGGTCGGCTTCAACCTCTTTTTGGAGGGTGGTCGTGATTGTCAACGTCACGTTATCGGTGCTCGTTCGATTTGCGAAGAGTTCACCGAGGTTCGTCGCGGGTTGCGTGTGGGCGACAAGATAATTGTTGTAGGAGGCTTCTACACCTGTCGCACCGTAGACCGGCGAGTCGTACCCGACGATCTGGGAGAATAAGGTTGCAGTTGCCGCTGGGTATACTCGCTGATACTTGTACGGACCCGACTTGGCTGCGACGGACTTAGCGAGGACGACGCCGTTTGCTGAGATGATGTCCCCGCGCATCTGACCAATCCTCGCGTTGATAACAGCTGGGTTGTACGGCGAGTGCGATAACGCGCTTGCTCGCAGGACTTGGACGTTGTTCAGTTGGATGAATAGGGCCGCGAAGCACAACGAGATAGCAACCCCGGCGACCTTGATCCGCCGTCCCATCAGGAACTAAAACCTCCCCGTAACAGGATCATGGATTTCGATAACGCGATTCGACACATACAAGCCTTCCCAAGCGGTCCTAAGCAGTCAATCAGCCAAAGCAGTCCGTCGGCCAAAGCAGTCCGTCGGCCAAAGCAGTCCAAAATCTAGAATGGTAGAAGCCTAACGGCTCGCTGCCGGTTAATTACGTCGCGACGCGTTGGCGCGCCGTCCCCCTCGGCTCAGGGTACAGCCCTCGTACCCGGTAGCTTCAAGGCCCGACGGTCAAAAGTGACCGTGTGGGAGCAACCGGCCAAGGTACCGAGTTCACTGATCAGCGCGTCGGAAAACTCTGCACCGGTGGTCGCGAATGCGAGCGCCCGGCGAACACCGTCTGCGTCTTGAACGACCAACTCTTTGGCCTCGAGGAGCTTCCGGATCACCGTCGCGATGTCAACGCTCGTCACCTTGTAGGCGCGAGCGAGCACCCAAGACAACTCGGCCAACGCTATGACACTCACGAAGCCCGGGGCTTGCTCATCAAGAGTTTCGATGAGGGCGGTTGCATGCCGCGACTGTTCGGGGTCGTCTTGGGTTATGTAACGGACCAGCACGTTCGCATCGAGTCCGATCAACGAGCGAGCCCCGTCGCGGCACCTGCCGCGATCGCATCGTCCATCTCCTCCAAAGTGACCGGGGTGGATCGTGAACGAACGCACCCCTTCAGAGATGTTACGGTCCCTGTCGCCGGCACGAACTCGTACGAACCGTTATCGAGAGGGACAAAGTTCACCCGAGATCCCGGCACGAGAGCTAGCCTCCTTCTGACCTCGGCAGGAATCGTGATCTGGCCTTTGCTCGTGACCTTGGACGTTGGCATACACATACCTTACTACATAACCAAGTTCCTTACTTCATCGTAAGGCGTGGTCACCTCTGACCGGTCACCTCTGACCGGTCACCTCTGACCGTTTGCAAAGAAGTCCCCGTCCCCTTGCGGTGACGTCGCGAGGCTCGGAAACCCGTAGGTGAGAGCGCTTAGCGCTCCTATTTCCGGTTCAGTACCGAGGTAGCCGTTGATCGCCTTGGCTCGTGAGATCTTCGCTAATGAGACCTACGCGGAGGGCCAAACCGGCGACACGGCAAACCCGCTGGAGGCGGTGGAACTGGCCGACGACGTCGGTCGGCACGTGAGTGGTTCGACCGCACCGTCACGCAGTCTAAAACGCTGACTTGAGCACCGTAACTTCGAGACCGACTATCGAGACGACGTCAAATCTGATCTGATCACGGTGTTCGTCGTGGTCGGACAACCATACTCCGGCGAGGCGACGGAGCCGATTTTGCTTCTCGCGGGTGACCGCCTCTGCTGGAGTGCCAAAGGAGTTCGCGCGTCGCGTCTTCACTTCACAGATGACGATCTCCGAAGTGGTTGCACAGACCAAGTCCAACTCACCAAATGAACATCGCCAGTTTCTCTCGAGGACCCGGTATCCGTGGTTCAGATACCACGCGACCGCGATCTGTTCTCCGAGGACGCCGAGCCGCCGAGCCGCCGCACTACGGCTAACGGCAGACTGACTACGGTGGCCTCCGACAGAAGAGCCACTCATTGCTTACTCACGAGAGTTAAAGGTCGCACGACACTTGCTCGATGACCACATTTCGACGCATTTTCCGAAGAGGCCCGACGAAAAGATGACTGATCGGTATGACGAATCGGGGCGACGGATCGGTATGGGGGAGAGCCGACGGATCGGGCCGACGGACCCGGAGGAATCGCTCTCTCGCTGTGTCAGCTCTCGCTGTCTCGGATATAGCGGCGTCAGATCTCGTGCTCTCCGAGCCGCTCGATGTTTACGTCTCGAAACGTCACGACTCGGACGGAGGGGACGAATCTGGCCGGTCGATACATATCCCACACCCACGCGTCGGTGAGTTCGAGCTCGAGACACGTTGGGGAGGTGTCCGATCTCACGGTCGTCTTTACGTCGTTCGCGAGATAGAAACGTCTCTCGGTCTCGACGACGTAGGAGAACATTGGGACGACGGCCTTATACTCTTGGACGAGAGCGAACTCGATTTCGGCCTCGTACTGTTCGAGCTCCTCGTCACTCACTGGGGTAGCTCACGGTGCGAACTCACGGGAGGGTCAAGCTCTGAGATCCTTGCTCAACGACACGGAGCGTTTAAGACGGTGTCGTCACGCGCTAAGGGCGTGTTGGAGCGATTCATGAGCGGGCGGTCCGGCGCTCCTTGATCTTTGCGGCCTTGCCGTGGAGGTCCCGGAGATAGTAGAGCTTTGCCCTTCGCACGTCGCCGAACGTTGCGACTTCCAGCTTTGCGATCGTCGGCGAATGGACCGGAAATGTCCGCTCGACGCCGACACCGAAGCTCACCTTTCGCACCGTGAACGTCTCGCTGACCCCTGCCCCTTGACGCCGGATTACGACACCTTGGAATACCTGGACCCGCTCCCGGCTTCCCTCGACGACTCGCACGTGGACCTTGAGGGTGTCGCCTGGGCGAAAGTCCGGGATGTCGTCACGAAGGCTGTCGCGATCGATTAGCTCGGTTGGATGCATTTGATTCCTTCGAAGTATCGAGATGTCGGCTGGGAACGTCTAAGTGTAGCCGCGCTCGGCCAAGAGCTCCACTTCTCCCTCTTCGACCAGCATTTCGACCTCTTCTCTTGTGAGTCCCCCGCGAGCGTCGACGAGGTCGGGGCGGTGGCGGAGCGTTCTAACGAGCGATTCGACGCGGCGCCATCGATCGACACGCTGATGGTCGCCGGAGAGCAGGATCGACGGGACGGTCCAGCCCCTGAACTCCGCCGGCCTCGTATACTGGGGATACTCGAGGAGCCCGTCGGAGAAGCTCTCTACCCCACTTGACTCGTCGTTTCCCATAACACCAGGGAGCAGTCGGGAGACGGCCTCGATTACAGCGAGGGCGGCAACCTCTCCACCCGAGAGGACGTAGTCGCCGACCGAGAGAACGCCGTCGACGAGGTGATCACAGACGCGCTGGTCGACCCCTTCGTATCTCCCACAAAGAAGCGAGAAACCCGACGTCGAGTTGGCGAGCTCCTCAGCGATTTCCTGGTTGAACGTTCGTCCACCTGGAGAGAGCAAGAAGAGCGGCCGCGGGAGACCTTCTCGTTCTTGAACACCCTCGACGGCGGCGAATATCGGTTCGGGCATGAAGACCATCCCGGGGCCACCGCCGAAAGGGGCGTCGTCGACGGAACGGTGACGACCGCCGGCGCCGTCGCGCAGATCGTGGACCCTCAAGTCCAACGCACCGTCTTTTCGGGCCTTCCCGAGAAGGCTGAGACGGGTGAAATCGTCGACGAGCGCGGGAAAGATCGTAAAGACGTCTACGCGCACGACGCTCCTCGCATCACTGGATCAGTCGAAGAGCCCAACTGGAACGTCGACCGTCACGAGCTCTTTGGGTATGCAGCTGACGACGAAGCGGACCGGGATGAGCTGGCCACCGTCGAGGACGATGAGGTCGCTCGCCGGGTTCGCCTCGACCGCGTCGACACGACCCAAGCGTCTGCCGTCGACGTCTACGACCGATGCGCCGATCATCTCGTGAACCCAGAGGGCGCCCGGGACGGCTTCGTGGACCGCCTGGAGCACGCGTCCACGTAATGCTTCGGCGCTGGTCCTGTCGGCGACCCCGTCGAACGCGATCAAGAAACGCTTGCCTTGGGGGCGGGCGGAGTTCACTTTGAGCTCTTCGACGTCGGTTCCGAGCGATCGGTCCCGACGGGTGCGAAGGACGGTCCCGGGTTGCAGCCGTTCGACTCGATCGCTCCATAGCTCCACGACGACTTCGCCGGTGAGCCCGTGGGGCTTCGCGATCACGCCGACGTCGAGAAGAAGCCGCTCCCCTGACGTCGACGGTTCAGACGTCGACGGTTCAGACGTCGACGATGTCAACGTTGGTCTGGACCCCGTCGCGGGCTCCGGCGACCCCGACGAGGGTGCGAATGGCCTGGGCGGTCCTGCCGCGACGCCCTATGACTCGGCCCATGTCTTCGGGTGCGACGTGTAAGCTGAGACGTATCACGCCGTCGCGCTCGTCGCTGTTGACGACGACGGCGTCGGGCTCGCTCGCGATCGAGCGGGCGAGATAGGCGAGGACGGCGGCGGGCGTTCCGCCTTCGACGCGGTTACCCTCTGCGTCGTCGAACCCGTCGTCGTCGTCGGTGGAGTTGACGTCGCCGGCTTCGTAGTCGTGTTCGATATCGTTCACTTTGAGTCGACGACCTCGTTTGAGTCGCCAGCCTCGCCAGCCTCGCCAGCCTCGCCAGAGTCGCCAGAGTCGACGACGTCGGCGTTATCGTCTCCCGCGTTGGCGCCTCTTTCGCGGGTGTTCGCGGGGCTGTGGGCGGTCGAGGTGTGAGGCGGGGTGGTGGAGTTGTCGAGGGCGCCGGAGATTCGCAGGAGCTTCTCGACGCGGTCGGTCGGCTGCGCGCCGTCTCGCAGCCACTTGAGCGCTTTTTCGTTGTCGATCGAGACGACGGCGTCGGGGTCGGCGGTAGAACGACCGCGGGGGGCGTAGGTTCCGAGTATCTCGAGGAAACGCCCGTCGCGCGGCGAACGGCTGTCGGCGGCGACGAGTCGGTACGTCGGTTGCTTTTTCTTGCCCATTCTCACGAGCCGTAGCTTCACTGCCACTTCGTAGATCCCTTCATCGGTGTTGGAAATTTACTAGATTTCAAGAATTTCGTCGACCTATTGTCGCAGGTCTGAGCGGGGTGTATGAACTTAGCGACCCACCCGGCGTTACGTCAACTAACTATCCAGGTCAGCGAGGTTTAGGAGGCGTTACGCGTCCACCTTTCTTTTTCTTCTTTCCCCCACGGCGCGCGTTGGTGGTCGATGTAGATCGTCGCTGTGTAGCAGAACCGGGGGTCGCGGCGTCTCCGAGACGACGTCCGGGGTCGTTGAAGATCGCACTTAGGTCGTCGATCTCGGGCCCGAGGGTAGCCCTCGCTCCTGGGACCGCGCCGGGGCCGAGAGAGAGGAGCCGGCCGCCAGTTGGTGGGAGGCCGACCCATCTGGCCGCGACCACGCGGAGGAAATGGCCGTGTGAGAAGAGGACCACGTCGCCGCCGG
>JAJYQJ010000146.1 GCA_021794655.1 Actinomycetes bacterium | reverse complement strand
CGATAGGCGGTCTGTGGGTGGATGCCTTGGACTCTTGCCCACTCGGTTAGATTCACTCTCCCAGTATATCACAAGAACGTACATGTGCTGTGTATCGAGCACTTATCTGGCAGCAGTTACGAACCCTGTTTTCTGCGCCCACCTTGCCGGACCGATCACGGCTGTTCCGACTGCCCTCAGCTTTTCACGAAATACAGAGTTCGACACAGCGGCAGCCTATCGGATCGTTCGAGCGGCGAGTTCACAAGCTGTCGCGGGCCTGATTACCTCGATGCGCCGGTCTGTCACTCTCTTGGGAGACAAGATCTTTCGCCACAACGTCCAAACGATCCCTACGCTTCGCAATTCTCTCCCTGGATTGCAGCTCGGAAACCATCAACAGCTCGACTCCCGACACGAGACCCGCTGTTACCCGCACCGTAGTGCTACCCACACCGTAGTGTCGCTGGCGGACGTTCAGGCGGGTCAGTTGGAGCTGCGCACGACCTGAACCCAGACGGTGCGAGGGGAGGTCATCGTGAAATTCGCGATCGCTCCCCCGGCTCCAGATCTCACAGCACCTCGGAGCCCCCCGATTCGCCATCCCCGCGCGACGGATAGATCGACCGAGACTTTGTCTGGATTGATTACCGGCTGAGACGGGAGGTTGAGCTCGTACCAACCACCGTTGACGAGCCGCACGGTCCCGACGAGGCCGACGGAGAGGGTCGCGGTGGAGTCGGCTTGGACGTTGATGAACGTCGAGTCGGCGTTGCGGCCGAGTTCACGCTGTGACGCAAGAGCGGTCGGCACACCGTTCAGGGTCGCGTTCGTGAACTGCAACGGGGTGTAGAGGGTAAAAAACGTGCGGTTCTCTCCTGGCGCGAATCCCGGACCGGAGGGCCCGATGACCACAGGAGGCAACCCGGTCTTAGGGGCCGTGTTCTGCAAGGAGACGCTAACGCGTGCGTTGACCCTCGCCAACCCATGAGAGCCATTCGCAGGAGAGCCATTCGCAGGAGAGCCATTCGCAGAAGAGCCATTAGGAGACGAGCCATTAGGAGACGAGCCCTTAGACGAGTTGTTCGCACGCGCCGGCGAGAGATGGACGTCGTAGCGCACGGTTCGATGGAGGTAGTAGTCGATCTTGTTCGCGCTCGCGTTCTGGGTAGTTATCTCGAGCGCGTCGGAGACGACCGGTGGGATCGCCCCGGTCATTCCAAGAGTTGCGAGGTACGCCTCTCTCGCAGGGCTCGTGGAGTAGACGAGGATGTGGCCGCCGCGCACCGCGGGAGCCAAGGCGCTCACAAGGGTATTTGGATCAGGCAGGCTCAAACTCGTGAGCTTGTTGAACACAGTCTTGACGAGGTTCTCCAAGAACGCTTGCCGGGCTGTGCTGGAGCCGAAGTTTGCGATGTAGGCCTGGTTCTGGGTTATAGCCGAGACGTTCGCCGCGTCGATTGGGACTGGCCAACCACTCACGCTCACCGGGCCGACGAGCTTGAGTAGGCAAGAGAGGCCTTGTGGGTCCATAGCGACGACGCCGTCAACTGGGGTCCCGCCTGACTGGGGATACAGGTTCGCAATGACTTGACCTACCGTTGGGAAATTCGGTGAGAGGTTCACCATCTGCCAGTTGTACGCCGGATCGAAACGCCCGTAGCGAGCGATGTAGTCTGCCGGCGCGCTCAGTGTTCGAGTGGGGCTACCCCCCTTGTTGAGTAGCCCGGTGTTCTCGAGTCCGGTCAGCTTCAGGTGTCCGTTCTCTGCGACGAGCACGCCGTTCAGTCCGATGAGCCCTCCTGTAGCGCGAGACTCGGCGTCGGTCTGGAACGCGAGAAAGTAACGCCGCTCTCCGTTAAGACCTAGCATCGCAGGCACGTTCTGGGCGATCCCGATACCGCGTTGCACGGAGGACTTCGCGGGGACCAACCGGTTCAACAGCCCCGTTGTCGCCGCCTTGACCGGCGCGAGGAGGTAAGGGGTGTCGAGGTTGTGGAGGCGCGACTCAGCCGCGTCGATCGTCTTCAGAGCCGCACGGAACTTTGGAGCGGTCGAGGCGAGTTGTGCAACCGGGACCGTCCCGCCCCTCACTCGGTAACGGAAACGGTCCGTCGTAAGAGCCAAGTTGTGACCCTGGCCGGCGAGGTCTGCACCGACGCTCGCAAGGGTCCTTATCGCACGAAAGTTGGGACCCAAGAGCGGATAGGCGAGCCCGGCGGACGACAGTGGCGCGTGAAGGTCGCTCCGCGCACGGAGGAACTGTGCGCGGGCAACCGAGAAGTCCGCAGACGCCTGACCGATGTGGCCCTGGCGGGCGGCGACGAGCGCGGCGTCCGCTGCTCGTTCTCCGGCCAACGCCGGCCCTCTTGCTCGAAACGTCGCTATGACCGCTGGGACTCCAAGAGCGACTACTGCGATGAGCAACGCGACGGCACTCCACACGATCGCCGGATGGAACCCTGACTGGTCTGATTCATTTACTCGTTCATTTACTCGTTCATACATTCGGACCTGCCCGGCGGCGAGTACGACACTTACTATCAACGCGAGCCCGACGAGGAGTGAGACCCCAGAAGGCACCGTCCCACGCACGCAGAGAACCCCGAGGACTGCCATCACGAGCTCCAGGCATACGAGGAATACCGCTGCACGAACTGGACCCAGGCCAGCTCTTTCGAGCCGATGCAGTAGGTGGTCGTTCTCGGGCGCGAGCAGAGGGCGCCGATTGCGTAGCCGAGACGCGGCGACCACGATCACGTCGGCGAGGGGAACCGCGAAGACGAGCGTCGCAAAGACCGTCCCAGACGGCGCCGGCAGGTTCGAAGCGACGATTAGGATAGCGCTTGCAACGCCGAGACCCGCTACGGCCCCAGGCAGGCGCGTTGAGGCGAACGGGGTCGCGTTCGCGGTAGCTGCGAGCACGACAAACGCTGCGACGACGCCGACGCCAGACACGCTGGTCCCTGGAAACCGCAACCCCGCGACGACGAGAACTAGCGCTCCGAGCAGCTTAACGAAGAAGACCGCCAGCGAGGAAGGCCCTTTTCTAACCTCAAGAGACCCACTTGTGTGCGCGGTCCCCTCGTTCACCCCATCTCGTTCAGCCAGGATACTCTGTACCTTCCCCGTACCTTCCGCTTACCTTCCCTGTACCTTCCCCGTACCTTCCACGTGCCTTCCACGTGCTTTAGCAGTGCTAACGTAGTATGTTTTACCTGGCAGATCATAAGCGAGAGTGAGCTGGCTTTAGCGTCGGACTTATCAACAGGGGATCAAATCTGTGAATAAAGTAGAGAATTTGGACAAGTGATCGAGGAAACCCACCTACCAGAACCAACCCTGAGCAGCTACCTGTTCATCCTGCGGAGGCGGAAGTGGTGGATCGTCGGGGTCACCGTTGTCGCCCTGGTCATTGCAGGTGCGTACTCGGTTCTCCAACCGAAGTCCTACTCCGCGACCGCACAGCTCCTGATACAGCCGGAGAACTCCAACGTGACCGTTGGTGGATCCCAACAGGCGATCACTCCGACCGACGTCCTGACAGAGCTCCAGCTGATAACGAGCGCTCCGGTCAAGGCGGCGGTACGCAAGAAGATCGGAAGCGAGCCGAACGTGGCTGCGACTGAGGTCGGCGCGACAAACGTCATCGCGGTGACCGCGACCGCGTCGTCGCCGTCGACGGCCGCGTTGATCGCGAACGCGTACGCGAACGCCTTTGTGGTCTACGAGCGAACGACGACAATTAACAACCTCGCGTCGGCGGAGGGACAGCTTCAACACCAGATCTCGTCCCTCGACGCTCAGATCAAGACGCTCGAGGCAAACCCGGCGTCTGCGTCCCAGGTCTCGGTCCTTTTGAACCAGCAAGCGATCCTGAAAGGCCAGCTGGCCCAGCTCCAAGTGAACGGGGCGGTGACGACAGGTGGGGTCCAGGTCGTCACCCCTGCGACCCCGCCCGGTGCACCGACCTCGCCGAATCCGAAAAAAGACGGCCTTCTCGCACTCGTCGCGGGGGTAATTCTCGGTATCGGTATAGCGTTTCTCGTAGAGAACCTCGACGACAAGATCTACCTGAAAGAAGAGGTCGAGCGGACCGCGCGGGGTTGGAGGGTTCTAGCGCCGGTTCCGATGGTGAGCTCGTGGAAGAACAAGAACCAGACGCTCGTGGTGACCGCGGTCGAGCCCAACTCGGGAGCGGGAGAGGCGTACCGCTCGCTTCGAACGTCACTACAGTTTGCCGCCCTCGGAAGCGATGCGCGGGTGATCCTGGTGACGTCCCCGAGCAAGGCAGAGGGAAAGAGCTCGACGGTCGCGAACTTAGGGATGGTCTTCGCGACCGCTGGTGAACGTGTCGTCATCGTCTCGTGTGACCTCAGACGACCCCGTCTGGGTGAGTTCTTCGGGGTCGACGAGTCGGTCGGTTTGACCAACGTGCTACTCGGTCAACGAACGTTGGAAGAGGCGCTCCAACCCGTGCCTCATATCGAGGGTCTCTCGATTCTGGCGTCTGGGGAACGACCGTCTGACCCGACCGGAGTCCTGAACAGCAACCAGCTCGCCGACGTCTTCGACCAGCTACGCCACAGCTTCGACCTTGTCCTGGTTGACAGCCCGCCAGTCCTACCTGTCACCGACGCGGTGATCTTGTCCCAGGTGGTCGACGCGACGGTGGTCGTCGTAGCGGCGGGACAGACCCGGGCGAAGGAGCTGCGGCGCGCGGCAGAGGCGCTGTCTCTCGTGCATGCGAACGTCATCGGCATAGTGTTGAACGAGGTCACCAAGACGACCGGCTACGGGTACGGCTACGGCGGGTACAACAAGCGCTACGGGTACGGCGAGTACGCACCTACTCCGGCGAGCACGAATGGAAACGGAAAGGTAGCAGGCGTCACTGCGCCGGATGGAACACGGGTAGGATAACCGGGCGAACGATGTGCACGGGGGGGCCAGTTCCACCGCTCGGGGGACGGCGGGAGATAGCACGGAGATAGGACAGACTTCTATGGCACCTGTTCGAAGAGTCAGGCGGGGGATCTACCTTATCCTGCGACGCTTCCGTACGATACTGCTGCCGCTGACCGACGCTGTGAGCTGGGTGGTACTGCTCTACGTGATATCGGTGCTCAGATTCGACCTCCACACCCCTCAGATCAGGGCCGAGAAGTTCGCAGTAGCGGCGGCGATAGCAGCGCTAGGCCAGATCGCGCTCGGATATATCACTGTTCTGTACCGATCTCGCTGGAGGGTCGGCAGTTTCGAGGAGGCTCGAGCCCTCGCTCTGACGGTGACGGGCACGACGGCGATGTTGCTCGCGTACGACGTCGGACTCCACCGGCGATCGGTGCCTCTTAGCGCGGTTGTGGTCTCGGCGGCGGGAGTCTTCATAGTTGCGGAGGGCTACCGTGCGGTTTGGAGGATGATCTGGGAGTATCGCACTCGCCCGACGGCGACCAAACCGGTGATCGTCTACGGCGCGGGCACCGCTGGCCACCAGGTGATCCAATCGCTCCTAACCGACCCGTCGAGCCCGTATCGCCCGGTGGCGCTTCTCGACGACGACCCGGAAAAACAGAACTTGCGGATCCGTCACGTCCGGGTCGCGGGCGGGGGCGACGATCTCGTGAGGGTCGCGAAAGCGAACGGTGCGAACGTCGTAATCGTAGCGATCCCGTCTGCTGGTTCCGAGTTGATCCGAGAGGTGACCCGGCGAGCTGACGAGGCTCAGATGTCGGTGCTCACCCTTCCTCCGGTCTCGGAGCTGTTCTCCCCCGTCGTCGGGGTGGCGGACATCCGGCCGCTGACCGACGAAGACCTGCTCGGGAGGCGCACTATCGACACCGGCGTCGAGGAGATCGCGGGCTACCTCGAGGGCCGTCGGGTCCTCGTCACTGGAGCGGGTGGTTCGATCGGCTCGGAGCTGTGCCGTCAGATCACCCGGTTCGCGCCGGCGGAGCTGATCATGTTGGATCGAGACGAGTCCGGGCTCCACCAGGTGCAGCTCTCGATCGAGGGCCGGGCGACGCTCGACTCACGCTCGCTCGTCGTATGTGACATCCGAGACAGGGAGGCGCTGGCGGAGGTCTTCGACGAGCACCGACCCGAGGTCGTGTTTCACGCGGCGGCACTCAAACACCTGCCGCTCTTGGAGATGTGGCCGGCCGAGGCGATCAAGACGAACGTGGTCGGCACCCAGAACTTGGTAGAGATAGCCAAGGCGACCGGGGTCGCAGAGTTCATCAACATCTCAACGGACAAGGCGGCGAACCCGACGAGTGTTCTTGGATACACGAAGCGGATCGCGGAGCGCCTCACCGCGGCGGCGAGTTCCGACGGCGACGCGACGTTCCTGAGCGTGCGATTCGGCAACGTGCTCGGGAGCCGGGGGTCGGTGCTAAAGACGTTTCGCGAGCAGATAAAGGAGGGCCACCCTGTGACGGTGACCCATCCAGAGGTGACCCGATACTTCATGACCGTCGAAGAAGCGGTGCAGCTCGTGATCCAAGCGGGTGCGATCGGCGAGAACGGCGAGGTGCTCGTCTTGGACATGGGCAGCCCGGTGCGCATAGACGACGTCGCACGCCAGCTCATCAAGCAAGCGGCGCCCGACTCGACCCGGCGATCAGAGATTGTCTATACAGGACTTCGTCCCGGTGAGAAGCTCCACGAGGAGCTCTTTGGAGCCGGCGAGGTCGACGTGCGGCCCCGCCACCCGCTCATCTCTCACGTATCGGTGCCGGCGCTCGCCCTCGAACACCTCTCGTCGCATCTGAACGGCACAAGAGGTAGTGCCGCGGTCATCGCTAAAACGCTGCGCGAGGCGTGCTCACTTCCTCTCTCCGAACCCCAAGCAGACACCGTCGATCTCTCCCCCTCTTAAGTAGGCGTTTGAGAACTTCCTTGGCGACACCCACGGCATCTGAGCCTTGACCAGAGGCGCTGTCTTGCCAATCGGGAGGGAGCCTAACGAGAAAGCGTCACCGAGGGCGCTTCGAGCGGTCGAGCACGGTAGTCCGCCGTCACGCGGCGGTCCTTCGTTGATGCTCGAGTCGTTCGGCAATCCACACCTTGATGACGGATTGGCGGGTCACCCCGAGACGCTTGGCCTCGCGGTCGAGCGCTTCGACCATCCACGCCGGAAAGTCGACGTTCACACGACGTTGCTCCAATCCCGGTCGTCGGAGAGCAGCAACGTCGAGGACCCCGCTCACGTCCTCGCCGGCGTCAAAGCGCTCATCGAGCTCCTCACTAGTCATCTTCTTCATAAAGCCTCACCTCCTCTCGCCTTGAGCGTCGCACCGAGATGACTCGGATACGTTGGTCTCGGTACGTGACGATGGCAGACCAATGCAGCTCGCGGATACGACCGACCACCAACCAGCGCGACTCACCAACTGAGCGGGCGGGCACCTCGACACGACCCGGGTCGTCCCACAGCGCCTGAGCCCGTACGAAGTCGATTCCGTGCTTGGTCCGGTTCGCCGTACTCTTCTCCGAGTCGAACTCGAACTCGACTGCCGACATCGTATAGAAACTATACCGCGGGTGAACCGGCCGGGTCCACTTACCGGCGTTAGTGGGCCAGTTCTACCAGTCGGAGAGCGCGACCAGACTGGCGATGAGGTTCGCCGCACTAGTGACCTAGATAGCGGGGCACCAACGAGGAACCGGAGGAGGAGGTCGGCTGACGAACGGGCACGAACCCGTCCCAAGCGTTCCTGCCACCCAGTCTCACTAGCCTGCGCCCGCCTCCCGAACGACGAGGCGTCCTCGGTAGCGGCCCGCCTCCACCCATACCTTTACCGAGATGGCCAATGCAAAAAAGGGAACCCATGATTGCGACAGACATCCGCCAGCCTCACAATAAGGTCTTCTCATCGGCCTATCACCGATCATAGCATTACGAGGTTCTCCACGGCAGCTCCACGCGCAGCAATCAGGGAGACCGAGTGGTCGAAAGTTACGAATCGGCCGTTGTGTTTTGTCGCAAGAGCTAGCAGGTAGATATCGGTCACTTGGCGAGGGCCGTAGATACGTGTTCGGTCGACGATATGGGTATCGATTACGCTGGCGTCACAGAGCCAGTACTCATGATGGGGCTGGGTACAGGCCTGATCGAGAAGGTCTATAGCATCTGCTGGCGTGATCGGACTTGGATATCGAGGCTCGCTGATGATGCGCACAAGGCCGTTCTGGGTAATCGCGCACGATGCCCAACCGGTTTCGATCTCAGGTTCGATCCACTGCCAAGCACGCGTGATCGACATGATCGCTGTCGAAAAGCGTGAGCAGAACGTTGATGTCGAGCAACGCTCGACTCATTCGGGCTCCTTCCTCGCGAAGCTGGTCAATCAGGCTGTTAGTAATCGCGGGCCCGCGCTGCGGTAGGGGCTCGAATCCGTCGGCAGTACGTTGACGACGGGCTGCCGACGGGGCGGAACGGATCAGACTTTGGCGAGCAAGGTCCGAGAGCACTCTACCTGTGCTGCGATTCTCTCGACGCGCCCGTTCCTTCGCTGCGAAGAGCACATCGTCATCAATCGTCAATGTTATGCGTATACGTTCGATGCTAGCGCATCAATCCTGGGTGTTACCGACATGTCTTTGTGATGACACCTGTGGGGTTTTCGGCGAGGATCTTTGAGCCGTATCGAAAAGACCGTCGAGCGCTGCCGGTTGGGCCTGCTGAGCTTCGTCTGCTCAGCAAGGGGGGCATCCCTGTTCTGTTCGGAGGCTTCCGTCTCCTCCTCGATAAACTTATCGATCTTGCTCATTGGCTTTCCTCCAAATAGCGGCGAATATCGATCTTGTTCGACTTCCAGCAGTTGACGCCGTAGGTCACTCCCTCTTCGAAAACGGTTACGACAGAAAGCAGGCATCCCGCCAGCGCCGAGTACCCGATGGTCCGTACACTTCGACCCGAGCGGCTCGCAGGATCGGGGTCGATCCGCAAGGCATCTGGGTCCACCTCCTCCATCTCTGTGGTGTAGTACATTGTAATACGCGAAACGGAGCACTGTGAACCTCCCCGCCCTTGCGGACGGGGCTTCTGGCTCCGCCGCTCGGTTAGGGTTACCTGGCATCACATCCCTCACGTCACCGCGACCAACGGGTCTGGCTTAGAAAAGCTGGTGGATGAGTTTGTTTGCTTCGGTTTGCTAGGCAGGGAAGACCCCGCCAAGG
>JAJYQJ010000057.1 GCA_021794655.1 Actinomycetes bacterium | reverse complement strand
GGCAAGACGCTGAACGCGCCAGTAGTTGGGATCGCTACGACCCCACAAGGTGGCTACTACGAAGTAGCAAGCGACGGTGGGATATTTGCCTTCGGCCCAGGGGCTAACTACTACGGCTCGATGGGTGGCAAGACGCTGAACGCGCCAGTAGTTGGGATCGCTACGACCCCACAAGGTGGCTACTACGAAGTAGCAAGCGACGGTGGGATATTTGCGTTCGGCCCAGGGGCTAACTACTACGGCTCGATGGGTGGCAAGACGCTCAACGCGCCACTAGTTGGGATCGCTACGACCCCACAAGGTGGCTACTACGAAGTAGCAAGCGACGGCACAGTATTTCCCTTTGGACCAGGGGCCAGCTTCTACGGCTCGGTCGGCGCGACAGCGACTAACTCACACATTGTCGCCATGACGTTGCCGTAGTCGTTGACAGCGCCTTATCAGTAACCCAGACGACGCACCTGGAGCGGTAGCTCGCTAGATGCCACTACGGTATTTACCGTGACAGCCGATCCTCGCGCACATCAGCCACTACACAGAGCCCTCGGGTTGACCGACGACGAGTACGGGCGAGTCGTCGAGATCCTCGGGCGTGAGCCTAACCACTTAGAGCTCGCGATGTACGCTGTGATGTGGAGCGAGCACTGCTCGTATAAGTCCTCACGCATCCACCTGCGCCGGCTTCCAACCGAGGGGGACCGCGTCCTCGTCGGTCCCGGTGAGAACGCAGGGGTGATCGACGCCGGAGACGGGATCGCTGTAGCGATCCGCATCGAGAGCCACAACCATCCCTCCGCCATCGAACCCTACCAGGGCGCCGCAACCGGCGTCGGGGGAATCTTGCGCGATATCTTCACGATGGGCGCCCGTCCGCTCGCTCTCATGGACCCACTCTTCTTCGGACCGCTCGACGACGCTAGACAGCGCTGGCTCTTCGAAGGCGTCGTCTCTGGGATATCTGGATACGGCAACTCCGTCGGAGTTCCAACCGTCGGCGGTGAGCTCACGTTCGACCCCTCTTACGCCGGCAACCCGCTCGTAAACGTCCTGTGCCTCGGGGCTCTCCCCGTCGAGCGCCTCGTGCTCGGAACCGCTACCGGCGAGGGGAACCTCGCCGTCCTTCTCGGCTCCTCTACGGGACGTGACGGCATAGGTGGCGTGAGCGTCCTCGCCTCAGCAGGGTTCGAGAGTGACGACACGAGCGAAGACGCGAAGCGCCCGAGCGTCCAGGTCGGAGACCCGTTCGAGGAAAAGCGACTGATCGAGGCCTGCCTCGAGCTAATCAACTCCGGCCTCGTCGTCGGAGTCCAAGACCTCGGCGGCGCGGGGTTGGCGTGTGCGACGAGCGAGACCGCCGGGCGCGGCGGTATGGGCATGGACGTCGACGTACGCGCCGTCGCTCTCAGAGAACCCGGCATGGAGCCGTGGGAGATCATGACGAGCGAGAGCCAGGAGCGCATGCTCGCTATCGTCACACCTCAGAACTGGCCAAGAGTCCGTGAGATCTGCACCCGTTGGGAGGTTCGCGCGACCGTCATCGGAAACGTCACGAGCCCCACCGGATCGTCCCCTGGGGAACCCCCAACCGGGCGGCTCCGGATCCTCGACGGGTTCGACGGTCCCGTACTCGCAGACGTCCCCGCCGCGTCGCTCGCAGACGACGCCCCGCTCTATCGCCGCCCGATGAACGCTCCCAACAACACCCACCCCCCAGACGACGATCCCGACAACCTCCCGGCCCCACCCGACTGCGGAAAAGATCTCTCCGCGATGCTCTCCGACAGCGAGTGGGTCTACCGCCAGTACGACCACCAGCTCTTCTTGAACACCGTCGTCGGACCAGGCGGTGACGCCGCGCTCCTCAGGCTCCGCGGACCCGGCCTTCCCCCAAGCGACAGAGCGATCGCCGTCTCCACCGACTCGAACCCACGCTGGTGCACGATCGATCCACGCGCCGGCACCGCTATGACCGTCGCCGAGGGACTCTCGAACCTCGCCTGTGTCGGCGCGACCGGTCACGCCGTCGTCAACTGCCTCAACTTCGGCAACCCGGAACACCCAGAGGTCATGTGGCAGCTCTCCGAGTGCGTCGACGGTCTCGCCGACGCCTGCACCAAGACCTCGCTCGCCGTCGTCGGCGGGAACGTCAGCTTCTACAACGAGAGCGGCGGTGTCGATATATCCCCGACACCGGTAATCGCCGTTCTCGGACTGGTCGACGTCCTCCGCCGGCCGCCTCCCGGCGTCAGCTGGCACGACGGCGACTCAATCGTCCTCCTCAGCCCGGCAGACCCCTCGAACGCGACCCGGGGCGACTCCTCCTTAGGTGGAACCCTGTGGGGCGCACGACACGAAAAGCGTTACGGAACCCTTCCCCAGCTCGACCTCGGCGCGCACCTGAGAGTCGTCAACTTCGTCCGGAACCTCGTCACAGCGGCCGTCGCCGGCGACGACACCCTCTTGAGCGGCGTCCACGACGTCTCCTCCGGGGGCCTCGCACTCGCACTCGCCGAGTTCGCCGTCAGATCCGACGTCGGCTGCACGATCAGCGGCGTAACCGGCCACCGTCAGCTATTCAACGAGTCCCCCTCGCGCTTCGTCGTCGCGACCCCCCACTTCGACGACCTCGCGAACTTAGCCCATACCCACCGGGTCTCAGCGCGCCTCCTCGGTACCGCCGGTGGACCACGCTTCGTAATCGACGGATCCGTCGATCTCGACTTGGTTGAGATGAAGGCCGCCTCCAAGACTCGGATTCCAGCCTCCCTCGGCTTACCAACAGAGCCCCTCTACGATCAGCGGGGGACCCGGGACTTCAGTTGATCCAACACCGCGTCTTGGACCTTCAGATCCCCTCGACCGGTCCCGACCGCCAAGTTCGGCTTCACCTCCCCGTGGTAGTCCGACCCGCCCGTCGCTACCAGGTCGTGCTCTCTCGCCAACTCCGAGAGCGCCGCCCGCTCCTCGGGGGTGTAGCCGCCGTAGACAGCCTCGACCCCGGTGAACCCCGCCGCCGCCAACTCCCCTATCGCCGACGAGAGCGCGCCCCGCGACAGTCCCAAGCTGAGCGGGTGCGCTAACACCGCGACCCCACCGGACCCTCGCGCTAGACGAGCGACTTCCACCGGCGTCAGGCGATCCTTCGGCACGTAACCGGGACGCCCCCGCGCGAGCCAGCGATCGAACGCATCTTCGATCGACTCCGCCGCGCCCTTTGAAACGAGGACCCCCGCGAAGTGCGGACGACCGACGCTCTCTTCAGACGTCGCCTCCGCGACGACCTCTTCGTAGCTCACCGGCAACCCGAGGTCCGCGAGTCGCGCCGCCATCTCGTGGTTCCGAGCGATACGGTCCTCGCGCAGCCGCACGAGCTCGCTCTCAAACGGACCTTCCCCAGCGCCAACGAAGTACACGAGCACGTGCGCGCTCGTCGACTCGAAGCTGCACGACACCTCACACGCCGGAACCAGCTCCACACCGAGCTCCCCAGCTCTCCTACCCGCCTCTTCAACCCCCTCTAGCGTGTCGTGATCGCTCAGCGCGACCGCCGAGCACTGTGCGAGCTTGGCGAGCTCCGCTATCCGCGACGGCGGGTCCGTCCCGTCTGACTTCGTCGAGTGGGTGTGCAAGTCGATCATCCAGCTAAGAGGCTAGCGACTCGAGACGTTGTTAGACGCCGCCGGAACCATCCCGTCGTTCCGCCCCGGGTTCCGCCCCGGGTTCTCCCCTGAGTTCTGCTCCGGGTTCTGCACCGCATTCTTCCCCGGGTTCTGCACCGTCTCCCCAGCTGTGAGAGACTTAGGAAGGGTGAGTGCGGTCGGCCGGACGAACCGGCGAGGAACTAAGTCGAGGACTGAAACGTGAAGGAGGCCTGCGGGGTCTTCGGGGTCTACGCGCCCGGGCACGCCGTCGCCAACTTCACGTTCGACGGGATCTACGCGCTCCAACATCGTGGCCAGGAGTCCGCCGGCATGGCCGTCAGCGACGGCGATACGATAACCGTCGTCAAGGACATGGGCCTCGTCACAACCGTCTTCGACGAACGCACCCTTTCGGGACTCCCCGGCCATCTCGCGATCGGCCATACGAGGTACTCGACACACGGATCGTCCGGGTGGACCGGCGCCCAACCCGTCTATCGCCCGATCGGGCGCGCCGGCTTCTCCCTCGCACATAACGGGAACCTCACCAACACACTCGAGCTCGCCGAGCGCGTCGGGATGCTCCCGGGGATGGTCACCTCCGACAGCGACGTCATCGCCGAGCTCCTCGCCCAGGACTTCATCTCCCACGACGTCTTCCACGACGTCTCACCCCGCGAGGTTTCGCCCCACGACGTCCCCGCCGCGACCTCTCACAACACTCCCGAGCACCGCAACGACGCGAACGCGACGAACGACGCGAACGACGACCTCACCACCTCGCTCAGGTCGGTCCTCCCGAGCGTCCGAGGCGCCTTCTCGCTCGTAATGCTCGACGCCACCCACCTCTACGGCGTCAGGGACCCAGACGGTCTGCGGCCGCTCTGCTTGGGCAGGCTCGGTCCCGTCGATCGACCCGCCGGTTGGGTCCTCGCATCCGAGTCACCAGCACTCGACGTCATCGGCGCCGAGTTCGTCCGCGAGCTCGAACCCGGAGAACTCGTCGTCATCGACGACACCGGCGTCCACTGCGAACAACTCTTCCCGATAGAGCGGCTCGGCCACCATCTGTGCATATTCGAATTCGTCTACTTCGCCCGGCCGGACACGAGGCTGTACGGCACCGAGGTCCACGGCGCCCGCAGGCGTATGGGCGAGCTCCTCGCCGACCAGGCGCCCGTCGACGCCGACCTCGTAATGGGCGTCCCCGACTCTGGCGTCCCCGCCGCCGAAGGCTACGCTCGACAAAGCGGAATCCCATACGGCCAAGGGCTCGTAAAGAACCGCTACATCGGCAGGACCTTCATCGCTCCGGACCAGGCCGCTCGTTCCAACGGAGTCAGAAGAAAGCTCAACCCGCTGCGCGAGAACATCGCCGGAAAGCGCCTCGTAGTCGTCGACGACTCGATCGTCAGGGGTACGACAACCCGAGCGATCGTAGGGATGCTAAAGGACGCCGGGGCAACCGAGGTTCACCTGAGAATCTCTTCCCCGCCGTTCAGGTGGCCCTGTTACTACGGGATCGACACGCCCGACCGCGACGAACTCCTCGCCGCGTTCAAAGACACCGACGAGATCGCCCGGTTCTTGAACGTCGACTCCGTCGCGTACATAAACCTCGAGAACCTGAAGGCCGCGATCGGTGTCGGACGCGGCGGATTCTGCGACGCCTGCCTCACCGGGAACTACCCCGTCCCTATCGAGTTCGACGCCGACACCGGCCCCGCTCGTCACGACGGCGACAGATCTACTAGTGCCGCCCGGGTGCCCGGTGGCTCCCCTCCGGCAGTGCTCCAACCTGCACTACCAGGGGTTTGACCGGCGAGATGGTGGATGAGGACCCTACGACCCAACTCACCTACGCGGCGAGCGGAGTTGACATCGCCGCAGGAGACGACGCCGTCGAGCGATTGAAGTCCGCCGTCGCCTCCACCAATCGACCCGGCGTCATCGGAGGTATCGGCGGGTTCGCCGCCGCGTTCGACCTCGACGTCGCAGGATACGATCACCCCGTCCTCGTCTCCTCGACAGACGGAGTCGGGACAAAACTCGACGTCGCCCGCGCAGCTCGGCGTTACGACACCATCGGCATCGACCTCGTCGCGATGTGCGTCGACGACATCGCCTGCCTCGGCGCCGAGCCGCTCTTCTTCCTCGACTACATATCGGTCGCACACGTAGTACCAGAACAGATCGAAGAGATCGTAACCGGCATCGCTTCGGGCTGCCGCCTCGCCGGTTGCGCACTCGTCGGCGGTGAGACCGCCGAACACCCCGGTGCCGAAGGCGCCCTCGACCTCGCCGGTTTCGCCGTCGGCGTCGTAGAACGCGGTCGAGAGCTCGGGCGCTCTCGGGTTGCCGCCGGTGACGTCTTGATCGGTCTCGGATCGCCAGGCCTGCGCTCCAACGGTTACACCCTCGCCCGCCACGTCCTCCTCGATCGAGCCGGCATCGCCCTGAGCGATCCCGCTTGGAAAGACGCTCCACACTCCCTCGCCGACGAGCTACTGCGCCCCTCGATCGTCTACTCGTCGCTCCTCACCGAACTCAACGCCGCAGTCCGCGACGGCCTCCACGCCGCGGCCCACATCACCGGCGGCGGCATCGCAGGAAACCTCTCGAGGATCCTCCCCGACCACCTCGACGCCCACCTCGACCGCTCCGCGTGGCTAACACCTCGGATCTTCCACGAGATCGCTCGGCTCGGCCCCGTCGACGACGCAGAGATGGCGCGGGTCTTCAACCTCGGGCTCGGTATGATCCTCGTCGTGCACCGCGATCGCGTCGACGACGCCCTCGCTTCGCTCAACGATCACCTCGGATCCGTACCGGGCGAGCCCGAGATATCCGTCGTCGGAGAAGTTACAGCTGGATCAGGCGGGGTCGTGATTCTATGAGCGTCGTGATTCGATGAGCGTCTTGATCCGATGAGTGTCGTGATTCGATGAGTGCGCTCCCCACAAACGATACCGGCCCCACGGCCGACGAACACGAAGCCCTACGTCGCCACTTGATCGACCACTCCGTCAAACGAGGGGATTTCAAACTCAAGTCCGGCCGCAAGAGCACCTGGTTCATCGACTCAAAGCAGACGGTATGTGATCCCGCCGCGATGCTCCTCGTCGCGAACGAACTCCTCTCGATCGTCCCCGACAGCGCGACCGCGATCGGCGGACTCACGATGGGAGCCGACCCCGTCGCCTTCATCACCGCAGGCGTCGCCGCGACCCGAAACCGTCCCTTGAAGACCTTCAGCATCCGAAAAGAGGAAAAGGACCACGGTCGACGCGGTCGCATCTCGGGGGTGCTCGACCCCTCAGACCTCGCCGTGATTACCGAAGACACCGTCACTCGTGGCGCCTCCCTAATCGAAGCCGCCCACGTCGTCCGTGAGTTTGGCGCTACACCGATACTCCTCATCGCCGTCGTCGACAGGGGCGGTACCGTCGCCGAGATCGCCGCGAACGAAGGGCTCGAGTTCAGAGCACTCTTCACCGCGATCGATCTCGGATTCGACTACGAAGGCGGGGTCTAGAACGCCGCCAACACCCGCTCTCGCCACGACGCGAGATCCGGGTAGCTCGACTCCGGCGAACTTCCAAGCCTCACCATCACCAGATCTAACGACGGACAGACCGTAATCGACTGCCCGCCGTATCCACCACAGCGAATCGTCTCACGACCGTCGCACTCCACCCACCAGTGGACACTGTAGTAGGAGCCGTCGCTCCCGTCCCGCGATCGGGGAACATAGGCCGTCGCGATCCAATCTTCTGGAACCACCTGCCGTCCCCCAACACGCCCCCCGTTCAAGTACAGGAGTCCAAAACGAGCGAAATCCATCGCCGTCGCGTCGAGAAACGACGACGCAACCCAAACGCCTGACTTGTCAAACCCAGGCTCCGCCGACGTCATCTCGAGTGGATCCAGTAGCCAGCTTCGCATGAACTCTCGATATCGCTCACCACGGCCAACTTTTCGAGCGACCATCCCAGATATGATGTTCGTAGTTCCACTCGAATAGTTGAACCGCTCTCCTCGCTTCGCAACCGGATCCCGATCACTCGCGAACCTCGACACATCGTCCTTCCCACTTCCGAACAACATCTCAATTACGTCCGACTTCTCCCCGTCTTCGTAGTCCTCGACAAACCTAAGCCCATCACGCATCTCGAGGAGGTCCCTAAGTGTGATCTCTCGTCGTGGATCATCGCTCGACGCCCACTCGGGTACATCAGCTCGTGACTCCAACCCGAGCGCCCCATCGGCGACCAAGATCCCGACCAGCGCATGCAACACCGACTTCGCCATCGACCACCCCGGGAGAAGAGTCTCTGGGCCAAGTGGCGCCGAGGACCCATCGAACCTGTAAAACGCGTCCGCGTACCGCTCTAGAACGACCTCTCCACTCTGGATAACCAAGACCGCAAACGTCTTCGCCAGCGGCGACGTCTCATCAAACGCCTCTTCTACGACGTCAAGCGTCAAAGCACCCATTCCACTCTTCCCACAGACTCGAGCAGCTCCCCCGTTCGGCCTGAGCGCGGTTCAACTTGGGTATCAATTCAGCCTAAGTGCCAGTTCAACCTAAGTACGACGCAAATATCTTCGAGAACGCGTAACTCGCCTGCAGGATCCCACTGCAGTTGCTGCTCGCATATGTCTCTACACCACCCGAGCACTGAAAGTCGCGCGTCGACGACCACATGGAAAGTCGGCCAAGCCCCTTTGAGGCCGCGAACTGTTCCAACTGGCTCGCATCGGAAAGTCCAAATATCTCACTACTCACGTCGTTGACACCGATCATCGGAGTCACACCGACCATCCCCCAGAGTTGCTCTGTTGAAAGCGACGGGTAGAGCGCAGCGAGCTGCTGATACGTCGCCGTCGCCGAATCTATCGCGTACGTCCCCATCTGCCCCGCAGGATTTGGCGCCGCGTACGCTCCATAGTCCATAGCCATCACATTTACAACGCTGAGTTGTACACCCGACGCGATCGCATTCTTGACCACGTTGATTCCATCCGAAGTCAAGCCCGTCGGGAGAACCGGCAACGTGTAGGAGACCGACAGTCCCGGATTTGCTTTCTCCAACGCCGCAATTGCCGACGACCGCATCTGGATCGAAGCGGGGTCCGCGACATTCGCACCTTCTATATCGAAGTCGAGATGAGTGACATGGTATTCGTTGATCACCGCTTGGTACTGCGCTTCAAGAGACGACACGCTCGTACACGCATCAGCGAGATCCGTCCCCGCAGCCCCTCCAAAAGAGATGATCACATTTCCTCCAGCCGCCCTCAGCGCCTGGATCTGACTCTGGTAGTAGCCCTGGGATACCGGATAGTAGCCACCCCAGCTCGCGCTGCACCCGCCACCAGACACAATAAACGCGAGCGTGAAGTACTTCGTTCCAGACGCCTGCTCCGCCGCCAACAGGTTGAACGGCGGATAGCTCGTCACGTCCACATAGGGTGCAAACGCGAACGCGCCGCCACCGGTTACCGTGCCCGTCCCTGTTCCTGTCCCCGTACCCGTCCCTGTTCCCGTCCCTGTTCCCGTGCCGGTTCCCGTGCCGGTTCCAGTTCCTGTTCCTGTGCCCGTAGACGACGAAGACCCCGAACACGGCGCACCGTTAATCGTGCAGTTGCTCGGTGGCACGAACGTGCCGCCGTAGGCGCCCTGG
>JAJYQJ010000117.1 GCA_021794655.1 Actinomycetes bacterium | reverse complement strand
TTCGCCATTAAAGCGCTCGGCCGGAGTCCGCACCAGTGAATATGCCAGATGACGTGCGTCAACTACAGCTCGTCGGGCTGGGGTGGAACCCCGCTAGTATCTACCAGCCGTGGAACGTTGGTTCGCGACGCTCGACGAAGCTCATCATTCCCTCCGTCGAGTCCTCGGTGTGGGTAACCAACTCTTGAGCGATAGCTTCGTCGTTGAACGCCGTCGCTCTGTCCACATCCAAAGCTCGGTTCGCCAGCCACTTCGCTACCCAGATCGCCTTTGTCGGTGCTTTCGCGAGCCGGGACGATAGCTCTTCTAACGTCGAGTTGAGCTCCGAGCGCGCTACGACACGATTAACCAGGCCGAGGCCGTGGGCTTCTCGCGCGGAGACGTCGTCACCCAAGAAGAAAAGCTCCTTCGCTTTCTGGATCCCGACGAGACGGGTCAGAAGCCACGCTCCACCAGCGTCAGGAGCGATCCCTCGCCGTACGAACACCTCAATGAACCGTGCCTCTTCCGCCGCCACAACTAAGTCACACGCCAGCGCAAGGTGCATCCCTCCACCAGCCGCGGTCCCGTTCACCCCGGCGATAACCGGCTTCTCGCAGTCAAGGATAGCGCCGACGAGCCTCTGCCAGCCGTTTCGAATCGTACGTGCGCCATCTCCGACCGCGTTCGCAGGCGCCCCCTCCGGTCGCGGGAGCGGGGCCGCACGGCCGCCACGCAGATCCGCGCCTGTACAAAACGCCTTTTCACCGTTCGCGGTTATCACGACGACTCTCACCGCGAGATCCGCCGACGCCTCCTCGAGCCACTCCGACATCTGGTTTCTCATCGCAGCCGTCATCGCGTTTCCAGCGTCCGGACGGTTGAGAACCAGCCAAGCTACGCCGCCTTCGACCCTTCTAACTACATCTTCGTCGACGTTCGTCACCTCGCTCATGACAGGACCGCCAGAGCGTCGGCCGCGACTACTCCCTTTGGGCCCGCGAGTAGCGGGTTGATGTCGAGCTCCACGAGTTCGCCCGAGAGGTCTACCGCTAGACGCTGCACCTTCATGATCACATCGATCAACGCCCGTCGATCAGCGGCCGGTCGTCCGCGGGCGCCTCTTAGCATCGCCGCCCCCGTCAACTCATCGAGCATCGCCCCAGCGTCCCTCGCCGAGAACGGCGGCACTCTGAACGTGACGTCTTTTAAGATCTCGATGAAGACCCCACCTAGGCCGAACATGACAACTGGACCAAACAGCTCATCTCTCGCGATCCCGACGACCGTCTCGACTCCCGACGCCTGCTCCGCTACGAGGATTCCATCGATCGCCGCCTTCGGAGCTGCCGCCTTCGCAGTCTCGGTCATTCGCCTAAAGGCGGTCCTCACCTCAGCGTCGTTACGCACTCCCACCTCGACGAGACCGAGGTCCGACTTGTGGGGTATGTCGGCGGAGGAGACCTTTAACACGACCGGATAGCCAATCCGCTTCGCCGCGTTCACCGCCTCACTCGCACTCGTCGCGACGCGTTCTTTGGGAACGGGGATTCCGTACGCTTTCAACAGTGCTTTTGAGTCCTGCTCGGAAAGCGTCGACCCCGGCTCTCCAACTAGCGGCGCGATAAGTCTCTTCGCCTTCGTCGCGGACTCTGACGGGCTCATCTGAGGACGGGCAAACGGCGAGCTGTAGCCGGCGACGAAGCGATGGTGGTCGAAGTAGGCCTTCGCAGCCATCACCGCATTCGTGAACGTCCTGAACGTCGGGACAGTGCTACCAAGCAGCGTCTCGCGGTAAGCGCTCTCGTCCCCGCTCGGCGACCCCCACACGACGAGGACCGGCTTATCGGTCTTCGACGCCGCCTCGACGATATCCCTCGTCAGCTTTCCAGCCATCGACGCGAGCGCACCGGTGATCGGGCACAGCAGCATGTCGACGTTTGGATCCGCGATCATCGTCTCTAGGATCTTTGGGCCTCTCCAGTCGCGCACCGGCGCCCCGCCGTTGTCGACCGGGTTCGAGACACGCAGGTAAGGAGGGATCCACTCGTGGAGCTGGCGCTGGGAGTTCTTCGTCAGCTCAGGCAGTTCCAGCCCCGCATCCGCGACGAGGTCGGCCATATGTGCCCCGGTGCCACCCGAGATCGAGTACACGCACACCCTCCCCCCGTGCCCTCGCTTGAGGCGGTTGATCGCAGCGGACGACGGTGGTTTCGTGCGAGCAAGCGTCGCCGCAACCTCAAGTAGTTGGTCGAGGCCGTCTACCCGCGTTACCCCAAACTGACGGAAGACAGAAGATACGACCGCGTCAGAACCAGTCAAGTGTCCGGTATGGGCTTTCGCCATCGAAGTGCCCTCCGCCGTCTTGCCAACCTTCACCGCAACAACTGGGACCTTCTTCTTCGCCGCATCGTCCGCCGCGAGTTGGAGAGTACGCCCGCTCTTGAAACCCTCGACGTAGCACGCAACAGCCCCGGTGCCCTTTTGGCTCGCGAAGTAGCTTATGAAGTCCGCGGATTCAAGGTCAGCTTCGTTCCCGGTAGGCGCCCAGTGGGAAAGGCGTATTCCAATCTCTTGGCCTTGGAAGATCGGACGTCCCTGGTGTCCACTTTGGGTAACGAGTGCTATCGCCTTGCCGTCGAGGTCATCTCGGAAAACCTCGAACGCATTCAAGTTCGTGTTCGGGCCGAGGACGTGAAGGTCGCTCTGTGCGATCAGCTCTTCTAGCTCAGCCTGCATACGCTCTCCGGCCTTACCAACTTCTGAGAACCCCGCCGCGAACACAACCGCAAACTTCGCCTTCGCATCAATCGCGTCACGTACGATCGGAATCGGATCTCCAACGAGTATCGCGACGAGATCCAACCTCTCGTCAATCTCGGTCAGCGACCGCGCACAAGGGCGACCATCGACGATCGGGCGGTTCGGGTTCACGTAGTGAATCGACGCGCCGCGCGTCTCAGCCCACACCGTTATCTTTTTCGTCAGCGCGGTGTTCGGTTTGGCGTTCGAGTCCGACGCCCCGACGACCGCAACCGACTTCGGTCGAAAGAAAGTATCGAGATCTACTTTGCGAAGCTTCACCGGTGCGCCCGTCACGTCGAGGGTCGGCGTACTCGAACGGCCCTTCGGCGTCTTTGAAGATCGCGACGCGCTCACAGGCGCTTTCTTCGCTGCAGCCTTCTTCACTGGCGACTTCTTCACTGGCGACTTCGCCGCCGCTTTGGTTGTATTGGCTCGTACCATCTCTCTCCTTATCTCGACCCCGCAGGTCCTTTTCGCTCAGATCCGGCTCTGACTTCCCGAGTTGTCCGATCCCCGCTCCGACAGTTACCGTATATGACAGTCATGTCAGTGTCGATCCAGAGCGAAAGGGATCCAGTGGGTATTCTTAACGGAAAAGTAGCAATTGTCACAGGGGCAGGGCATGGAATAGGGCGTGGAGAGGCCCTTGAGCTGGCCGCAGAGGGCGCAAAGGTCGTCGTAAACGACCTCGGTGGCTCTCAGACCGGGGAAGGCTCGGACACCCGCGCAGCAGATGAAGTGGTCAAGGTGATCGAGTCACGCGGAGGAGAGGCGGTCGCGAACTACGACGACGTCTCGGACTGGGAAGGGGCGTCTCGCCTCATCGCTCAGGCGTACGACGCGTTCGGCGGGCACGACATCTTGGTGAACAACGCGGGGATCATAAGGGACAAGATGATCGTCTCGATGTCCGAAGAGGACTTCGACTCGGTCGTCCGGGTCCACCTGAAGGGTACGTTCTGCACGACACGCCACGCGTGCGCTCGCTGGCGGGAGCGGACAAAGGCCGGAGAGACCGTCCGTGCCGCGATCGTCAACACCGTCTCCTCTGCCGGTCTCCAGGGTAACGTCGGTCAGGCCAACTACGGAGCCGCAAAGGCCGGCATCGCAGCCGTCACGATCATCACCAGCCTCGAAGGATCTCGCTACGGTGTCCGCGCAAACGCTCTCGCACCGGGCGGGGTCACTCGTCTCACCGGCGGCGTGTTGAAAGACGTCGAGCTCAAAGAGCCCGATGAGTACACCGAGTACTCGAGGCTCAACCCCCAGAACTCAGCGCCCATGGTCGCCTGGCTCGCCTCCGACGAGTCACTCCACGTGACCGGACAGGTCTTCCGCGCCGTCGGCGCCAACATCGCGCACTACGAGCCGTGGTCTCTCGGCGGAGCAGTCGACAACCCAAAGGGCGACGAGAAGTGGGACCCGAGTGCGATCGGACCAGAGGTGAACGCCCGGATCTTTCATTCACGTCACCCCGGACTGAAGATGGGTGGGGGCTGAGTCGGCCCTCGTCGTGTTGATCTTTGCTCACGACGCAGTGAAGCCTCGAGCCAACCCCGTCGGCCAGTCGCCTGGTGCTAGACGATGGCAATTTCTAGAGACTCAAGAGAGGAGTAATACATGGCGAATCGCCGAGTAGCAATCGTAGGTGCGGCCACTTCTGACTGCGGGCGCGTCGACGACAAGACGGCGTTTCAACTCCACTATCAAGGAACGTCGCGGGCACTCGCGGATGCGGGAATAGACAAGTCCGAAGTAGACGGATTCATGTCTTCGAATACCGGCGCGCTCGCTCCCGTCGAACTCGCCGAGTACCTCGGACTGCGTCCGAACTGGCTGGACTCGACCGGTCACGGGGGGAGCATCTGGGAGTTCATGACCGAACACGCTGCCGCCGCGATCTCCCAAGGCCTCGTCGAAGTCGTCGTCCTCTCCTACGGGTCCACCCAGCGTGCAGATCTGAAGAAACGCCTGCGGATGGCGAATCTTAGCTTCGGATCGCGCGGACCGATCCAGTTCGACGTCCCCTTCGGCCATCCCGTCGGCTCGAAGTACGCGATGGTCGCTCGACGCCATATGTACGAGTTCGGTACGACGATAGAGCAGCTCGCAGAGGTCGCCGTATCGACTCGATACAACGCGGGCTTCAATCCCGACGCCTACTACCAGGAACCGATCACCATCGACGACGTCCTCTCCGCACCGATGGTCTGGGACCCTCTCACGAAGCTCCACTGCTGCATCCGTTCCGACGGCGGTGGTGCAATCGTCCTCACGAGCGAGGAGCGTGCTCGAGACTGTGCGAAAGCTCCCGTTTGGGTGCTCGGCACCGGCGAAGCCAGTTCTCATGTGACGATGAGCGAATGGGAAGACTTCACCGAGTCTCCCTGCGTCAGGTCCGGAAAACTCGCCTTCGAACGTGCCGGCGTCACCCCTTCTGACATCGACACCTGCCAGATCTACGACGCGTTCACGCCGATGGTGATCTTGACCCTCGAAGGGCTGGGATTTTGCAAGAAAGGGGAGGGGGGACCCTTTGTTCAAGACGGCAAACTGAGAGTCGGAGGCGCTCTTCCGACGAACACCGACGGCGGCGGGCTCTCCTCGTGCCAGCCGGGGATGCGCGGCATGTTCCTCTTGATCGAGGCCGTAAAGCAGCTCCGCGGGGAGTGTGGGGATCGCCAAGTGCCTAACGCCGAGCTCGCCTGCGTGAACGGGACGAGTGGATGGTTCTCAGCCGCGAGCACGATAATCCTCGGAAAGTGAGCTGATCGGCCGCTCCAGCCATCTTCGAGGCGACCGCTACGCCGTGGCCTCAGAAGTTGAGCAGCTTCCACTTGCTCGAAACGGCCGGCAGCGACCGATCGCTTACGATCCCAACTGTCTTGACCTGGGAGCCAACTTGGATCTTCAACGTCCCAACACGGCTCCTCGCCGGGATCGGTGCACCGGGCTTGAAACGGCGGAGGTGGAACGTCGTCGACACCGTCGTGCCCGGCGCGCCAATCAGAGTCACCGTTCCAGAAGACAGAAGGGGAGTCGACGTGCCATCCGGGCTCTTCAACGTCCCAACTTCTTGACCCGCATGAACGAGTGCTACTCCGTTTAGAACTCCATGGAGTGCCGTCAAGAGATTCACGCTGACCTTAAGTGCCTGGTCCAGACTGCTCTTCGCGTTTTGCTGGCCCAAGACGACTCCGTACGCGAGCCGTATCGTGCCGTTCACCTTAACGTTCGCCGCGAAGAGGAAGCATCCACCCGCCGGCCCGTCCGATCCAGTCTTTATTCCCACGATCCCATTTTCAAAGAGCGCAAAGTTATACGTCGGCATCGGTTTCGGAACTCCAGGGAGGGTGATCGACGGCATCGCAACAACTGCGCTCACGATAGGGTTCGCCATCGCCTTTTGACCCAGAATCAAGAGATCCGACGGGGTGCTGGTTGAAGACGACGAGAGACCGCTCGTGTCGGCAAAGTGAGTGTTCGTAAGTCCCCACTGGTGCGCAAGTGCGTTCATCTTCGCGACGAACGCACTTGCGCTTCCCGCGTCCCACTTCGCGAGGACGTGTGCGATGTTGTCCGCAGACGGCACGAGTATCGCTTCGATGCACTGGTACTCGCTCAGTTGCTCTCCAGCCGTCACCGGGACCACCGAGTCCTTCGCCGCGGCTTCGAGATTGAACTCGGATACATCAGAAGGCGTGATAGTGATCGACGGTCCCTGCTGGCCGGGGCTCAACGGATGGTCTTGGAGCACAACTAGCGCCGTCATCACCTTTGTGATGCTCGCAATCGGCAGAGGCGACTTAGAACCGACCGGCGGGAACGAGACGACACCAGGGACAACCATCCCCGCCGCCCCGGTAGTTGGCCACGGGATCCCACCTGTGCTCGGATTCGGCACAGTCTTCAGCGTTGACGGAACGTTCGCCGAGAAGCTCGGCGCCGGCACCGGGCGCGTCAACTGGACTCCAGCCGTAACCAAGACAGCCACTATCACGACCGCGACAGCTCCGATCACGACGTGCTTGATCCACGAGCGCTGGGTGTGTCGTTGGTGGAGGTTCGAGCTTCTCATCAACTTGTAGGCCTCTATCTCGTTTTCCAGTCCGGTTCTAGCCTTGAACCCTACTTGCAACAGCTTCGCGATCCACGTCGGGTTCACCATATCCTACGGCGGGGTGGAACCAGCTGTGCCCTCGGCGTCCGCAGCGGCGGCGAGCCCGGTGGTGAGCCCGGCGGCGAACACGTTCAACGTGTTCAGCACGAGAAACTCGGCTCCACTATCGTTGTATCATGCCGGGGCGATACGACGTGGATTTTGACGGCCTCAGCTCTTTGATCCAAGACGAGCCCTCCTTCAGATCCACCCAGGTCTGGGACGGTCTTTACCGGCGCTCGCTCGACCCTCTCGACATGACGGACTTGCCACGCTCGTTAAGAGAACGGCTCGATTCGCAACTGCATCCCTCCCTCCGCTTGCTCGCCGAGTATGAGTGTGACGACGGAGATACCGTCAAGTCCGTCTACGAATGTCTCGACGGTTCCCGAGTGGAGTCGGTACTGATGGCCTATCCCGACCGGGTGACGGTGTGCATCTCCACGCAGGCGGGCTGCGCGATGGCGTGTAAGTTCTGTGCCACCGGACAGGCCGGCTTTTCGCGCAACCTGAGCTCTGGAGAGATCGTCGAGCAGGTCGTCAAAGCGATACAACGATCACGACCTCGGAGGGTCACCCACGTCGTCTTGATGGGGATGGGCGAACCGTTCGCAAACTACGACCGAGTTTGGAACGCGGTCGTTCGTATCCACTCCGATATCGGAGTTTCAGCCCGCCGGATCACGATGTCTACGGTCGGCATCATCCCCGGGATACGCCGTCTTTCGACGGCGACTCTTCCGGTCAACCTCGCCGTTTCGCTCCACGCCGCCAACGACCAACTCCGCGACCGATTAGTTCCAATCAACCGGCGTTACCCGCTCAGCGATCTCGCAGAAGCACTGCAGGAGTACATCGTCGCGACCGGGCGAAGGCTCTCCTTTGAGTGGGCGCTCATCGCCGGGGTCAACGATCGGCGAAGCGACGTCTGTGAACTCGCGGAGTACGCGCGCCCATTGAACGCACACGTCAATCTGATTCCCTTGGATCCAACTAGTGGCTTCGAGGTGCCCGCGACACCCCATCGGAAGGTATTGGAGTTCAGGGAAAACTTAGCCGGACTCGGGATCAACGTCACCGTGCGCAAGACTCGCGGCGTCGAGATTCAAGCCGCATGCGGCCAACTCTCCGGAGACCCCGTCGCAGCCCCTCTCGAAACCACTAACACGACCTAGGGCGACTGCCAGGGCAAGGGAGGACAGCGGGGTCGTCCTCGCGGACTTCCTTGGGAGTGCTGACCGGATCCCGAAAGTTGAGCCAATTGCTATCTCACCAGGATCAACAACGACATCGTCGAAGTTAACCCGCCGGGATCGGACAGCACGATGTGCTACAATGAAGTACATGAAGACAGTGGGTATCAGGGCTCTCAAGCAAAATGCCTCGGCAGTTGTCGCAGAAGCCGCTGCAGGGGAACCAGTCGTGATCACCGATCGCGGAAGAGCGGTCGCCCAACTGGTCCAATTGCCCACCGATGAAGTCTCCAAGCTCGAAGTTGCCGGAAGGATTCGAGGTCGAAAGCGCTCCTTTCGTGACCTTGGACCTGCGCCGCGTCTGAGATCGGGCGAGAACTCTCTCTCGGCGGTTCTTGAGGACTTGCGCCGCTCAGAGCGCTATTGAACAAACATCGGCCGCAACCCCCTTCTGCAAGGGAGGGGTCAAGGCCGCTTCGTGGACAAAGACAGTCCCTATCCGACAGACTGTCACACCTGTCGTCTAGTATCGAACATATGATCGTAGTACCGGCCGGGACAGCGGGGAGCCACAAGGTCACACGCACAGCTATCGTGCCCGTCACGCTCTTGGGAGCGAACTATCGCAGCGCACACGATGCTCACCACCTTGCCGCTCGTCTCTGGGATCAAGGAGTCGACTGGGTACACGCAGAGTGGAAAGCGAAGCGCAGTCCAGGCAAGTACGACATTCAATCGTTCCTTACCTCGATCCCCCGAGAGCAACGCCCACTTCATGCCCACACGACCGAGGCTATCGCTCACGACCTCCACGAGGCGATCAAGACTTCTCGCACGAACGCTAAGAACGGCATGAAAGTACGAGCACCGTGGCGGAAGAAGAACTACCGCCCACTGTCGTTCTCGAAAGGCTATGGGTGGAGACTGCGACCAGATGGCAAGCTCAACTTGTCACTCGGGAGAACAAGGCCAGGCATCGTGTTGGCGTTGCCAACCGTGGTCGACCCTGTAACAGCTGAGATGGTACCGGTCAAGAACTGGGGTGAGATCCAGCTCTGCTGGGACCAGGACAACCGGCAGCACTCGCTACACATCCCCTATGGGAGCGAGCGTATTGTCTCAAGAGGTGAGAACGTCACTGCGATAGACGAGGGCGTCATCAACTCGATGGCGCTTGCGACCTTCGTGGACGAGCAGACCATTGAGGTGACCATCATCAACGGCCG
>JAJYQJ010000133.1 GCA_021794655.1 Actinomycetes bacterium | reverse complement strand
CAAGGGCTACTGGGAGGTCGCCTCAGACGGCGGGGTGTTCAGCTTCGGCGACGCTCAGTTCTACGGCTCGATGGGTGGACAGCCTCTAAACAAACCGGTCGTCGGCATCGTTGCGAGCGAGGATGGAATGGGTTACTGGGAGGTCGCCTCAGACGGCGGGGTGTTCAGCTTCGGTGACGCGCAGTCCTACGGCTCGATGGGTGGACAGCCTCTCAACAAGCCGGTCGTCGCGATGAGCGAGACCTGAGGGGACAGAGGAGAGATCTCGCTCACGCAAGCCGTAAGGCCCGCTCGTTTAGCGGAACTCTATCGAGCTGAACTCCGCGATCTTGTGAAGCGGGTGGACCGCGTCGATCTTTCGACGAGTTCCGGACTTCGATCTCATGACGAGCGACTGAGTCGTACAGCCCTCCTCGTGGAATCGGACACCTTTTAGAAGCTCGCCGTCGGTAATACCGGTCGTCGCAAAGAAGCAGTTGTCGCCTTTCACGAGATCGTCGGTCGTGAGCACCGCGTCGAGGTCGTAACCGGCTTCGAGCGCCGCGTCACGCTCGTCGTCGTTCCTCGGCCAGAGCCTTCCTTGGATCTCGCCGCCGAGACACTTGATCGCGGCTGCCGCGAGCACCCCCTCTGGGGTCCCGCCTATCCCAAGAAGGATATCGGCGCCCGAATCCGGCCAGCTCGTCGCTATCGCTCCTGCGACGTCGCCGTCCGTGATCAGCCTGATTCGTGCACCGCTAGCTCTGACTTCGTCTATGAGATCTTGGTGGCGTGGGCGATCCAGGATGACCGCGGTCAGATCCCGGATCGGCAGGCCCATCGCCGACGATAGAGATCTCAAGTTCTCAGCCGCGCTCTTCGTGATGTCGATCGCTCCTCGGCCCCGGGGTCCGACGGCGATCTTTTCCATGTAGAAACACGGTCCGGGGTCGAACATAGTCCCGCGTTCAGAGACCGCTATCACTGCGAGCGCCCCTCCACGGCCGAGAGCGGTGAGGGTCGTTCCGTCGATCGGGTCGACCGCTATGTCGGTTAGCGGAGGGGTGCCGTCTCCGATCTTCTCGCCGTTGAAGAGCATCGGCGCGTTGTCCTTCTCGCCCTCTCCGATGACGACGACTCCGTCCATCTGCACCGTCTGGAGGACGACTCGCATCGCGTTCACCGCCGCGCCGTCGGCGCCTTCCTTGTCGCCGCGCCCCATCCAACGACTCGCCGATATCGCGGCGGCTTCGGTCACCCTTGCGAGTTCGAGGGCGAGGTTGCGATCGGGAGCTTGCGCGTGAGGTTCCACGGCAACGACGATAGCTGCTACTCGCACTCTTTGGCGACCGATTCCCTCTAAACGCGATAAGGGCTGGTTGCGAGTCAGTAGTTGCAACTTAAAAGAGGCTGGCAGGGGCGTTGGGTAGCGAGGTCGCCCATGGCGCCGTCGCGAGCCGCCATACTTGTAGCGTGGAAAGCTTTGTAGTCCAGCCAAACGGCCCGTTAAGCGGAACTATCCAGGTCGGAGGGGCGAAGAACTCCGTGTTGAAGCTGATGGCCGCAACTCTGTTGTGCGAGGGCCGCCACGTCCTGGAAAACGTTCCAAACATTCTCGACGTTTGTGTCATGGCCGATGTAATTAGTCATCTCGGAGCACGGACGCAGCGGAGTGGGTTAAGACAGATCGTCATCGACTCTCCGGCGACGAAAGACGTCGGCACGGAGGCCCCCTACGACCTGGTCGAGCGGATGCGGGCTTCAATCGTCGTGCTCGGCCCGCTGCTCGCACGTTGTGGGTTCGCGCGCGTCTCGATGCCTGGCGGAGACGACTTCGGGCACCGTCCCGTCGACATCCACTTGAACGGGCTCTCTGCGATGGGCGCCGAGTTCGAGACCTCTCACGGCTACATCGAGGGTCGAGTCGGTTCCGCGACATCGCCGGGCAGGTTGGTCGGCGCAAACGTGGTTCTCGAGTATCCAAGCCACACGGCGACGGACAACCTCGTGATGGCGGCGGTATTGGCGAAGGGGACGACGGTGATCGAGAACGCCGCGCGAGAGCCCGAAGTATGTGACCTCGCGTCGTACCTTCGTTCGATGGGGGCTCGGATCAAAGGGGCGGGAACGTCTCGCATAGAAGTTGAAGGAGTCGATGAGCTTTCTCCGGCGACACACAGCGTCGTGCCAGACCGGGTCGTAGCGGCGACTTATATGGCGGGTGTAGGACTCGCGGGAGGTGACGTCGTGATCGAGGACGCCCGTGTCGACCACATGGAGATGCTTGTCAGAAAGATGTCTGCGATGGGCATGCACATAGAACAGCTCCCCGAAGGGCTCTCGGTCGGCGCCGACTCGAGACTGTCGTCGGTCGACGTTTCTACACTGCCGTATCCCGGAGTGGCGACTGACTACAAGCCGTTCTTGGTCACGATGCTCACGGTCGCAGACGGAGTCGGGATAGTCACCGAAAACATCTTCGGAGGTAGGTTTCGCTACGTCGACGAGTTGCGGAGGATGGGAGCGGACGTGCGTACCGAAGGGCATCACGCCGTCGTGCGTGGCGTTTCGCGCCTCTCGGGTGCGCCGGTGAGAGCGCCCGACATTCGTGCGGGGGCGGCCCTCGTGCTAGCCGGGCTCGCCGCCGAAGGAGAGACGGAGGTCGCGGGAGTCCATCACATCGACCGTGGCTATGAGGACTTGGCTCGTTCGTTGAGCTCTATCGGGGCACACGTGACTCGCCGATGAGCGACGCCCAGACTGAGACCGTAGAGACGACACGTGGTGATCGAAGCGAAATCGAGAGACTGCTCGACGACGCTGTTAATGGGAACCGCGTCGCACTTGCCCGCCTCCTCTCGGCGATCGAACGTAGGGGTCCGAACTGCAAAGAGATCGCTCACGTCACCTACCGGACGCCGCTTTCCTACTCGGTCGGGATTACCGGAGCTCCGGGCGCGGGCAAGTCGACCTTGACGGATCGCCTGCTGAGCGTCGCTCGGAGAGGGTGGGGTGAAGACGATCCTATAGATCGGCTCGCGGTCCTCGCGGTAGACCCGTCGTCACCGTTCAGCGGGGGAGCGATCTTGGGCGATCGAGTCCGCATGCAGAGCCACGCGACCGATCCGGCGATCTTCATTCGCTCGATGGCGACGAGAGGGCATCTCGGGGGACTCGCGCTCGCCGTCCCCGACGCGCTGAGGCTACTCGGGGCCGTAGGGATGCCGGTCGTGCTCGTCGAGACCGTCGGCGTCGGCCAGATGGAAGTTGAGATAGCGTCTGCGGCCGATACGACGGTCGTCGTCGTGACGCCGGGGTGGGGTGACTCGATGCAGGCGAACAAGGCGGGCCTGCTCGAGGTCGCGGACCTCTTCGTCATCAACAAGGCCGATCGCGCGGGCGTGCGCGAGGCGCGCAGGGATTTGGAGCAGATGTTGGATCTGTCCGGGTCGAGCGAGTGGCGTCCTCCAATCGTCGAGACCGTCGCGAGCGCAGGGGACGGAGTCGACGAGCTGTGGACTCAAGTCTCCCTTCACCGATCGTATCTCGCAAACTCGGGGCTACTAGTGTCCAAGAGGGCCGACAGGATGGATCTGGAGCTACGTAGGGTCATCTCGGTACGGATATCTGAGGTCGTCGATGAGATCGTCGCCGGCAGCCGTTATATGAGCCTCGTTGCCGCTATGCTCTCAGGCGAGCTCGATCCCTACGAAGCCGCCGATCGTCTGATCGACGAGAACAGAACGAGGCTTTGAACTCAGCAGGTCACGTAGCCCCGACGGCAACCATGATACGTCTCCGAATGTTCGACAACTGATCCGCCGGATCCGCGAGGCGGTGGGGAACCACGAGGATGTTCGGGTACTCGTCTGGAAATAGCTCGTCGTCTTCCACGATCACCGTGGGTCGGCTCACGGCAGATCGCCCAGCGGCGTTCCGATCTCGTCGAGCTCGCGTCGCGCTTCGAGATGCCTGGCGAGATGGCCTACCACCCGCTCTCCCTCCGCCCGGATCGCCTCTCGCCGGATACGTCGCGCCTCAGCTTCGGCGATCTCCCGAACGAACGTGCTCAGCCCCTTGCCTTGCCCGCGGGCGGCCGCCTCGAGCGTTGCCCGGTCATCTGAGCCCAGCCGGATCGTCAGCGTCTCAGCCATACACACCAGTGCAATACAGGATTGTAAGACAGAGGTCGACAGCGTGTCGGCAAGCCGGCGCTGCGCGAGCGCGCTCTAAAGGGTGGAACTGGCCGTGAGGGAGCGCCGGGGTGAGGGAGCGCCGGGGTGAGGGAGCGCCGGGGTGAGGGAGTGAGGCGGCCAGGGAGCGGGGCGGCCAGGTGGCCAGGTAGCGAGGCAGCTAATTTCACGAATAGGGCGGCGAACGTCGTTCGTATCAGCTACGGTTCGAGCATGCCAGAAGACGTTTTCGTATCCGGTCAAGCAGCCACGCGACGTGAGTTGACGCCGTCGGGCGATCGTGGTGTGAGTTCGCTCGTCGCTCTGGATCGTCGTGACGACGGCGTTGCGCTCGTGACGATCGATAACCCGAAGATGAACGCCCTTTCGAGTCAGGTCCTTTCAGAGCTGAAGATCGTTGCCCAGCGGTTAGTGGATGACCCGCCGAGCGCGGTCGTGATCTGGGGAGGTGAGCGGATCTTTGCGGCTGGGGCCGACGTTAGGGAGCTGGGCGGAACAGACGCCGCGTTCGAGATATCTTCGAACTTCTTCGCTGCGTTGGGGGCGATCGAGTCGATACCACGGGTGACGATCGCGGCGGTCAACGGTTACGCGTTGGGCGGAGGTTGCGAGCTCGCGTTGGCGTGTGATCTGAGAGTGTGCGCGGACGACGCACGCTTCGGCCTGCCCGAAGTTCTCCTCGGAGTTATCCCGGGCGGAGGCGGAACCCAGAGGCTCCCGCGGCTTATCGGCAAGTCACGCGCGAAGGAGCTCATATTCTCGGGGCGCCACGTCGAAGCGGACGAGGCACTGTCGATAGGACTCGTCAATCGCGTCGTTCCAAAGAGCGACGTCGTCGCGGCGGCACTCAGTTGGGCCGGAGAGTTCGCGCGTGGCCCGCTCAGCGCGCACGCGCTGGCTAAGTCTGCTATCGATCACGGCATGGACGTAGGGTTGAGTGAGGGCCTTCTGATCGAGCGGAGCCGATTTGCGGCTTCATGTCGGACTGAGGACGCTGCGATTGGAGTCGCGTCGTTCTTGGAGCACGGCCCCGGGAAAGCCACGTTTAACCGAAGTTGACCTATTTGGCGATGTCTTTGGAGAGTCGGAGCGAAGTCTTTGACCCGTCAACGAACTGGTATCAGCACGCAGTCTTTTACGAGGTGTTCATCCAGGGATTCTACGACTCGAACGAAGACGGAAGAGGCGACATCAACGGGCTGAGGATGAAGCTCGACTACTTGCAGTGGCTCGGGATCGACTGCATCTGGCTCCTACCGTTCTACCCGTCACCACTCCGAGACGGTGGGTACGACGTCTCGGACTTCTTCAACGTCCACCCTGACTACGGCAGGTTGGGTGACCTAGTCGACCTACTCGACGACGCCCACGAGAGAGGAATACGTGTTATCGCGGACCTCGTGATGAACCACACGAGCGACCAACATCCCTGGTTCGTCGAGTCCCGGATGGACCGTACGAATCCGAAGGCCGATTGGTACGTGTGGAACGACGACGACCAGCGCTGGCCCGAAGCGCGGGTTGTCTTCACCGACGTCGAACGCTCCAATTGGACTTGGGACGATAACCGCGGGCAGTACTACTGGCATCGGTTCTACTCACACCAACCCGACCTCAACTACGACAATCCCGAAGTCGCCGACACGATGATCGATCTCGTGAGGTTCTGGCTGGAACTTGGATTCGACGGGTTCCGCCTTGACGCCGCTCCGTACCTCTTCCAGCGCGACGGGACTTCGGGTGAGCACCTGCCCGAGACCCACTCCTATATTCGCCGAGTTCGAAAGCTGATGGAGGCCAACTATCCGGGCCGGATCCTCATGGCCGAGGCCAACGGGTGGCCGATGGACGTCGCGGACTACTTCGGGTCGGGCGACGAGTGCCATCTGTGTTTCCACTTCCCGCTGATGCCCCGGCTGTTCATGGCGGTCCGTCGGGAGCAGCGTTATCCGATCACCGAGATTCTGAGCCAAACTCCGGACATCCCGCCGGGATGCCAGTGGGCGATATTCCTTCGAAACCACGACGAGTTGACGCTCGAACAAGTGAGCGACGAGGAGCGCGACTACCTCTTCTCCGAGTACGCGAAGGATCCCCGGATGAAACGTCACGCGGGGATCGGACGCCGACTCGCTCCGTTGCTCGACGGAGATCGCCGACTCGCGGAGCTCCTCTACTCGCTGCTGCTCTCCCTGCCGGGAAGTCCCGTCATCTACTACGGCGACGAGCTACTCATGGGCGACAACATCTACCTCGGTGACCGTGACTCCGTGAGGACTCCGATGCAGTGGTCCCCCGACCGAAACGGCGGGTTCTCGAACGCTGACTTCGCTCAGCTCTACCTCCCGCCGCTGATGGACCCGGTCTATGGATTCGGTGCGGTCAACGTGGAAGCACAACGTCGCAACCCCGGTTCGTTCCTGCACTGGCTCCGCGGGATGCTCGTCGAGCGCAGGACCCTGCCCGTCCTCGGTGTCGGGGAGATGGAAGTTCTAAACTGCCCTAACCCATCCGTTCTCGCATTTGTTAGATCAGGGGAGGTGGCCGGTGGTGACGGTACGGACGAAGACCAGCCGTCGCGAAACCAAGCGGTCCTTTGTATCCACAATTTGAGTAGGTTCGCACAGCCAGCGGAGCTGCAGCTTGCGAGGTGGGTCGGGTGCACACCCCTCGAAGTACTCGGGCGAGTTCCATTTCCCGTGGTAGGAGTGGATCCCTACGTCGTTACGCTCGCGCCGTACGGATATCTCTGGCTCGAGCTCGTTGATCTGACCTACGATAGCGGTGAGCTCATCGCATGACGCCCATATTTTCCGACCTCACTCAGACGCGACAAGACAACTTGACCGAGTTGTTCGTTAACTGGATGGCGCATCGTCCGTTCATGGAGGACGTTGGCGGCGACGACGTGAGAGTCGTCGAGATGGAGGTTCTGAAGCGGGGGCGACCCGGACTCGTCGACGTCGTCGCCGAAGTTGGCGGACGCGTCGTCCATGCGGTGTTTGGGATTCTAAGGCCCGGAGACGACGTTCACTTCCTGCGCTCGGGTGAAGAGGTCGTACTTGGGGTCTTCGAAGACGACGACGGGCTCGGGGTCGTCATCGACGCGCTCCACGACGCGGAGCTGGCCTCGTTGTTGCTATCCGTCGTGACCGGTGAAGATCCGCTCGACGAGGGAGTTGTCCTCGTCTCGGACAACGAGGAGGGCACCGTCTTGACGTTCGGCGAGCACCGTAGCCTCCGTGTGTTCTCGTGGCTCGCCGAGGGGAACGATCTCGGCGTCGACATGATGGTGAGCCTCGACGACGCGGGATTCAATCATCTCGCGGCGCCGCTCGCACGCTGGAGACGTGGCGGGAGAGACGTCGGAGTCGTCCAGGAACTACTCGCGGGCAGCACGTCGGGTTGGGCCGTCGCTCTTACGAGCCTGCGGGACCTCTACGGGTCCGGAGTGCGTCCCGAAGACGCCGGCGGAGACTTCGGGCCTGAGTCGAAGGCGCTCGGAACGATGACCGCGAGGATGCACCTCGCCCTCGACCAAGTGTTCGGGCGCCGCGTCGTCGATCTCGCTCAACTCCTCGATGAAGTCGAAAAAGTTGTGAGGGACGCGGACGCGTCGCTCCTCGAAGGCGCCAGCGGTGAGCACGTCGCAGAGACGATATCTAAGTTGAGAGGTGTAGATCTTCGGCTTCCGACGCTGCGAGTTCACGGCGACTTTCACTTGGGGAGGACGATAAGGACCGACCAAGGATGGGTCGTCGCCGACTTCATGCCAGGCGCCGACAGCGCCGGTGAACCCACGTTTCGCCCTCCGCTCGCCGACGTCGCAGACATGCTCTGGTCACTCCACAACGTCGCGGCGGTCGCTTCGCTCGAGCGTGATCCAACAGGACGCTCCGGGCTGTCATCGCTAGGTGGAGCGTGGGAGAAACGAAACCGGCGAGCGTTCATGAGCGCCTACCTCGCGACGCCGGGGATTAGAGGGCTCGTCCCTTTCGACCGGGACATCGCGTTCAAAGTGGTCGCAGTTCTGGAGCTCGTCCACGCCGCGATGAGGGCAGATCGCGCCGGTTGAATCCGGCACGCCAGTTGGAAGGCGGCGTGGCGGTTGGAGGCGGCGTGGCGGTTGGAGGCGGCGTGGCGGTTGGAGGCGGCGTGTGACGCCAGAGATGATCGACTATTTTCGAAGAGGGAGGAAGTGTTCGAGTGCGTATAGCTTTACTGACGGGGGGTGGAGACTGCCCGGGGCTCAACGCGGTCATTCGAGCGGTCGTGATGAGCGGGACGAGAGTGTATCAAGACGAAGTGATCGGGTTTCTCGACGGTTGGCGTGGGGTCGTCGAGGAGCGCTACGAGTACATCGGAGTCGACCGGGTGCGCGGTATCTTGAGCGAAGGAGGAACGATCCTTGGCACGTCGCGGACGAACCCGTTTGCGATCGATGGCGGACCGGAGAAGGTCGTCGAGACTCTTTCGAGCGTCGGGGTCGACGCGGTCGTCGCGATCGGGGGAGACGACACGTTGGGAGTCGCGGCGCGTCTTTTCGAGCGCGACGTGAACGTCGTCGGGGTTCCAAAGACGATTGACAACGACCTCGCGGGAACGGAACTGACGTTCGGGTTCGATACGGCGGTCCAGACGGCGACCGAGGCGATAGATCGGCTCCATACGACGGCGGAGTCTCATCACCGGATCATCGTGTGTGAGGTGATGGGGCGCCACGCGGGCTGGATAGCGGCGTACGCGGGAATAGCGGGCGGAGCGGCGGAGATACTGGTTCCAGAAGTGCCGTTCAGCATCGACGCGGTCTGCGATCGTTTGCGATATCGCCATAGTCACGGGCAGTACTCGTCGATCGTCGTGATAGCGGAGGGCGCGGTGCCGACTGACGTCGACGGACGAGGAGGAGACCGGCGCAGCGCGGAGCTTGGGCTGAGCTCGCATCCCGTAGACGAGTTTGGACACCCTCGACTCGGAGGGATCGGAGCTTGGCTTTCCGAACTCCTCGAAGAGCGGACCGGTTTCGAGTCGCGGGTCACGACGCTCGGTCACGTCCAGCGAGGCGGGACTCCGACGGCGTTTGACCGGGTGCTCGCGACGAGGTTCGGGGTTGCGGCTGTAAGAGCAGTTCACGATGGTGATTTCGGGGTGATGGTGGCACTTAAGGCAGGTGAGATCCAAAGGGTGCGACTGAGCGAGGCGGTTGGCAG
>JAJYQJ010000137.1 GCA_021794655.1 Actinomycetes bacterium | reverse complement strand
AGCTCGCGGGCAACTGCATCAGCGGCTCCCCCGTCTGTCCCCGCATCGAGGCAACTTCGAGACTCAATGAGGAGCGCGAGCAACTCGCCGGTAGTCAGCGACCCTGAGTCGCCCTCGCTGTCCATGACGGCCTCAAGAAGCTCACTGTAGATTGCCACGGTAGCTATCGTGGAGCGAAACGCCGCCGCCCGCTAGGGCCGAAGTTCCCTACTCTATCGGCGATTGCTTCAATGCTCAGCTAAGAGCTCACCCGATCGGCAGTAGCCCGCTGTTTCCCTGTCCCCCACCTACGCTCGATCCGCCTCCTTGTGGACCTGGAATGGTTGGTATCACGGGTTGGGACGGTTGCAGTGTGGTTTGGGGCTTCTGCGCCAAGGTGATCGAGACGACGCGGCGTTCGTTGCCAACGTAGTAAGTGACAGAGACGCGCTGGCCCGGCCGGTCCTTGCCTATCACGCTCTGTAGGGACTCTGCTGAGGTTATCGCTGTCGAGTCCACCCCGACAATAACGTCTCCTTGCTGTAGGCCGGCGTTTGAAGCGGGCGTTCCCGGGACAACGTCTAAGATCACCGCTCCACTCGTTGGGGTAAAGCCGTACTGCTGGCGGAGTTGAGGCGTGAGGGTCGTGATGTCGACGCCGAGATAGCCGCCTCCTGCAGCAGCAATCCCGCCCTTTTGAAGTTCAGGAAGGAGCGCTTCTATCTTGGCCGAAGGTATTGCAAATCCTATGTTTTGAGAGTTCACTCCCCCAGCTGTGGTGCCCGCAACAGCGGTGTTCATCCCTATGACTTGTCCAGAGCTGTCCAGCAGGGGCCCCCCTGAGTTGCCAGGATTTATCGCGGCGTCTGTCTGAATCATGTTCGTGAGCGTTTCAGAGACCCCCGCGCCGCTCGCGGTTGCAGTGACGGTGCGCCCGAGGGCTGAGACGATGCCTTGGGTCACAGTCGGCGTTCCAGCGGCAAGGCCTAGGGCATTACCGATCGCGACGACCGCATCTCCTACGACCGCCCGGTTGGAGTTCCCAAACGTCACGGTGGGCAGCCCTGAAACACCTGAAACCTTGAGAAGTGCTACGTCGCTCGTTGGGTCGGTCCCGACTAAGGTCGCACGATGTCCTTTTGTGGTGCCTGACTCAGTTACCGTAATTGTCGCAGAACTATTCGATGTTGCAAGAGCAATAACGTGATTGTTCGTCACGACCATCCCGTTCGAAGATACGATCATTCCGGTACCTTCGTCCTCTAAGTTCCCCGAAACAACCGCGATCGAGACGACGGCGGGGAGCACCTGGTGGACCAAGCCCGGAATCGAGATGTTCCCGCTCAAGATGCCAGGTCCTGGCGGAGCAGAACTCTCTTGGATCGTGAGGCCAGTCGAACTCGAATCGAGCCGATGCAACCCCGCGGCAACTCCAGCTCCCGCAACTCCCCCGACGAGGGCTGCCACAAGGACAGTGATGAGTAGCCTTCGTCCACCGCCTCGCGTAGGCGCAACCGAGGGGTTGTTCGATCGTTGAGCGTCGTATAAAGCGGAGTTTGGATCAAGCAGAGGACTCGGTGTCTGGCCGGTCGGCTCCCACCCGTGTGGTGGAGTCGAAGCAGGTGGCAACAGGGGCCACGGTGGAACGTTCGGACTTAGCGAACTTTGCGCAGGATCAAGGGGTTCTTGGTCGTTTTCCATCTCGTCGATCTTCGTCCTCTCGCTCGTCTCGGGCCAGCGCGCACCGCCTTTCATACATGTTAGGAGAAGCGAGGACCCTCCGGGGGCCGGGCGCGTTTCACGGTTGGGCAAACTCGCGCTAGCGTATCCTCGAAATGCCGCGTCACCTTGAGATCGAACTAACCAGTACGTCTGAGAACTCTACTTGGACGTGGAGGGCAGCTGGAGCCCGGGAGCCTCGTGGAACCCTGGAGTCCTCGCTCGTACCCGCAGGGAGCCAACCAGGCGCCATTTTCAGGGCCCAGGTTGCGTCTGGGCTCGAAGGAATCGAGATCGTCGCGCTGGAGCCCGTAGGCTCTTTGAAGCCCGCCTCCGACGCACCTGAACGGATCGCGGTGCTCGGTCCATCGAGACTGAAGCCCGGCGTGACCGTGACGCTCGCTAAAGGCCAGAAATCGGGATCGAAGAGATCTGAGCGACGAGCCGCCGACGGTGACGGTAAGGGTCATTCTAGCGACGCTAAAGCGGGTCGGAGAAGGCAAGAGCCAAAAAGAGCCGATCGTGTACGACGCGGCAGGACCGAGTTGGCCGGCGCCCTCAAACGGCCGACTTCGATGGTGCACCGAAATGCGGTGCTAGCGACGTTGCCCCCCGAACAACTGCCGGTCGCCGAACAGCTCTTGCGGGGTGGAATGCCCTCGGTTAGGCGAGCGATCGATGAGCAGAACGCGCAGGAGAAGGCTAACGGGCGACCGCCGGTTGCAGCAGATGCGCTCTTGGAGATGGCTGAAGAGCTCCAGCCAGTTATAAGACTCGCTGAGTGGAAGGATCGGGCAAGTTCTGTTGCCACCGACTCAGCTTTGGGCATCAAAGAGCTGAGGTCGTTGGTCGCAGGGTCGAGAGTTGTAACCCTTGACGACGAAGGCAAGGCGATCGCGAAGAGCCTCCAAGAGGAGCTCGCGGTGAAAGTTGGTGCAGTTCGTGATCGCTGGATATCTCAAGTCACCGCCGCTCTCGATGAAGGAGACGTCCTAGCGGCACTCAAGGTATCCGCCCGGCCGCCAGAACCGGGGACCCGCTGTCCCTCGGACCTCGCTGTGCGCTTAGCGGCGGCCGCAGGTGAGGCTATGACGGGCGAGCTTCACGAAGAAGACTGGTTCGGCCTCTTGGAGGCGGTTCTAGCGTCACCGGTCAAGAGGACGGTGAAGCCAAAGGGGATCCCCGCCGGAGACGGAGTGAAAACACGCGCCCTGAGCGCAGCTGGGTCGGTTCCGGCACTTGCTCACCTACTCGGAGTCCGCGTGCCACCACCGCCTCCACCATCGGCTGGAAAGGTCAGTGGTGGGCTCAACCGAGCTCGTCGCGCAGGACCAAGAGCCGGGTCTTGAATCCAGCTGCTTCTAAGAGTCGTTTTGACTCGCGATCTCCAGGTAATGCGAGCGCGTCGACTACGATGCAGCGTTGCTCTTTGAACCATGCGAGTAGCGCTTCGATCAAAGCTCGACCAACACCGACGCCGCGTGCTGCCTGCTCGACATAGCAGATCTCGACGCGGCCTTCGTGTGAGGTGGGGTCTATGGTGCCTGCGGCGAGTCCAACTAAAGAGCCATGGAACAGCCCAACCAGCAACGTCGTGAGCCGACCCCCACTTGACGCCCAGGAGTTAACCAACTCAACTGGATCACTCGCGAGACCAGCGAGCGAGCTACCTCCCCTGATCGTCACGGCTTCACTGCGAGCTAACGCGACCAACTGTGCACAGTAGGGCAGGTCTTTAGCCTCGAACACTCTAACGGTTTCCACGTTAGAGATATCAGGGTCCCTCGGCGTTTGAGATCGCTTCGATGAGTTGTTCGGCGCGACCTATTATCGTCCTGCGGCCTCGTGTCGCAAGCTCGTAAGCGAGAATTGCTCTTAGATCGCTCACTTCGAGATTCTCCAAGCGCGCAACGACCTGGGATGCAGAGAGGGCCGAATATCCAGGAATTGCCAGATCCAGCGCAGCGTAACGATCAGGGTGATCTCTCGTTGCGTGTCGCTGGGCGGCTTCACCGTCATGGTTAGACGCCTGCGCCGACGCAGTTTCGATGGGCATATCTTCATTAAGTGGATCAGAGCGCGCTTCGTTTGAAGCAGCGACACTACTGGGTGTTAGTGAACCAGTATCGCTACGGAGAGATCTCTTTATCCTAGATGTGCCAAGGTCGACGGCGAACTTGCCTGCGAAACGAGCGTTGTTCAAGCGCTGTCCAAGAACTCCCCTCCCTTTGTCGACGAGCTCTGGCATATCCTCAATCACCGACACGACGAGTCCAACGGGAGCGTAAAGGGTCAAGTCCGCTACGGCCCGCAGAAGTCTTGCCCCGCTAGGTTGTCTTTCACTCGTGTCTGTGCCCACGTCAGACACAGTCCCGACAGAGCATCCGCTTCTTATCTGCCAGCTGGCTTGGATGCTTCACCAAGAAACATGACCTGCAGACAAACTCGTCTGGTTGCTTCGGAAGAACCCTCTCAGAGGTGTCGCTTCTGTCGTCGCTATCTAATACCTCGTCGTCAACTGGTTCATCTTCTACTACGAGACGTTCCTTCAGTATTACGTCGAGGCTCGCCTCGACGTCCTCATCGTCTGGGTCTTCGTCGTCGTCATCCTCTGAGTCATCAGTGTTACGTTCTAGGGCAACCGCGGGCTCTGGGATCAAGATTGCCTCATCTGGAGTAGCCCCGACCAAGATCTCGTCGTCCAAGACGTCCTCGATCCCGAGCGCGTCCTCTTCGTCGACCAACTCGTCGACATCGTCTACGTCGTCGATGTCAACGAGGTCGTCTTCTACTACTGCGTCGGGCAGTTCTTCGTGTGCTGTAGATTTTCGCGTAGCCATTTGCCGCGGGAGCATAGACGCTCAGGAGCCGACGTCAAGCATTTTGTAACGAAATTACGCGTTGTCTCAGAGATAAATTTCTGCGAGTTGCCGTTAGCCCTGGTCAAGCAGGGGGTCCCAGGCGGTTCGGCCCGGGGGTCGTTGGGGCCGGCTCTCTGCGACGCTCGCAAACGAGCTGTTCTCTACTTGACCCCCTGGGCCTCTCTCCGCCTCTCACAGCATCCCCCCCTACGGCCAGACTCAAGGCCTACCGTCGGGGCGTTGTGGGACTAGGGGAAGATTACGCATCAAAGGGGTACCCTCGTCAAGCAGCATTCTGCCCGTGCTACCAGGAACTACGTTGATCAGTCCTGGTCACGAAGTTAGCGAATTGTTTCCCTCGCGAGCGGACCGTCGCTGCTCTGCTCTGCGTTCCGAGTCGAGCCGCTCAAGGTCTGGATCGCTATGGTCGACGTAGCGCATCGCGGCCGCGATCGCGTTGTGGCCGGCCGTTTCGGCGATCTGACGGTGCATCTCCTGGGCTATGCGACGATACGTCGGGTGTCCTTGGGGAGAAGACCGCAGCTCAATGAGATGAAGAGCTTCACGAGCGTTCATCTGGAGAGCGAACCTGATCTTGAACGCGAGTGCGACCGCGTAGCCTGCTTGAACCGGAAAGACTCCCTCAAGCGCGTCGTAGAGGCCCTCGGATACGTGAAGGGCCGCTACGTAGCTCGACTCGTTTCCAGACTCCGTCACGGCCTCAGGGACGTCGTAGCCAAGACGCGGAGTCAGCGCCTGCCACTCGGCTGTGAGCATCCGGTGGCGTTGAAGGTCCCGAAACGCCCCGTAGTCGCTGACTATCTCAAAGCGATACCCAGTTCGTTCAAAAGCACGGCCAGGGCGGTGGCGCCGATTCAACCGATCACCGACGTAAGCTTCCATGAGCTCCACGCGCTCTTGTGCAGAGAGCCGCTCGACGCGAGCGATAGCGTCTGAGTCGCTAAGACTTGAGTCACGAAAGCAGGCCGCCGCGAGGACTTTGTTTTCGCCGTCTGGATCGAAGTCGGTGAGCGTCACCTCTTGGTGGGAACTATCTTCGCGTGTTTCAAGCTCCTCAGGCCAGAGGCGTTGAATCAACTTAGCGGTACTCTCACGTGTCGACGCCAAATACTCGCTCCAGATGCCACCGCGCTCTTCGATGTCGACACGCTGGAGGAAAGAGGGAATAACCTTTCGCAGTTCGGAAAGCATCATCTCCGCGTACGTTCTCGCTTCGGGCAAGGGACTCGAGCGCATTCTGAGCAGCAGTAGTTCGTAAGCCTGCCCGCTTCCATAGATTCCGACGTTTGAGAGCGACCCAGCTGGCAGAAGACCTCTCAAAGAGTCCAACGCCTTGGCTCGTATAGCTTGACGGTGAGCGATCTCGGAGTCCTCTGAGTTCCGGGGATAACGTGTCGCGCACCAGCTTTGAACCTTGGGCAGGAGTTCAGCATATGCGTCGAACATCCTATCCATATCACCGACGTAACGGGCACCGAGAGATGAGTCGAGGACCTCGGGCGGCCGATGGTATCGATAGTGTCCGTTTCCAAGGCGCGCGTCGTAACCGATGTAACGGGTCGACTGCTCGAGATAGGACATCAGCCGACCGCGTTCTAAGACTTTCGTCAACAGGTTTGAAGCCTGTTCACAGGCCAGGTGGACCCCGCCGAGCTGAGCGACCGAGTCGTCCCCATACTCGAAGAAGACACGCTCGTAGAGTGCCTCGGCACGTTTGAGGCCGACCGTCGCGTCCACGGTCGCGTCCCCAGAGATGTCGAGGTCATCGACGAACTCGTCAAGGAACAGCCTGCGCAGGTTCTTAGCCGAGCGCGAGTAGCGTGCGAACAAAGCTCCTTTTACGACCTCTGGGAGATTGACCAGGGCAAATACAGGCTGATCGACGTTGGTGAAATAACGCCTCAGAATCGAGCGTTCCTCGGTCGTGAAGTACTCTCGTTCGTAGGGAAACATGGTCCACTCACCTTAGAACCGCGCCGGCAGTGAGTCGCGGATATCCATTTTGAACCGCACGACGTGCCTTGAGCGCCCCGAGCTCAGGTGGGAAACCTGCCGACCTCTTTTCCTGGTCTCACCTGCCAAAGAGCTTTCCGAGGCCGATCGAGACGAAGTAGAAGAACACTAGCGGGACTGCGAGCGCGAGCATCGAGAACGGGTCGGAGCTCGGAGTGAAGATAGCTGCAGCGAGCGTGATAAGGATTACCGCCCAACGCCACGACTTCAGGAGTTTCTCCGGTGTGACGACATGGGCAAGTTGAAGAGCGACCAACAAGACGGGAAACTCGAAAGTGAGGCCAAACAGGGTCATCATCAATAAGATCAGTCCGAGATACGGTATCGGATCGTAGATCTGTTTCAGGTTTGGCCCGCCGACGGCGCTTAGAAAGCTCAAAGCGTGGGGGAGGCTTATGTACGCGACCGCACAGCCGAAAATGAACAAGAAGAACGCCGCTATGACAAAGGGTATCGCGTAGCGCTTCTCGGACGCACGAAGGCCCGGCGTCACGAACCTCCAGATCTGCCAGAACAGCACAGGAGAAGAGAAGACGAGTCCCCCAAAGACACTTATCTTTACCCGTAGGGAAAGACCGTCCAGCGGGCTTGTGACATAAAGCTGGCAGTGACCTGCGTTTATGTTGCACAGTGGCTTCAACAAGAAGTGCAAGATCGGCTCGTAGACAAATACCGCGACCGTCGCCGCGATCACGTAGGCCGCTACGCAGATCACCAAACGACGGCGTAGTTCACCAAGGTGCTCGCTGAGCGTCATTGCGTCCGGACCCGGACGGTCCCCTCGTCTAATCAGTCTGCGTAAACTTAGATCCATTTTGCCGTCGTACGTCGTTGCGTCGTTACTTGGCTAGTTCATGCTCGGGTCGTCTGGAACAACGAGCGCGGTCCTCGATCCAGCCCCAACGTCGACGTCGCCGCGTTTAGCCTCGACGCCGGCCTCTTGTTCAGCGGTTTCAACTTCGACGGTTGTGTCTGGAACCATCCGCTGAGACGATGCCGCATCGAGGGCCCCCGATACCTTGGTGTCGGGCATCTTCGCTAGGCGGTCCAGAACCGAGACAGGTGAACGAGCAAGGCGGACGAGTTCGTCGGTGGAGGGTAAGTCCGGAACGCTTTTTCGTAGGTCGCTCTCGATCTTTTCGTGGAACTCTCTAAACGCGCGCCACGCTGCGCCGAGTTGGCGAGCCAACTGGGGCACCTTATCCGGCCCGAGCAGCACCAACGCCACCGCGAGGACAATTAAGAGCTTGAGCGGACTCAGTGACAACATCGATAGAAAGTCTACCCGCAACGCGACGTCGCGACTCGTTGCCAAGAGCGCTGGCCTACGGTGAGGTTCCTAACTGTAAGCAGGTGTTCTGGATCGACATAGGTTCGATACCGGCTTGATACCCATCTGCCGCCCTCGAGGTGGTGTAACTCCCTCGACGTTCAAAGGGACGCAATTAGCCTCTCGACGCGTTCGTCTCTGAACTTGAACGGGTCCTTCAACAGCAACGTCCGTTGAGCTTGATCGTTGAGTTTCAGGTGGACCCAGTCAACGGTAAAGTCCCTGTGGCGCTCTTTGGCACGTTTCACAAACGCACCTCGAAGACGAGCGCGCGTCGTCTTCGGGGGCTCGACGACCGCTCTTGCGATCTCTTCATCGGTGCAGTTGCGATCGAGTTCATCTCGTGCCTGTAGCTTGTAGTAGAGCCCTCGAGTGCGATCGACGTCGTGGTACATCAAGTCAGCCATAGAGATCTTCGGGTGTGACAACGAGATACCATGACGGCTCCGGACCTCCTCCAAGATCCTATACTTTGCGACCCAGTCACACTCCCTCCACAGCGTCAACGGATCGGACTCTAGACCTTTGAGACAGTGTTGCCACATCTCGAGTGCCAGGTCTTGTTCCGCGCTGAGTCCGTGGCTATCCCTGAAACGAATCGCACGCTCGAGGTACTCGGACTGGATGTCAAGCGCGCTCATCTCCCGTCCGTTCGCGAGGCGGATCCGGCGCTTGCAGGTCATGTCGTGGCTCACTTCGCGGATCGATCTAATCGGGTTCTCGAGCGTGAGGTCGCGAAGGATCGTCCCATAGTCTTCGAGCATCGTCAAGATGATGCTCGTCGCACCAACCTTCAAGAACGTCGCGTACTCGCTCATGTTTGAGTCTCCGACTATCACATGGAGTCGCCTGAAACGTTCGGCGTCCGCATGGGGCTCGTCTCTCGTGTTGATGATCGGCCGGCTCCGAGTCGTCGCAGACGAGACACCCTCCCAGATGTGTTCAGCTCGCTGGCTCATCGAAAACGTCGCGCCTCTAGCACCGTGGAGGACCTTTCCAGCACCCGCGTAGATCTGGCGACTCACAAGAAACGGGATTAGAACCTCTGTATAGCGGTTAAAGTCGTCGTTACGCTCCGTCAGGTAGTTCTCGTGGCAGCCGTAAGAGTTGCCCGCTGAGTCGGTATTGTTCTTGAACAAGTAGACCTCACCACGGATCCCCTCTTCACGCAGGCGTGCTTGAGCCGCCGCGACGAGTTGGGACAGGATCCACTCTCCCGCCTTGTCGTGTACGACGAGGTCGTGGATACGATCACACTCAGGTGTCGCGTATTCGGGGTGGCTGCCGACGTCGAGGTAGAGCCGCGCTCCGTTCTCCAAGAAGACGTTCGAGGATCGTCCCCAGCTCACAACCCGGCGAAACAGGTACCGTGCGACTTCATCTGGGCTCAACCGGCGCTGGCCGCGAAGAGTGAAGGTAACCCCGTACTCGTTTTCTATCCCGAAGATACGACGCTCCATCAAGGCCACCGTAGCCCGAAATCGGCCCTAGTGCGCTAGCAGCCTCTCCAACTCTTCGTCGTCTAGTCGTCTAAACGCCCGGCGGCCGTTTCCCCTACTCAACACCGCTGCCTCCAAGTCCCGAGGCGATAGTGACCTATCGGAGCCACTGAGAGCGGACACCATCTTTTTAACAGCAACGTCTAGGTCCCAGCCAGCCTCCCAGGACTCCGATACTCGCGCGGTGATCGTCTCCGCGTCACCTCCGAGGACGGCAAACTTATCCTCATCTGTGATCGTTCCCTCGTACGCGACATGGTAGAGCTGGTCGGGCCTATCATAAGAGCCAAGTTCCGCGACGAGAATCTCGACTTCGAGCGGTTTCATCTCGTGAGTGAAGACATTGCCGAGGAACTGCGCGTAGAGGTTCGCGAGGGAACGAGCGTCGACGTCCTCTCGGCTGAACGTGAAACCTTTCGTGTCAGCGTGGCGCACGCCCGCCACACGGAGCTGGTCGTACTCGTTATACTTCCCGACTCCCCCAAACGCTATTCGATCGTATATCTCACTAATCTTGTGCAACGAGCGCGAAGGGTTCTCTGCGACTACCAAGAGTCCGTCTCGATAGGTCGTCGCGACCAGAGAACGCCCACGCGCGATGCCCTTTTGGGCGTACTCGGCCCTATCTTTCATCACCTGTTCAGGCGCGACGTAGTAGGGCATCGTCATCCTGGCTCACCCCCTCCCCGATGTTGCCCAGTGCGCTCTTCGCGCTTTCGAGATATGAGCGCCGCGAACCTCTCGGCGACCTCTTCATCTTCGATCCGCGAGTATCCGTTGGAGTCGACCGCAGCTACGATTGGATAGATCCCACGCACCAGATCGGGACCACCCGTGCCGGAGTCTTCGTCGGCCGCTTCGTAGAGCGCTTCGATAGCGAGCTCCAACCCCTGGTCGAGCGTGAGTCCCTCGCGAAATCCAAGCTTCATCGTTGTGCGAGCGTCACGCCCGCCAGAGCCGGTCGCTTGGAAGTCCGCCTCCTCGTAGTGACCGCCGGTGACGTCGTAGGTGTAGATACGCCCAATAGATCGATGGAGGTCGTATCCGGCAAAAAGCGGTACTACGACGAGGCCTTGCATCGCCAAGGGAAGATGCACTCGTACCATCTGAGCTAGTTGGTTCGCCTTGCCTTCGAGGCTCAGCGAAACTCCCTCGACCTTCTCGTAGTGTTCGAGTTGGACCTGGAACAACCGGACCATCTCCACCGCAGGGCCGGCCGCACCCGCAATTGCAACCGCGGACCAACGATCGGCCGGAAACACCTTCTCCATCGCTCTGTGGGCTATCGCGTGACCTTCGGTCGCGCGACGGTCCCCAGCCATGATCACGCCGTCGCCGTAGCGCAGCGCGACGACGGTCGTTGCGTGCGGGATCGCAATTCCGGGCTTCGCCGAGTCGTGGTTAGAGCGTTGAAGAACTCCTCCCGAGAGCCTCATCAAAGCCGCGAAGTCCGGACCGGGGTCGTCGGTAGGTGCAAATAGCGGGAGCGACACGTTTAGCTACTGACCGCCCTTTTGAACGTAGTTACGGACGAACTCCTCAGCGTTGTCTTCGAGCACCTCGTCGATCTCGTCGAGCAGATCGTCGAGATCAGCTTTCAGCTTCTCTCCGCGTTCGGAGGTGACCGGAGCGTCTTCGACAACCGGTGCGTCGCTTCGTTCCGTCGGCGACTTACGCTTCAACTCTCGTTCTGGCACGCTCTTCCTCCTTTCACGAACTTAACCGTTTCAACATCTCTGCGGGGTTAGTGCTTCCATCCAAGAGTTCCGAGGCTAGCTCCGCTGTCCCCTTCAGAGGGTCCATCATAGGTACACGTCGCAGTGGATCGTCGCCGAGGTCGAACACTAGGGAGTCCCAGTTGGCCGTAGTTATCGTATCTGACCAGCGTGCCAGGCATTTTCCTCGGAACCACGCCCTCGTTCCAGGCGGAGGTTCGCTTACCGCTGCACTGATCGCGCTCTGATCCACGAGGGTCTCCATTCCGACCCGAGCGTAGAGTGATCTCTCTGGACGCAGGTCGTGATACTGGAGGTCCAAAGCGCTCAATCTCCCGTCCGACCAAGAGCAGCCGTGGCGATCCCGGTAGGCCTCGATCATTCTAAGCTTTGCGACCCAGTCGAGGTGGTTAACCAAGGAGAGCGGGTCGGACTCGAGCCCGCGTAGGACGAACTCCCAACGATCCATGACAAGTGCGCAGACCTCGGGATCTCCAATCGCGTGGAGGCCTTCTTCCAAGGCGTACTTTGACGCCATCGAGAAAATCTCCCACTGGACCTCGAGGGCAGTCGCCTTCGAGCCGTCTGCCATATCCAGCGTCGTGTTCAGTCCAAGATCAGCTGAGACTCGGTGCATCGCCCGGACGGGATCGGCGAGCGCAAGGCAACGAGCGGGCGTAACCTGGTCTTCGACCATAGCGAGGACGACCGCGGTCGTCGCGACCTTCAGAAACGTCGCAAGCTCGGAGAGATTCGCGTCTCCAACGATCACATGGAGCCGCCGGAATCGTTTCGGATCTGCGTGTGGCTCGTCTCTCGTATTGACGATCGGGCGTTTGAGAGTGGTTTCTAGTCCGACTACCTCTTCGAAGAACTCGGCCCGTTGGGAGATCTGGAAGTGGACCTGATCGGAGTCGAGGGCCTGGGTCTCGACTCCGAGTTTTCCAGCACCCGTAAATATCTGGCGGGTCACGAAGTGCGGAACAACTCCGACTACGATGTCGCCGAAGGGAACACTGCGGTCCATCAGGTAGTTCTCGTGACAGCCGTAGGTGTTTCCCTTGCCGTCGGAGTTGTTCTTGTACACGACGACGCGTGGCCCGTTGGGCAGCGTTATCCCGGCCGCGGCCATCGATCGGCGCAGGACCTCTTCACCCGCCTTGTCGTGGACGACCAACTCGAGCGGGTTGGAGCACTCAGGCGTCGAGTACTCCGGGTGAGCGTGGTCGACGTAGTAGCGCGCTCCGTTTGTGAGAACGGTGTTCGCGAGGTGCGTCTCCACGAGTGGCGCCATCGTCCCCTCGGGGGCGAACCCTCTCGCATCGTTGCCCGGCGCCTCGTCTTCGAAGTCCCAACCCGTCTTTCGTTGTTCGATCGACGCGTACGCGTTTACGAGCACAGACGACGCGGCTATCGGGTTGCCGTCGCCACCAGTAGTCGTGATCCCGTACTCGGTTTCTATTCCACAGACCTTGGCAATCGCCATAGCACGACCCTACCCGGTCTTAGCGGCCGTAGTACACCTCTTGAATCACCGGTTTGAATCACGGATGCTCTCTGGATCAAAGGTACTGTCCGGTACCGACCCTCTCGATCGACCTCCCACCTTTCAAGTCTTGATCCTCGGAGAGAAGGGTCCGCACGTACACGATTCGCTCCCCCTTCTTTCCCGAAATTCTCGCCCAGTCGTCCGGGTTCGTCGTATTCGGGAGGTCTTCGTTCTCCTTGTACTCCTGGCGGATCGACTCGATCAGATCGCTCGAGCGAATACCGTGGCCTTCACCCGATATCTCACGCTTGATCGCGAGCTTCTTCGCCCGACGGACGATGTTCTCAATCATCGCACCCGACGCAAAGTCCCTATAGAACAGGACCTCTTTGTCACCGTTTTGGTACGTCACCTCCAAGAACCGGTTCTCGTCGTCGGCACGGAACATCTCTTGGACCGTCGTTTCGATGATCGCAGTTGCCGCCTTGAGGGGGTCACCACCACCGAGGCGGTCGACCTCCTCTGAGTCGAGAGGTAGCTCAGGGGTTAAGTATCTGGAGAAGATCTGGGCCGCCGCGTCCTCGTCCGGCCGCTCTATCTTGATCTTCACATCCAAACGTCCAGGACGAAGAATTGCGGGATCTATCAGGTCTTCGCGGTTCGACGCGCCGATGACGATGACGTCGCGCAGCGTCTCGACCCCGTCGATCTCAGCGAGGAGCTGCGGGACGATCGTCGACTCCATGTCGGAGCTGATCCCGGTTCCCCTCGTGCGAAACAGCGAGTCCATCTCGTCGAAAAACACGATCACCGGGACGCCCTCCTCCGCCTTCTCGCGAGCGCGTTGGAAGACGAGGCGGATGTGGCGTTCGGTCTCTCCGACGTACTTGTTCAACAGCTCAGGTCCCTTGATGTTCAAGAAGTAGCTACGAATATCTTTATTTCCAGACGCCTCCGCGACCTTTCGCGCCAGCGAGTTCGCGACCGCTTTTGCGATCAGCGTCTTGCCACACCCAGGGGGACCATATAGCAAGATTCCCTTCGGCGCGGGTAGTCGGTACGTCGAGAAGAGCTCGCGGTGAAGGTACGGAAGTTCGACCGCGTCAGTTATCGCCTCGATCTGCGCGTCGAGACCCCCAACGTCGGCATACGTTATGTCGGGGACCTCTTCGAGAACGAGCTCCTCGACTTCTGGACGCGGCAGCTTTTCGATCAGTAGCTGCGTGCGGGTGTCTAACAAGACGGTGTCTCCCGAGCGCAGGTGCTCCCCGAGTAGACCGTCGGAGAGCGCGACGACCTTCTCCTCGTCCGCTCGCCCGTAGACGATCGCACGGGAATGCCCGGCGAGAAGCTCTTTGATCGTCACGACTTCACCCGCCATCTCGCCGTCTCTCACCAACACGACGTTGAGCGTCTCGTTGAGAACGACCTCGTCGCCTTTGCGGACGACCCCGGGGTCGATGTTTGGGTGAAGCGCGACGCGCATCTTTCTTCCCCCGGAGAACACGTCGACGGAACCGTCTTCGTTGACCCCGAGAAACGTCCCGTAGGCCGCCGGCGGCTGGCTCAGCTTCTCTACCTCTTCCCTCAGGGCAGCGAGTTGCTCTTTGGCTTGTTGCAACGTGTAGGTCAGCTTTTCGTTTTGGGTCACCGCGTGAGCGAGCTGACCCTTTGACTCAAGGAGGCGCTCTTCTAGCGCCTGAACCCTTCCCGGACTCTCCTGAAGGCGCCGTCTGAGGGATTTCACTTCCTCTTCAGCGTGTGCGAGACGCGCCGTCAGATCGTCCTCGCCTCTTAGCACTTGATCTGATCCACCTTCGTATTCGCCATCCGGCACCGCAATCACCTCCATAGGGCGGATCTCTCGTGAACCACGCCTTGGCCGCGAGCACCTCGCCACACCGTGGTCGCAAGGCCCCCTCCCCACCACCATATCTGCCCCGACCACCCATTAGGCCACACCTCTCTTCGTCGACCCGCGAGCCGTCTTAGAGCAGGCAATTGGGCTCTTTTCTGGGATGTCCGAGTTCGCCTCGGGTTCGTACTAACATGGCGGCGCAACGAAAATGTGATTCGACCCGGTCGGACGAAGCTACCTCGCACTAGACTCGCCCTGTGTGACCGCAGTGACCCGAGCGCTCCGATGCGGCCGGCTGGGTGCAACAATCGAGCATAAGAGGAAGGCAAGGATGAAGGTCTGGATCGACCAAGATCTCTGTACAGGCGACGGTCTCTGCGAAGAGATAGCTCCGGCCGTCTTCACGTTGCTCGACGACGGACTCGCCTACGTGAAAGAGGGCGACGCCGTCAAGAACGAGCCAGGGGGATCGGCTGGAATGGCACTCGTGCCCGACGACCTCGAAGACGCCGTCGAAGAAGCGGCAGAGGAGTGCCCGGGTGAGTGCATATTCATAGAGAAGGACTAGTTGCCGCCACCGCAGTTCTTTTTGGCGCCGGTTATCTGCAGCGTCAGTTCTTCTTCGCTCCGGCGGTCTTTCGCGCACTCGTTATGAAACCGGTGTGGGCGACCATGCGGTGGTCCGGGCGAACCGAGCGGGCCTCGATGTGCCAGGTGCGCCTCAGCGTCTCGAACGTCTCGGCTAGGCAGTAGGGTCCCTTGTCGAGAGCGGATCTGAGGGTCGCACTCTGGTTGATCGTTGGAAGGTACGCGACGAGTATCCCGCCGTCCTTAAGTGCCATCGACGCGTGCTCGACGACCTTCCACGGCTCGGGAAGGTCCAAGAGAATACAGTCGAGATCGCGTTCGTCGATCCCTAACGTGACATCTTTGATCACGACGTCGTAGTCGGCGTCGTCCCCGCAGGCGTCCGCAACGTTCGCCTTCGCCGTCTCCGCGAAGTCCTCGCGGATCTCGTATCCGACGACGGAAGCGCCGCTTCGAACGAGCGCTATCGACAGGGCTCCGGAGCCGACGCCGGCTTCGAGGACTCGCCGGCCTCTCGAAACGTTCGCGGTGATCAGCATCGCCGCGAGGTCCTTTGGGTAGATCACTTGGGCGCCACGGGGCATCTTTAGAACCGTGTCGGAGAGGGTTGGGCGAAGAACGAGAAACCCACGCCCGCTCGACCCCGTCACCGTGCACCCCTCCGCTTCACCGATAATCGCATCGTGGGCAACGACGCCGGAATGGGTATGAAAGACCCCCCCGGGTTCGAGGCGTATCAGGTAACGCCGGTTCTTCGGGTCTACGAGGAGGACTCGCTCGCCCGCGACCAACGAGCGATCAGCCCCCAGAGGGATCACCGGTCGACCCGGTGACGACGACGGTCTCTCCGCGTCGGAGCGAGATCGTCGTCGAGCCACCCTCTGGCCTCGACGCCCTCCTTAGCAGGTACGCAAAGAGAGCGATCGCGAACCACGCCCAATGCTCTCCAGAGACTCCACGACTCCACCCGGCCTTCACAAGGCGGCCAAGAAGCCAACCTCCCACCTCTCAGACCCTCTTTATCACTAGTGAAGACCTGCGCCTGCCGCGGCGCCGTCCAGCAAGGTACGCGAGAGTAACCGCACCGAGGACGATCGCACCTGCGACTACCACGACACCAGGGACCGCCCTCTTCGCTGCCTCGTCGCCTTCTCCCGCGAGGTTCGCGAACGCCGACTCGATATCGTCACGGGTGATCTTCCCAGACCCGCGCCTCTCTTTCTCGTTGTCGTCGTTTGTCACGGCCGGTCTCCTCCTATCGCTCCGATACCCCCTAGAGCGCCGCTCGCGGTGACGCCCTCGGGCAAGCGTCTCCTCGCCGGCCCTCGCGCGACTCGCCACCCGGCAACTGCGATAAGAACGAGAGCGATAACGACGACTGCGAGGTACGGAACCCACGACCAGTTCCCGTTGAGCGCCGACCCGGTCTCCCCCTGTAACAGACGAAGGACGCCGACCAACATCAAGACCAACCCGACAGCGATCGCGATCGACCCGACGATCCCAAAGACGAGGAACCGCCCGAGTTCCTTTAACGGTCCGAGCGTCTCTTGCTTGAGGTACGCGACGACGAGCTCGAACGCATCGCCGCCGCTCTCGCGTAGCCCCTTCGCCTTCTTCGCCCTCTTCCCGGTCGTCTTCCTCGACTCGCCCATCGATCCTGCCTTCCTATGTAGGTATGTAGGTTCAGCTCTCCGGTCCAGCTATCCTCGCTCGCACGGTATACCTCGTGCAAGTTAGTCGTGGAACACTTTGACTTCGAAGAACTCCGTAACTGGTTCTCCATCTTGGCGCAGTACGATCGGCATCGTTCCCGCTCAGTGCGATGCTTGCGCGAGCCGGGGACCGGCCAACTGCAGCTACATGGAGAACCGCTTGGACCGAAATGGGTGATCGGAACGAACCGAAATCCTCACGTCCCACCTTCGACCCTGTCCCTACCGCCCCAGCGACTCGGGCATCTTGGCGCGTCCCCTATCGCCGGCCGTGGTGGCGGAGACCCATACCGCGCTTAGCTCCAACCGAGCTCGCCATCGCTGCAATGTCGCACTTAGATAGCCCTAGTTCACGTATTTCGTGAATTACTGCTATCTTGGTGCGCAGGAGATCATGATGGCACGCCCGCTTGAGTTAATCGACTCGTTCGTTGCCGAGGGACGGGAGGAGTTCACCTTCGAGGATGCGCGAACCACCCTCGACCGTTCGCCAACCGCAACGGCTAACGTGCTCCACCGGTTAGAGGTGGATGGCTTGGTCGACCGGCTCTCCCGAGGCCGCTATGCGATCCGTCCCCTCGGCTCCCTTAATACTTCGACTACGACCGACGCCCTGCCACTCGCTGTCGCGGCGACCTTCGGTAACCGACCGCACCGGATCGCGTACCTGAGCGCGCTCAGCGAACTCGGAGTGCTCAGCCATCCCGTGCGCACAATCACCGTCGCCTGTACGACACAAGTTCGAGTCCCGAGCATCAGTAAGCGACCACTGCGCGTCGTCACCGAACGGGCCCAGACTATTGATATAGAAGCGGAACCGATCGGTCGCTCCTGGCGATCCACACTGGAGCGGGCACTCGTCGAGACCGCCGTTCGCGTCGACCTCGCCGGCGGAATCGAGCGGCTCGCCGAAGCCCTCGCCAGTAGCGCGACCGACGTTGACTCCCATCGCATCGCTCCGCTCGCGCGCGTCTTCGGTCCGAGAGGACTCGCCGGAGAGCGACGCCTCGCCTCGCTCGCGCGCGCACTCGACCTCTCGCTCGACCTGGCGCCGTCAGTCGGATCTCGCCAGAAGATCATCCGGCTTGACCCGAGCAACGAACAGGTTGCCTGGATCGACGACGCGTTCCGCGTTGCTTGGAACGTCACCGCGGACGAGTTGCGGGCCGTGATCGAGAACTGACCGTGTTAACCCGTCACGCGATTGCTCGGCGCGCCAACGACGACGGCGTCGACGCGGTTGTCGTTGAGCGCGACTACGTCCTCGCCCACGTCGTCGCGCAGCTCCACCTCGCGCAGCCCGACGACGGAGGGCAGATTGTCTTCAAGGGCGGCACGGCGCTCCGGCTCGTCTATCTCCAGGACTACCGCTACTCGGCCGACCTCGACTTCAGCGTGGTCGGAGGGACCGAGGCATCCGCGCTGGCTGCCCTCGCCACGGTGCTCGACGCTGCTCGCGAGCACGCCGGACTCCCCCAGCTCCAACTCACCGAAACAGACAAGCCAGCCCTCGCCTACGTCGGTCCACTCGGCGCGACCCAGCCTCGGGCGATCAAACTCGACCTTTCAACCGACGAGCACGTCGAGTCAGTCGCGCAACGAACCATGTTCGATATCTGGCCGGACCTGCCCGCACCCGTGTTCTTCTGCGCCTACCCGATCGAGGAGATCGGCGCCGAAAAGCTCCGATGCGTTATTCAGCGCGTTCAGTGTCGCGACCTCTACGACCTCTTTCGCCTGACAGAGGACTTGGGACTCTCACTCGCGGAGATCCGAGCGCTCTTCGAAGAGAAGACTCGGGCGAAGGGTCTCGATTCCGGCTCCTTCGCTGAACGGTTCGAAGACCGTCTCGCTCGTTATGTGGATCGATGGACCACCGAAATGACCGAGCACCTTGGGGACCCACCACGGTTCGATGACGTGGTGCGGGTTATGCGTCGCAACCTGCGAGGAGCGGGCTTGCTGGAGACGTAGGTCTCGTCATCTAAACGGCGGACCGGGACAAGCCCGGTCCTTCAGGGCCGAGAGCGTCACACCTGTGAGCGACGATGGAGAACCAGTACTGCGTATTCGCTGTTCAGCTCTCTTCCTGGAGACTCCCCCGCTCTTTGAACAAGTACGTCGAGCTCGCCCTCGCGACCAACTTCAACTCTCGCGTGACAACGCTCGCCTCGACGAACGCGGCCCGATGGCTACCCGAGACTACCTCGGCTTCACACACCAGCGCTGTGCCGACCTCGACGGGGGCGAGAAAGCTGATCTTCATCTCCGCGTTCGCCGCGTAGATCTTTCGTTTCCCTCCACGCTGAGCGTAGGTGACCGCCGCCGCCCCCATCGCCGAGTCAGCGAACGCCGCAAGGAACCCACCTTGGAGAACCCCCGCCGGGTTCGCGAAGCGCACGTCGACAGTAGCGCTCCACGAAGAACGCCCAGGGGTCGATTTGTCGACACACACGATCCCCAACGTGAGATCGCAGTTCGGCGGGATCTGCAGACTCATTTGACCTCCTGGAGCTCGACATTAGTGCTGGACGTTCGAACTGGGCATTAGAACTGGGTTACCCACGGAAACCCGGGGAACGCCCAGATAAAACCGTTCGGGGTAAGAGACTAAGCGATGACCGCCCAGCTAGACTGCCAAGATGCACGAGTCCAGCTCCGAGCCACAACCGCCACCTAACGAGCGACCCGCGAGCACCGCGGCAGACCGACTCGAAGAGCTCTGCATAAACGTCGTCCGAGGTCTCGCGATGGACGCTCCGGCGGCGGCGCACTCGGGGCACACTGGAACAGCGATGGCCCTCGCGCCACTCGCACACGTTCTTTGGACCAAGGTTATGCGCCACGACCCGTCGGAACCGACGTGGCCGGATAGGGATCGATTTGTACTCTCGTGTGGTCATGCGTCGATCTTGTTGTACTCGATGCTCTACTTGACCGGCTACGGCTTGACGCTGCAGGACTTAAAGGAGTTCCGCCAGTTCGGCAGTCGAACCCCCGGACACCCCGAGGTTGGACATACCGCCGGCGTCGAGGTGACGACCGGCCCACTCGGACAAGGGGTCGCGAACGGCGTCGGATTCGGGATCGCCGAACGGTTCTTGCGCTCACGATTCGGTCCCGAGCTCTGCGATCACTATACGTTCGTGGTCGCGGGCGACGGCTGCCTCGAGGAGGGGATCTCGCACGAGGCAGCTTCCCTCGCAGGCCATCTCGAGCTGGGTCGCTTGATCTACGTCTACGACGACAACCACATCACGATCGACGGGCCGACCTCTCTTTCCTACAGCGACGACGTCCCCGAGCGATTCTCCGCGTACGGCTGGCACGTCCAAGACATCGGCGACGTCGCGAACGATACCGGGGTTATTGAGGCCGCGTTACGCCGCGCAATCGCGGTTGACTCCCAACCTTCCTTGATAGTGCTGAGGAGTCACATCGGCTGGCCGTCGCCGGACTTGACCGATACGAGCAAAGCTCACGGCGACCCGTTTTCTCCAGATGAGATCCGAGCGACGAAGGCGATACTCGGCCTTCCAGAACGTGAGGAGTTCTGGGTTCCAGACGAGGTTCTAAGCCACTACCGCACGTGCGTCGAGCGCGGAAAGCTTCTCCGAGCGAAATGGGAACGCGAGGCCGCGCCGAGAACGACGCCGGCGTGGAACGCCGCGCAGCGCGGTGATCCGCTCGGGGACTTCGGAAGCGTCTCGCCGAATTTCGAGGTCGGTAGCGAACTCGCGACGAGAAAGGCGATCAACGTCTGCATCCGTTCGACCGCCGCCTCCCTCCCAGGCCTCATTGCGGGGGCCGCGGACCTGACCGGCAACACCGGTGTCCAACTCGAGGGATCGGACGCCCAGTCTGCCGTCACTCCCGGCGGCAACCAGCTCTACTACGGCATCCGTGAGCACGCGATGGGTGCGATCATGACCGCGATGGCCCACCACGGAGGCGTCCTACCGGTCGGCGGGACGTTCTTCGTCTTCAGCGACTACATGCGTGCCGCCGTTCGACTCGCCGCTCTCTCCAAGGCCCACGTGATCTACTCGTGGACGCACGACTCGGTTGGACTCGGCCAGGACGGACCGACGCACCAGCCCGTCGAACACCTCGCGTCGCTCAGGGCGATGCCCGGCCTCGACGTCGTGCGGCCGGCAGACGCGAACGAATGCGCGATCGCCTGGCGGCTCGCCGTCGAACGAAAACTCCCCGCCGCGCTCGTCCTCAGCCGCCAGGACGTACCGGTGCTCGCCGAGACCGCCGAGCGCTGTTCTGAGGGCGTCGCCCGGGGCGGCTACACGCTCGCAGACCCAGATCGGGGCTCTCCAGACGTCGTCCTCATCTCTACCGGAAGCGAGGTCCACGTCTGTCTTGGAGCGCGAGAGATCCTCAGTGCCAGAGGGGTGGGCGCCCGTGTCGTCTCGTTGCCGTGTTGGGAGTGGTTCGAGGAGCAAGACCGCAGCTACCGAGATTCCGTCGTCCTCCCCGGTATCCCGACCCTCTCCGTCGAGGCCGCCGTGTCTTTTGGATGGGAGCGATACGCGGACGACTTCGTCGCTATCGACACCTTCGGCGCGTCGGCTCCAGGTGACGTCGTCTTGGAGAGTTTCGGGTTCACGCCGGAGGCCGTCGCGAACAGAGCCGAGCGTCTCTTGTGAACCGGTGACAACCGCTTTCGGTATCGCCTTCGGTATCGCCTTCGGGACCGCCTTCGGGATCGCCTTCGGGATCGCCTTCGGTGTAGGGCGCGCTGGTCTAGAGCGGATCGCGGCTTGTGTGTGCCGCGCCGGCCGGGACGGGTAGCGTGACCGTCACGAGTGCACCTCGCCCGGGGGTGTTGTTGGAAAGCGTTACAGTCCCGCCAAGCGCCGTGACGATCGTCTGAACGATCGCGAGGCCGAGGCCCGCGCCACCTTCATCTCGTGACCGCGACGGGTCGGCCCGTGAGAACCGTTCGAACGCTCGGGGAATGAAGGCGGTCGGGAACCCAGGCCCGTTGTCGCGCACCTCCAGAACCGCCGTGCCGGCGACCTGGTAAAGCCCTACGTCGACGAACGCACCGCTCGGACTGTAGCGGACCGCGTTGTCGACGAGATTCTCCACGACTTCGCGAAAACAGATCGCGTCTACCGCTGCGACGACGGACGGCTCCGCGTCGAGAACCATCGTCACTCCGTTGCGAGCAGCCACTGCTCGATAGTTCGCTAGCGACTCGGCGACGAGCGGCTCGAGCAACTGTCGCTCGACGTGCATCAGCACAGAGCGATCCTGGGTTTGTGCGAGAGTGAGCAGGCCGTCAGCTAGGCGCACCAGCTCGGCTACCCGGCTCGCGAGACGCTCCGTGACCTCCTTAACGTCCGTAACCTCCGCCACGTCTCTCGCCTTCGACGCCGCACTGTTCGACGCCGCACGGTTCGAAGTCGCACGGTTCGAAGTCCCACGGAGGGCCAACTCCAACTCCGCGCTGAGCGCCGCGAGCGGGGTTCGCAGCTCGTGGCTCGCCGCCGCGACGAACTCGCGCTCGTGATCGATAGACTCACTGAGGCGGTCGAGAAGGTCGTTAAAGGTGTCGGCGAGCGCCGCGAGTTCGTCCCGGGTTCCTGGATCGACGAGGCGTCCCCGTAGATCGCCCGTCGAGATATCTTGCACTTGACGACGGAGCAGGTCCACCGGCCTCAGAGCCCTGCCGGCGAGGAACCAGGCCCCCGCTGCGCACGCGAGAACGGCGAGCGGCCCAGCGAGCTCGAGCACGAGATCCACGCGGTGCGTCGTGTCGACGAGCTGATCGAGGGACGCGCCTACGACGACGACGTACGCGTTATGAGCTCGAGTAGTCCTTCCTCCTGCCGCCTCGGCTAGGACAAGATGAGGACCGTCCCAGGCGGTCCTGCGCTCCTCTACCCACACCGGGGTCGTGCGTGCGTGTGCGATCTGGCGAGCGGAGATGAGCGGGGAGGAACCTGCTGCAGCCGTAGTGTAAACGAGCTCGTCCGACCCTGCGATGACCTGTACCATACTCTGGTCGAAGCTCGGCGTGCGTCCGGCGGTGCCAACCGGCAGCGGCAGGAGGTGGGCGCTAAGTTCCTCGCCTACCCTCCTCGCTCGCCCCCGCATAGCGTATTCAACAGTCGAGCGCGTGCTCGCGGACATGGAGAGAGCGAACGCGACGCTCCCGCAACCGACGACGACTGCGACGAGTGCAGCCGTCACCAGCGCGAAGCGGAGGCGGAGCGCCATTCACCATTCACCATTCGCCGTTCGCTATTCACCATTCACCATTCGCCGTTCGCTATTCACCATTGGCCAATCGCCATTCACCGGGCTTCGTCGGTCCGCAGTCGCCACCCCACCCCGTAGACGGTCTCGATGTCCGCCCGACCAAAGGGGCGGTCCACCTTTTTGCGTAAGTGGTTTACGTACTGGTCTACGACGTTCTTCGAGACGGCGGCGTCGCGTCCCCACACGGTGATCAGGATCGTCTGGCGGGTGACGACGATATCGGCGTGGCGCACGAGTAGCTCGAGTAAGTCGAACTCCCTCCGCGCTAGATCGAGTGCGACGTCACCCCGCCACGCTCGATGACTCATCAAGTCGAGCCGGAGATCTCCGGCGGTCAAAAACGCCTGGGTGAGTCCCTGGTGGCGCCGCAAGACGACATGGAGCCGTGCGACGAGCTCTTCCAAGACGAAGGGTTTTACGAGGTAGTCCTCCGCCCCGAGTTCGAATCCGCGCATCCGCTCGTCGATCCCTCCGAGAGCGGTCACCATCACCACCGGCACCCAGCGCTGGTTCTCGCGGAGCCTACGGCAGACCTCGAACCCGTCGACGCCGGGGAGGAGCAGGTCGAGGACGACGACGTCGAAACGGGTTCGAGAGATACGATCGAGAGCGGCTTCGCCGTCTGAGGCCACGTGGACACCGAAGCCCTCTTCAGTGAGCCGGCGGCGTAGGATCTGGGCGAATCCGTGGTCGTCCTCGACCACGAGCACCTCAGCCCTTGACGACGACGGGACGCAAGAACTGCGTCTCGCGGAGCGCCCGACGTCGTCTGGGGTCGCGAGAACCGCCACCTCTAGAGTGCGCTTGCGCCGCTCATGTAGGAGTCACCTGTCTTGTCGAGCGAGGCGAGCCCGCCCTGCACCGGCTGCTTGCCCGTGACGATCTCCAAGAACGTCGTGTCGAGAGCCGACTGGACCTCCTTGTAGCTGTCACTCACCGGGCGAGGAACCGTGTAGTGCGAGGAGACGCCCTCGATCGTCGCCGCCTCGCCGGGGTGGCTCGCCAGGAACGACTTCGGCATAGCTGCGATACCCGCTAGGGTTTCGGGAGGGTAGCCGGTATGCTCGGCCCAGTAGACCTGCTGAGCCGGCTCGAACCACCAGTTGACGAAGCGGAGCGCTGCTTGTGCCTCTGCGGGAGTGTCGGTCTTTGGCAGGACGAAACCGAGCCCCTGGGCAATGTTGTAGGCATGCCCCGTCGATCCGGCTGGTTCGGCGAACGCTCCGACTGGGAACGCTCCTGCGACCGCGTCGAGAGTCTTTTGATAGCCAGCCGACGTCCCGTCGATCATAGCGACCTTGCCGGCCGCGAAGTCCTCGCGAAGCGTCGTCCCGTGGCCGATGATCAGCTGACCACTCGAATACAGGTTGTGAAAGTACGAGAACGTCGTTACACCGGCTGGGGTGTTGAAATCGACCGCGGTGCCGACAGAGTTCCCTCCCTTCAACATCGTACCGCCGTTGCTCATGAAGGCCGGCAGGATGTGCGCTGAAGAGTCTTTCCATCCGATCGGGATCACACCTGATGCCTTCAACTTCGCGGCGTCAGCAGCGAGTTCGGCCCAGGTGGTGGGCGGCGCCGTGATCCCCGCCTTTTGAAAGAGCGTCTTGTTGTAGTTGACGATCGAGACTTTCACGTCGGTCTGTAAGCGGTAGTGCTGGCCGCCAACCTCTCCGTTATGCCAGACAGCGGGCACGAAGTTGCTCTTGGAGAGCTCCTTGTCCCCTTTGATCAGGCTGTTCCACGACATCAGCGCACCTCCCTTGACGTAGGTGCCGTCGTAGTGGCTAATTTCGGCGAGAACCGGGGCGTTGTCGGCGGCGACCGCCGCGAGCAGCTTCTTCGAGGCTTTGGTGACGTTGATCGAGACGTGCACCTGCGACTGTGACGCGTTGAACTTGGAGACGAGGGCGCTCATCGCGTCGCCGACCGGGCCACCGTTGTGGGACTCCCACAGGGTAAAGCTCGTCGTCTTCGCTTTCTGAGCCGACGCGGCCCCAGACGGTGGTGAACTACATGCGGCCAGCAAGACCGCCGCGAGCAACAGGACTGCCGCCGCGACCAGCCTTTTGCGGGGAGGTGGCCCGGCCCTACCGGTTGGGCTCGGCTTCGCGCGACTTGTCGTAGTCGCGCTCGCTCCTTGCGTTCGATCGACTAGTCGCCGGATCTTTGAACGATAAGTGTGTATGGAGTTGGGGATCTCCGTCATTGTGCTTGCTTCTCCTTGCCTAGTTGGTTTGGTGGTTGGTTTCGGGGTTTCGTTGGTGGTTGATTGGTTTCTTACCTGGTTGGTCGTTGGCTTCATCAGGGTTGGCTTCACCGGTTCACCCCGCTGTCCCGGCCTGCGACTCCATCGACGATGTGTCGCTGGAGGAGCACGAAGAGGACGACGATCGGAGCGAGCGCGAGGAGTACCGCAGAGGTGAGCTTTCGCCAGTTCGCCTCGAAGGTCTGCATGTAGTGACTGAGTGCGACCTCGATCGGTTGCACGGCGTGTGACGACGTCATGATGAGAGGCCATTGGAACTGGTTCCACGAGACGATGAAGGTGAGGAGCGCGACGGTGACGACTGCCGGTCGAGCGAGTGGTAGGGCGACTCGGCGGATGTAGGCGAGGTGTCCGACCCCGTCGATCCGTGCCGCCTCCCAGTACTCACGGGGCAGGCTCTTGAAGAACTGGCGGAACAAGAAGACGCCAAAGGTGCTCGCTGCGAACGGGAGGATCTGGACTGTGTAGCTGTTGAGAAGATGCAGGTGCATCGCGACCGCGTACTGTGGGACGAGCAAGGCTTGGGTCGGCAACATCATCACGCCGACGGTCAATAGGAATAACAATCCGCTTCCTCGAAACCGTAGTTCCGCTAGTGCGTATCCGGCCATCGCAGATGTCACGATGACGAGGACGACGGTGGCAGTGGCGATGAAGACGGTGTTCGTCATGTAGCGCAGCCAGCTCGTGTGGGTGAGAACGTAGGTGAACGCCCCGGTGTGGAACGCTGGAACGAACCGAGGTGGAATCGAAAAGACTCCGCCGTGGCTGTTGAAAGCGGTGACTACGACCCAGTAGAGCGGGAAAGCGAAGAGAACGGCGACCACCATCACGAGTATCTGGTGAACCAACCGGCCAATACGAGGATGCATAAACGTTCTCCTATCGGTAGAAGACGACACGGTCCGAGATCCACTTCTGGACGAGGGTCAGGGTCATGATGATTCCAAATAGGATCACGCTCATCGCCGCGGCCAAGCTGAAGTGCACGTAGACAAACGCGGTCTGGTAGACGAGAAGCGCGTCGGTTGTTGTCGCGTAGGCGGGACCGCCGGCGCCGCCGTGTGGCCCACCGGTCATTGCGAAAATCTGGGAGAAGGCCTGCCAGGTGTTGACGGTCGCGAGCAGCACGACGAAGAAGGTCGTCGGCGAGATGAGCGGCCAGATGATCCGGCGAAAGATCTGGTGACGGGGCGCGCCGTCGAGCCGGGCAACCTCGATGAGGTCGCTCGGGACACTCGATAGACCGGCGAGGAAGATGATCACGTAGAGCCCGAGGGAGTGCCACAGGCTGTCGATCATCACTGCCGGTAGCGCCCAGTGGACGCTCTCGAGCCAACCGAGCGCGGGCAGGTTCACACTCGTCAAGACGAAGTTCGCGAGGCCAAAGTGTGGGTTGAAGATCCAGATCCAGATGATCGCGGTCGCGACGACAGGGGTAACGTGAGGCAAGAAGACCGCGCCGCGCCACAACGCTCCGCGCCGCCTCGCGAAGCCTTCCTTCAACAAGAGCGCGATGCCGAGTGCGAGTAGGACCGTCGCGGGGATCATCACCGCGGTGTAGTACGCAGAGGTGACGAGCGAGTGCAGGAAGAGTGGCTGGGCGAACAACGTCTTGAAGTTCGCGAACCCGACGAAATGGGTCGCCGGCGATAGGATTCCCCAGTGGAAGAACGAGATATAGAGGAGATACGCGGCAGGGACGTAGAAGAACAAGACGAAGACGGCGACAGCTGGGAACATCAGGCCGTAGGCGACTAGTGAGTCGTGTAGCCGTTGTGCCCAGCCGGGCACCCAACGACGTCGCCGCGGTCGAGCTGGATCAGAGTCTTCCGATACGGCGATCGGTCGCTCGCGAATCGGGCTGAGTAGGGTCATCGAACGAGTTGAGGCGCGAAGTAGCGCGGATTGAGGTCGACTCGTTTGGTCGTATCGGCGTCGAATAGATGTACAGCTCGAGGCCGTGCCGTGAGCGAGAGCTGCTCCCCTACGGCCGCCTCCACCCCGACGTCGAGGCGCGCGACGAGCCGGGCAGCCGTCCCTTCCGATAGCGTTACTCGCGCATGGAGCTGGGTGTGGCTCCCGAGCTGTTCGAGGAGCTCGACTTCACAGCTCACTTCACAGCTCACTTCACAGCTCACCTCATGGGCCACCCCATTGGCCATCCCATTGGCGAACGCAGGGTTAACTTCGGTGTCGAATCGAGTTCTTGAGACCGCGAGATGTTCGGGGCGGATCCCTACGGTGACCGTTCGGCCGAGTTCCTCGAGGGCAGGGAGGAAGGTGCGTGGCAAGCGCAGCGCGCGCTCGCCGAGCCACACCGACTCTCCGTCGTCCTCCCAGGACGCGGTCCACAGGTTCATCCCCGGTGAGCCGATGAACCCTGCGACGAAGGTGTCTGCGGGATGGTTGTAGACCTCGCTCGGTGTGTCGCACTGGCGGATCGTCCCAGCCTCCATGACGACGACGCGGTCGGCGAGCGTTAGCGCCTCGTTCTGGTCGTGGGTCACATATACCGTCGTGATGCCGAGGCGAGCGTGTAGGCGGGCTAGCTCGATGCGCATCTGCTCGCGCAGGTTCGCATCGAGGTTCGAGAGCGGCTCATCCATCAAGAAGACCGACGGCCGGCGCATAAGGGAGCGACCCAACGCGACGCGCTGGCGCTGGCCGCCGGAGAGCTCCTTTGGACGTCGTTGAAGGTAACCGTCGAGTCCGAGGAGATCAGCGACCTCGCGAACCCGGCGGCGAACGTCGGCCTTTGGTGTACGCGCGGCCTTGAGGCCGAACGAGAGGTTCTGATCGACCGTCATGTGGGGATAGAGGGCGTAGTTCTGGAAGACCATGCCGACGTTTCGGCGATCGGGAGGATCGGCGTTGACGAGGCGGTCGTCGAACCACACCTCGCCGCCGCTCGGCGCCTCGAGGCCGGCGATCATCCGTAGCGCGGTCGTCTTCCCGCAGCCGGACGGTCCGAGCAAGACGACGAACTCACCCTCGTCGATAGCGATATCGATACCATCTACCGCTGCGGGTTGGCCCTTCCCGTACTGTTTGGATGCGTTCTTCAACTGCACACGTGCCATGGAACTCCTACTTTTCGACTACCATTCGACTCGATAAGACCGGCCTCCACACGTTGAGTTGAGACGACTAACTCGTGCGGTGACCTTGGTACACGAAGCAGGGTACGGAGCCCAGATAACACGACCGTGACGTGTCTGCATCCAAAGAATGAATTTGTACTGAAATTGCGTTCAGAAGATGGAGATCAGGCCTAAAGACGTCCGTCCCCGACGAGCCGGTCCACGTCGTCGACGAGGATGATCGCCGCTCCTGCACGCGGGTGCGTGCGGCGACCCGCTAGCCTCTAGCGTTAGCACAAGTTAAGCGAAAAGTCGTAGAAGTTCGAGATATCCAAGGAGTCGTCGATATGAGCCGCCTACACGATCTGTACGAGAACGCAGGACAGAGTCCGTGGCTCGACAACCTTCGACGGGACTGGATTACGAACGGGCATCTTGCAGAACTCGTCGCGAGCGGGGTGAGAGGTGTGACGTCGAACCCGACGATCTTTGCTAAGGCGATCGAGGGTGAGCACGACTACGACGAGCAGTTCAAGTCGCTGACGGAGACGATGGGGGTAGAGGAGGCGTACTGGGAGCTCGTGATCAAGGACATCGTCGACGCACTCTCGATCCTACGTCCGGTCTACGACGAGAGCGAAGGCGTCGACGGGTTCGTCTCGCTCGAGGTCTCCCCTAGTCTCGCCCACGACGCGAAAGGAACGATCGAGGCGGCGAGAGGCCTTCACGACCGCGTCGGCGAGGCGAACCTCTACGTCAAGATTCCCGCGACGATCGAAGGGCTCGAAGCGATACGGCAGATGATATCGGAAGGCCGCAGCATCAACGTGACGTTGATATTTGGAATCGACCGATACGACGCGGTAGCTGAGGCGTACATCGCGGGGCTAGAAGAGTACGCGGCGAGCGGAGCGACGGATCTCTCCAAGGTCTCGAGCGTCGCGTCGTTCTTCGTGAGTAGGGTCGACACCGAGATAGATCGTCGCCTGAGCGAGATCGGCGCTCCAAGGGCACTACTCGGCCGGGCGGCGGTCGCACAGGCGAAGGTGGCCTACGAACACTTCAAGTCAACGTTCAGCGGTCCCAGGTGGGAGGCGCTCGTCGCGCTCGGGGCTCGCCGACAACGGCCGCTGTGGGCGTCTACGTCGACGAAGAACCCGGCATATCCCGACTTGATCTACGTTGATAGTCTGATCGGAAAAGACACCGTCAACACGATGCCCGACGCCACCCTCGATGCGTTCATCGATCACGGGACGGTCACGAGAAGCATCGAAAGTGATCTCATTGGGGCCGAGAAAGTATTGAACGAGGTTGCGGAGGCGGGAATCGACTTCTCCGACGTAGCCTCGACGCTCGAGGCACAAGGTGTCGCGTCGTTTGAGAAGTCCTTTACGGACCTCTTGGCGACACTTAAGGCGAAGCTCAAAGAGTCAAAGTCGGACGAACAAAGGAGTAAGCGATGAGGATTGCGATGGTCGGACTCGGCAAGATGGGTGCGAATATGACCGAACGGCTGATCAGGGCGGGTCACGAGGTGGTCGCCTACGACCTGGCGAAAGAGGCGCGCGACGCGGTCGCCGAGAAGGGAGCGGACCCGGCGGCGACGCTTGAAGAGCTTAGAGACAAGCTCACTCCTCCGCGGGCCGCCTGGGTGATGGTCCCATCTGGAGATGCGACGGAGTCGACGATCGCGGCGATCGGTGACCTCTTCGACTCCGGTGACGTGATCGTCGACGGCGGGAACTCGAACTACAAGGACGCAGCGATCACGGCGGCGAAGCTCGATGAGCGTGGGATTGGCTTCGTCGACGCGGGTACCTCCGGTGGAGTCTGGGGACTTGAGGAGGGCTACTGCCTCATGGTCGGCGGGACCCCTGAAGCCGTGAAGATCGTCGAGCCGGCGCTCATCTCGCTCGCACCCGAGGGGGGCTACTCCCACGTCGGACCGGTCGGTGCGGGACACTTCGTCAAGATGGTCCACAACGGCATCGAGTACGGGATGATGCAGGCGTACGCGGAGGGATTCGAGGTGATGAACGCGGCGACGGAGTTCAATCTCGACCTCCACGAGATCGCGGCGATATGGCGCTACGGCTCCGTCGTACGTAGCTGGCTGCTCGAGCTGATCGAGCGAGCGCTGTGCGCGGACGCTCACTTCGATGAGATCAAAGGTGTCGTCGTCGACTCCGGGGAGGGGCGCTGGACGGTCGAGGAGGCGATAGCGAGAGCGGTGCCCGCTCCAGCGATCTCCGCCGCACTCTACGCGAGGTTCGCGTCGAGGGAGCCCGATTCGTTCGCGAACAGGCTGACAGCGGCGTTGAGAAACCAGTTCGGTGGCCACGCGGTGACCCTGGAGAGTGGCGAGACGGGAATGGAGACGCTGACGCCGAACGCAGAGCGTGCGACGGCGGGGCCAGATGGAGGCTCGGACCCCTCGTGAACCACTACGGCTCCCCTCCCGAGCGGACCCCGCCGCTCGCGATGGTCCTCTTCGGGGCGTCGGGTGATCTAACGTCACGAAAGATCCTCCCGGCGCTCGCAAACCTCGCCGATAACGGCCGGCTCTCGGAGAACTTTACCGTGATCGGAGTGGCACGGACCGTTTGGGACGACGAACAGTTCAGGCAGGCCGCGTTGGCAGACGTAGCGAACGCCGGACCGACGTGGAGAGCTCTCGTGGAGAGGTTCCGCTACGTCGCCGGCGAGTACGCGAGCCAAGAGACGTTCGATCGTTTGAAGGTCCTCCTCGCGGAGGCGGACGCGAACTACAAGACGGCGGGTAACCGTCTCTACTATCTAGCTACCGTCCCAGAGGCGTTCGCGATGGTCGCAGAGGCGCTCGCGAAGGAGAACTGCAACGTCCCTGGCGACGGTGGGGAGTTCGCACGCCTCGTCGTCGAGAAGCCTTACGGGCGTGACCTCGGGAGTGCGATCGCACTCGACGAGGCGGTCCACAAAGCGTTTAATGAGGACCAGATCTTCCGGATAGATCACTACATGGGCAAAGAGACCGTCCAGAACGTCCTCGCTCTTAGGTTCGCGAACGCCGTCTTCGAACCGATCTGGAACAGGCGCTACGTCGAACAGGTGCAGATAACGGTCGCAGAGAGCCTCGGCGTCGAGCACCGCGGCGGCTTCTACGAGACGGCGGGTGCGCTGCGTGACATCGTTCAGAACCACGTGATGCAGGTCCTAGCGTTGACCCTGATGGAGCCCCCGACCGGAATGGACGCGCGCCACATCCGCGACGAGAAGGTGAAGCTGCTCAACGCGGTCGACATCCCAACTCCCGATGAGGCGGTCGACAAGTCGGTTCGCGCCCAGTACCTCGGAGGCGAGATCGATAACGTCGCGGTCTCTGGATACAGGCAAGAAGAAGGCGTATCGCCCGAAAGCGAGACGGAGACCTACGTCGCACTTCGCCTGAGAGTCGAGAACTGGCGGTGGGCCGGCGTTCCGATCTACGTGCGCACCGGCAAGCGCCTCCCCCACCGCGTGACCGAGGTCGCTCTTCAGTTTCACAGTGTCCCGTTCCTAGCGTTCGACGGCGCGATGAGTCGCCAGCTGAGGCCGAACACCCTGGTGCTTCGTATCCAACCCCAGGAAGGGATCAGCCTTCATTTTGGAGCGAAGGTTCCCGGCGAGGCGTTTCGCGTTCAGTCCGTCGCGATGAACTTCGAGTACGCGTCGTCGTTCCAGGAGACGAAGGAAACCGACGGCTATCCTCGGCTTCTCCACGACGCGATGAACGGGGACGCGACCCTTTTCATCCGAAGCGACGAGGTGCAGCAGGCCTGGCGAATCGTCGACCCGTACTTGCAGGCATGGTCGGAACCAGGAGGGGGCCTCCACTTCTACAACGCGGGCACATGGGGACCCCATATCGCAGAGCTACTCCTGGAACGATCGGGGGACGCGTGGAGGACTCCTACACCGTGAACGCGGAGGCGACCGGTAAAGGGATGCAACGCCTCAAGCCTCCTAAGATCACTGCAGTTAGTGACGTACCGGACGCGTTCGTATCGGTTATCTACGACGCGTTCGTCAACCGCTGCAACGATCGGTTCACTCTCGTTCTATCGGGCGGCCCTACCGCTCGAGCGTGCTATGAACGTGTAGCGGACGGCTCGGTCGCGATTGCCTGGGAGCTCGTCGACATCTACATGGGTGACGAGAGATGGGTTAGCCCGGGGAGTCCGGACGCGAACGAGCAGCTAGTAAGAGAGGCGCTCATCGACCGTGTTGAACGCGTCGGATCGTTTCACCCGATGCTCACCGACCCGGATCGAGCGGCGTGCATTGATGCGTATACGAAGGAGATCTCGGAGCTACTCGCAACTGGTGGAATCGACGTGATCCATCTTGGAATGGGAGAAGACGGCCACACGGCGTCGCTCTTCCCCGGTTCCGCCCAGCTCAACGCACGAGATGATGAACTCGTCGTCGCGTCCAGAGATGAGACGGGGACGAACCCCCACGAGCGCCTCTCGTTGACGCTTCCGGTGATCAACTCGTCATGCCTCGCGGTGTTCACCGTCGCAGGTTCCACCAAGGCGGCGGCGATGCGAGCGGTACTGAACGGCGAGGACACTCCTGCGAGCCGGGTTCACGCCGGCGATGTTCGTTGGCTCGTCGACGCCGAAGCGCTCGGGCAAGAGCTCGGCGAGGTGGGACGGCAGAGCTCAGGTGAGGAGACGCGATAGATGATCTGGACCGAGGGAAGCGAACTCACAGAGCTGACCGCGCGGGCAGCATCGATCCGAGATCTGGCCCACGGGACGAGGATCACGTACTCGCCGAAGGTCTTCATACCCCTTACGATGCTCTGCCGTGACCGCTGTGGGTACTGCACGTTTGCGAAGGCACCCGCGCGGTTGGCGGCGCCGTACATGAGTATCGACGAGATCGTCGGCCTAGCGCGCGCCGGAGCGGACCTGGGTTGCCACGAGGCTCTCTTCACCCTCGGCGAGCGCCCGGAGCTGCGCTACGAAACTGCGCGGAGCTGGCTCGCCGAACACGGGTACGCGTCGACGATCGAGTACCTCGTCGAGGCGTGCCGGGTCGTCACAGGAGAGACCGGTCTTCTCCCCCACGCGAACGCCGGCGCACTCACACGAGACGAGCTCACCTCGTTGCGGGCGGTGACCGCTAGTCAGGGGATGATGATAGAGAGCCTCGCGACTCTAAACGCTCATCGGCTCGCACCGGACAAGGATCCGGCCCGCCGCCTTGAAACGCTCGACGCGGCCGGAAGGCTTTCGATTCCTTTTACGACGGGGATCCTCGTCGGGATCGGGGAGACGAGGGACGATCGCCTCCGAGCACTCGAGGCGATCGCACGATCCCACGAACGCTACGGGCACGTCCAGGAGGTGATCGTACAGAACTTCATCCCAAAGCCTGGGACCGCGATGGCAGACGATCCCGCATGTGATCCTAGCGAGCATCTCTGGTCCATCGCGATGGCGCGCCTCGTTCTTCCCGCGGAGATACACGTCCAAGCGCCGCCGAATCTAACCGACGAGTTGGCTGCGCTCCTCTCGGCTGGCATCGACGACCTCGGAGGCGTCTCGCCGATTACCGAGGACCACGTCAACCCCGAACGACCATGGCCGTCGCTCGATGCGATGAGGGAGCACGTGGAGATCGCTGGTCACACGCTCGCTCCCCGCCTCACGATCTACCCGTCGTTCCTGGCCGACGAGGGTCGTTGGTTGGATGAAGCGATGGTCTTTCCCGTCAAGGACGCGAGCGACGCCGAAGGGCTCGCGAGGGACTCGAAGTGGTGCTCTGGGTCCGCTCTAGCGCCGCCTAAGATCCACTTCACAGGGAGGGCCTCGGGGGCGGTCGGCGAGGTCCTCGCCGGCGTCTCGGCTGGCGAGGAACCCGGAGAAGCCGAGATAGAGACGCTGTTTCGTGCGCGTGGACCCGAGGTCGGCGCGGTGATCGAGTTAGCGGACGAACTGCGATTAAAGACGTCGGGCGACGACGTGACCTACGTCGCTAATAGGAACATCAACTACACAAACATCTGCACGTTCCGCTGTAAGTTCTGCGCGTTCTCGAAAGGCCCGCGCTCGCTGAACTTGAGGGGAGATCCTTACCTGCTCGACTTCGACGAGATCACCCGGCGCACCGTCGAGGCAGAACGAGCCGGCGCTAGCGAGGTCTGCCTCCAAGGGGGCATCCACCCGAAGTTTGACGCGCAGTACTACCTGGATGTGATCAAGGCCGTGCGCCGTGGATCTGAGCGGATCCACATCCACGCGTTCAGCGCGCTCGAGGTGACAGAGGCCGCACGACGCTCCGGAGTATCTTTGTTCGACTACCTGTCGACGCTGAAGGACGCCGGGCTAAAGACGCTACCTGGCACCGCGGCGGAGATTCTCGACGACGACGTCCGCAAGGTCCTCTGCCCGGACAAGATCAGGACCGACGAGTGGCTCGAAGCACATCGGACGGCGCATCTCGTCGGCCTTCGATCGAACGTGACGATCATGTTCGGCTCGATCGAGCACCCCGCGAGCTGGGCCCGCCACATCGTCGTTACGCGCTCTTTGCAAAAAGAGACCGGTGGATTCACCGAGTTCGTACCCCTCCCGTTCGTACACATGGCCTCCCCCATCTATCTCGCGCGAACAGCGCGGAGGGGTCCGACGTTTCGAGAAGCGGTCCTCATGCACGCGATCGGGCGGATCGCGTACCACGGTTACATCGACAACATTCAGGTCAGCTGGGTGAAGATGGGAGTTGAAGGAGCCCGTGCGGTACTCCGCGCCGGCGCGAACGACATAGGTGGGACGCTGATTGACGAGAACATCTCCCGTGCCGCTGGAGCGAGCCACGGCCAGTCTCTTGAACTAGACGCGCTCAAAGAGCTCGTCGCCCCTCTCGGCCGCCCGCTCGTCCGCCGGACGACCCTCTACGGCCGTGATGCAGTGACCACCCGCGGTCGCCTCGGTGTTGTCGCGCGGTGACGACTGACACCCTCGCCCCGCTACCCGAACCTCCAGAGAGCGACATAGAGACTGCTTTTCGAGCCCTCGTTGGCGGGCGAGATCTATCGGGTACCCAGGGTAAACTCATCCGCTCGATGCTCAAAGAGGTCTGGAGTCTCGGGCATGAGGGGGTGAGCGTCGGCGACTTGAAGATCGCTGACGCGGCCCTCGCCGAGATGGTCGAAGCGTTCCGCGTCTTCAGGCCGTTTCGCGAGACGAGGAAGGTCACGATGTTTGGTTCCGCACGCACGAAGGCGGACGATCCCGTGTACGTCCTCGCCCGCGAGATAGCGGCGGGCCTGGCCGGCTCGGGCTGGATGGTGATCACGGGAGCGGGCCCGGGGATCATGGCGGCGGGAACCGAAGGGGCGGGTCGAGAACACGCGTTTGGAGTGAACATCCGACTCCCCCACGAGCAGGGGGCGAATCCGTTCATCGCGCAGGATCCAAAGCTCGTCGAGATGCGTTACTTCTTCACCCGGAAGCTGATGCTTATCAAAGAGTCCCACGGCTACGCGGTCCTCCCTGGGGGGTTTGGTACCCAAGACGAGTGCTTCGAGCTCTTGACGCTCTTGCAGACCGGAAAGGCAGAGCCCGCCCCGATCGTTTTGGTCGAGACCCCGGGCGGCACGTACTGGAGCGCGTGGAAGCGGTTCATCTCCGAGGAAGCGATCCGTTCCGGTTGGATCTCCCCCGAAGATCTCTCGCTCTTTCGAATCGTGACGTCGACGAAGGACGCACTAGAGGAGATCCTCGGGTTCTACCGCAACTACCACTCGTGTCGCTGGGTCGGCGACCTCCTCGTCGTTCGCCTCCAGCACTCACCGAGCCGCCGGGAGCTCGACGAACTCAACAGGCGGTTCAACGACATAGTCATCTCGGGGGCCATCAGGCGTACGTCCCCGCTTCCACCCGAGAAGAGCAGCGACGACCACCTAGAGCTCCCCCGGATCGCGCTGCGCTTCGACAAGGTCCACTTCACCCGCCTGCGTGTCCTCATAGACGCACTCAACCAACTCTGAGCCTAACCACCGCTCCGAGTGGCGCTTCTTTGGAGGGATAGTCGCGCTAGGAGCCGGCGATTCCAACTACGTCGGTTATGCCCTGTCCACCAAGAGAGCCGGCAAAGACAGCGTTTCCAAAGCTGAACACCCCACCGTCGGAGGCGACGAACTGGTAGCCACCTCGAGCCTGTGGGGTTGTGAACCCACACGCAGTCCCAGTCCCGACAGTTGTCGTATCTGTTGAGACCTCCATCCCGGCAATCGGTTGGTTCAAGCTGAGACACCCTGTAGAGCCGTGGAACGGGGTACCAAAGGAGAAGATCCCACCGTCAGATGCGACCTCGTAGTAGCCCCCCTGAGGGGTTGCAGCCATTCCAACTACTGGCTTATTCAGTGGCTTTCCACCCATTGAGCCCAAGAACGGGGTCCCTGGTCCAAACGCGAAGATCCCTCCGTCTGATGCGACCTCGTAGTAGCCCCCCTGAGGGGTTGCAGCCATTCCAACTACTGGCTTATTCAGGGGCTTTCCTCCCATGGATCCGTAGAAGCTGGCCCCTGGTCCAAATGCAAACAGCCCACCGTCAGATGCGACCTCGTAGTAGCCCCCCTGAGGGGTTGCAGCCATTCCAACTACTGGCTTATTCAGTGGCTTTCCTCCCATGGATCCGTAGAACGCTGCGTCACCAAAGGCAAAGACTCCACCGTCAGAGGCTACTAACCAGTAGCCCTTGTTATCTGGTGTAGCTGCTATTCCAACGATTGGCTTAGACGGTGTTATCCCAAGGGTCACAAGTGATCCATAGAATGGAGCGTCACCACAGGAGTAGACGGCTCCGTTAGCGGTTGCTAGCCAGTAGCCACCCGGAAAGTTAGCTGAGCCTACCCTTGTAGAAGAACAGCCTGGTGGTCCTGGGCTGGGTGCATTAGTCAGGATAAGACCGCCAACTGCTCCAGTTCCTTGTCCCACCGCGTAGCACGTCGTAGTCGACGGACACGCTACACCAAAGAGCGCATAAGTCCGATTGGGGGGGGACTGAGAGGTCCACGTAGCCCCGGAGTTCGTGGTTGCAAGGATCACTACTCCGACGTATGAGCTGCCGCTGAATTCCTGTCCAACTGCATAGCAAGTGCTAGTCGACGGGCACGATATCGAGTAGAGAGGACTGGTCCCAGAGGGCATGGGCTGAGAACTCCACGTAGTCCCAGAGTTCGTGGTGGCAAGGATCTCTGCGCCTGAGCTGCCGTTCCCAGCCGTGTAGCACGTGGCAGTCGACGGACACGCTATGCCAGTGAAACCACCGGTCCCAGAGGGCACGGACTGAGAGGTCCACGTTGCCCCAGAGTTCGTGGTGGCAAGGATTACACCACGCCCTACTGCGTAGCAGGTGGTGGCCGATGGGCACGCTACGGCGTTGACGCTAATGGTCACAGAGGGCACGGCCTGGGAGGTCCACGTAGCCCCAGAATCCTTGGTGGCAAGGATCACTCCGGTACCCGTAGTGTTATTGGACCCAACCGCGTAGCACGTGGTAGTCGACGGACACGCTATGCCGATAAAGTAAGTTGTCGCAGAGGGTAGGGACTGAGAGGTCCACGTAGTTCCAGAGTTCGTGGTAGCAAGGATCACTCCGGCTCCAACCGCGTAGCAGGTCGTAGTCGAAGGACACGCTATGGCGTTGAGGCCACCGGTCCCAGAGGGTAGGGACTGAGAGGTCCACGTAACTCCAGAGTCATTGGTGGCAAGGATGTCCCCGGCATTCGGGCCGTTGGACCCAACCGCATAGCAGGTCGTAGTCGACGGACACGCTATGCCATAGAAGCCGTTCGTCCCAGAGGGCACGGACTGAGAGGTCCACGTTGCCCCAGAGTTCGTGGTAGCAAGGATCACTCCAACGCTGGTGCCCGAGCTGCTATTGATCCCAACCGCGTAGCAGGTGGTAGTCGACGGGCACGCTACGCCAAAGAGGCTAAGGATCCCAGAGGGCGCGGACTGAGAGGTCCACGTAGCCCCAGAGTTCGTGGTAGCAACGATCACTCCGCCGCCAGGGTTGTTCAGCCTGCCGGCCGCGTAGCAAGTGCCAGTCGACGGACACGCTATGTCAAAGAGAACGCGGGTTCCAGAGGGCGCGGACTGAGAAGTCCACGTAGCCCCAGAGTCCGTCGTGGCAAGGATCGTTGCGGTCGCCGACATGTTGCGCCCAACCGCATAGCAAGTCGTGCTCGACGGGCACGCTATGGAGTCGACATTGGCGGTCCCAGAGGGCACCGCCTGAGACGTCCACGTAGCCCCAGAGTCCGTCGTGGCAAGGATCTCTCCGCCGTTCGAGCTGCTGTACCCAACCACATAGCAGGTAATAGTCGACGGACACGCTATGTCGTTGAGGTAACTGGTTCCAGAGGGCGCGGACTGAGAAGTCCACGTACCCCCAGAGTTCGTGGTGGCAAGGATGCCTGCGCCAACCGCGTAGCAGGTTGTAGTCGACGGACACGCTATGGCGTTGAGGTTGCCGGTCCCAGGGGGCAGGGACTGAGAGGTCCACGTGGCCCCAGAGTTCGTTGTAGCGAGAACGTCTCCCCCACCCGAGATGTTTATCCCAACCGCATAGCAGGTCGTAGCCGACGGA
>JAJYQJ010000091.1 GCA_021794655.1 Actinomycetes bacterium | reverse complement strand
AGTGTCGTCGGCGAGGGGGACTCTAACCGAGTTCCCTGGCAGGTGTAGGACGACGCCGGTGCCCCAGGTGCCGTTCGTCTCGGTGATAGCGAAGGGTGCACCTTCGTTGTTGCTAATGCAGCAGGTGTCAAAGATCCCAACAACCGCGCAGTTACCAGCAGAGCTACAGGTGAGGTTGGTGAGCGAGAGACTGAAACCTACGAAACCCGCTGGTAGGGAGAGTTCGACCCCGGTGCCCCAGGTGCCGTTCGTCTCGGTGATAGCGAAGGGTTCGGTTGGGTTGTTGGTGGCGTTGGTTTGATAAGTCCCAACAGCCTCGCAGTTACCAGCTGAAGTACAGGTGAGGTTGGTGAGCGAGACACCGCCAATCGAGTTCGCAGGAGGGTGAAGTTGGGTTGGAGTTTTCCAGTTACCGCCGGCCTCGACCTGGGCGTAGAGAGCCACTATCCCGTTTGTGCCATAGGTGTTGAGAAGTTCACAGTTTCCAGTGGAGGAGCAGAACTCTACGGGTTTGCCGACACCACTGTCACGTGCAGCATTGGACGGAAGTCTAATGTTAGTAGGACCAGACCAGCTCGGGTTGGTTGAGGTAGACGAGGTCTCGACAGCTTGGCCTACCAACTCGGGGTGTTGTGAGGACACAAGTGCTACCTGCGATAGCCCCGTCGACGAGCCGAGGCCCACAGTTGCATAGAGGCTGGCGACAAGCACTGCTGCAGCAAATGGCCCGATCAGACCTCTCAGAACAGCTTTGACCTGCATATTACCCCCTAGGACGAGCAGATCGTAATGGCAAGTTCAGCTTACCACAACTGGCCATTTCCCAAACTGTCTTCGCCCCTCGCGCTCTTCTCTCACTTCACCCTCACCAGTAGCGCCCCAGCGCCTCAACGATGAGGTCGGTGGAGCCAACGGAGTTGCAGCAGCTGCCTTGCAGTCGCTCTTGTTGGGCCAATCCTGCTACAAGGTTTCACCCGGATCGCCGAGATAGAGCGTTCGCAGCCTCAGGGTCTTGAGCGCTTCTCTCCTCTGGTCGTCGTCTAAGTGCTCGATGACGAGTACGCCGTTCAAGTGATCCAACTCGTGCTGAAAGACGCGTCCCTCCAAGGTGTCGGCCTCGATAGAGATCTCGTTTCCATCGAGGTCTACTCCAACGAGGTGCACAGCGTTTGGCCGTACGATCGGCCAACTCAGCCCTGGAACCGAAAGGCACCCTTCCTCGTAGGTCCACTCGCCGTCGGTCTCTTTTATCACCGGGTTCACAACCACCTGAGGTCCTTCACCTATGTCGTATACAAAGACCCTTTTTTGCACTCCTACCTGGTTGGCCGCAAGACCGGTCCCCGGCGCCGCGTACATCGTCTCGATCATGTTCTTTGCGAGGCGCGCGATCCTTCCGTCAATCTCTTCTACCTCGAAAGTCTGTTGCCGCAGAACCGGGTCGCCGTAGGTGCGGATCGGAAATGTCGCCATCTCAGTATCTTAGTGCTTGACCAACTCGAACCGTCGTTGAGGACTCAGATGCGAACGGGGTCGACCTCGACGCGGGTGCGCTCGCTCGGTCGAGGAACTGCCGCGAGAGTGTCTAAGAGCTCGGCGTGGCGAGGTGAACGTACGAGCCAGCGGCCGGCGCCGAGATCGGAGACCTCCACGTCGCGACAGCCCGCCGCTATCAGGGACTCAGCGTAGGGTGGCGCGCCGGACCCCGACAACGAGGCAAACGCGCAAAAGGGCGGTAAGGAGAGCTCGCGCCGCAGTTCGATCTCGGATCTTGCGAGGGGGCCGGGGTCTCCTCGCTCCGCCGCGAGGATCACGTCGTGTTCTGGGATGCGAGTCTGAACTAGAACGACTCCGTTGTCTCTCGGGTGCGAATGCGAATCCGAAGACAGCGAAGCGACGCTCCGGCGTGCCCCGACCAGTCGGCCGGCTCTCGCGATCAACGAGAGCGCTTCGTGCGATGCGCCTATCTCGGGTCTGAGAAGGTGCTGATCGAAGTCCAAGAAAGCGACTAAACCTGCGTCACGAGTCCTGTGAAGGACAGCCTCGGTGCCGACGACCGCGACGGCGTGCTCTTGATGCCTGGGGTACTTACTACCCGAGTCGCGCTCACGCGGTGGGTCGCTCGGGCGTAGCGGACGCGAGTCTCTCGTAATCTCGTCGACTCTAACTTTTAACAACGCCTCGAGTTCGTCTCGCACCTTGGACACTCCTGAGCGCAACGTCTTCATCTTCGTCGAACCACACGCGGAACAAAGCGGTGGCCTCTCGGTCTCACAGCGCCGGCACTTGTAGAGATCGACCTCTTGGATCAGTGCGCTCCCGCAACGTTCGCAGCGTGCGAGCTCGCCACAGGATCCACAGGCGATGAGGCGAGCCCTTCCGGTGCGGTTCAAGACGAAGACCGCGCGAGACCCTCGTTCGAGAACGTCTCGAGCGAGCGCTACTAGCTCCTCGGAGATGAGTCCGGTGCGTGGGTCTTCGCCACGCCGATCCACGACGACCAGCTTTGGCCATCCGCTACCTTCGATCGAGCGATCCGGGCTCCACTGTCGAAAACGCACGACAAGCTCTGGAGTCGGACACGGTGAGGTCAGCCAACAAGGCGCCCCGTCTAGTTCGGCTCTTCTCACGACGACGTCGACTGCGTTGAAAGTTGGTGCGCGCTCGCTACGATACGCCCCGTCATGGGCGTCTACTACAACAGCTGCAGCGACACGCTCGATCGGCGCCCACGCGGCTGCACGACTACCGACGACGACTGGCCAACCAGCAAGAGCTTGCTCCCACTCCCTTGTCGCGCGAAATCCTCTTTTGACGAGCCGCTTACACAAACGCTCAGCCCAACCCTTGCTTGGAACGAGAACTAGGACCGAGCCGTTCTTCGGCGTCCGCTGCGACTCAAATACCGCAAACTCGACGAGTTCGATCAGGTCCATCGATGGCGGCACTTTAACGAGCAACGGTTGTCCGGGGTGTGATCGAGCGAGGTCCGTCGCTTCTTTGAAAACACCCTTTGATTGAGTATCGTTAGCTCTCCCACTCGACGCGACGACCGCTTCAGGGGAACTCTCGTTTAGCGTGCTGGTCGATCTAACCACTCTCTTTGGCGAAGCCATGCGCAAGAACGCGACCTGGGTTCCGGCCCAGCGCCACGCTGCCCACCTGGTCAACTCGAGAATTGCGATCGGCGGTCCAAGACTGCTCACCGAGAGGATCGGGAGCAGTTCGACACCCTCAGGCGCCGAGACGTCATCTTTAACGACCCATCCCTTCACCCGCCTGTTGTGCAACGTGATCTTCACGATCGTTCCGACCCTAACCGAGGACTCCCACTCTCTTGGCACGTAGTAGTCAAACGAACGATGCAGACCAGCTACGTCTGGGACGACCCGTACAACCCTTAGCCGAGGAGCCTCCTCCGAAACGCCCGAAACGCCCGAGACCTCCGAAGCGTTAGGAACCCTAGGGACGCTCAGAGCCCGAGGGCCTGGCGCATCTCGTCGACCTTTGGGGTTGCCTCCCAGGTGAACTCCTTGTCAGCTCGCCCGAAGTGGCCGTAGGCCGCGGTGCGCCGGTAGATAGGGCGGCGAAGGTCGAGGTCGCGGATGATCGCGGCGGGGCGAAGGTCGAAGAGATCCGTGACCGTTGCCGCGATCCTCGCTGGATCCACCGCCTCGGTGCCGAAGGTCTCGACGAGCAACGATACGGGCCTCGCTACCCCGATCGCGTACGCGACTTGGACCTCACAACGAGAAGCGGCGCGTGAGGCGACGACGTGCTTTGCGACCCAGCGCGCTGCGTAGGCCGCTGATCGGTCGACCTTTGAAGGGTCCTTCCCCGAGAATGCGCCGCCACCGTGACGGGCCATCCCGCCGTAGGTGTCGACGATGATCTTTCGCCCGGTGAGCCCGGTGTCCGCGTGTGGACCGCCGAGCTCGAACGAACCGGTCGGGTTCGCGAGAACCCTGAGTCCCTCGGTGTCCAAGTCCGTCGGCAAGAGCGGGTTGATCACGTGCTCTCGAAGGTCGGGGAGCAAGAGTGTCTCTAGGTCAATTCCAGGTTGGTGTTGGGTCGATATCAAGACCGTCTCCACCCTTACCGGTCGTCCGTCTTCGTACTCTACGCTCACTTGGGTCTTACCGTCTGGCCGCAGGTAGGGCAGCACCCCGACCCTTCTTACCTGAGCGAGACGCTGTGCGAGCCGGTGCGACAGCCAGATTGGAAGCGGCATGAGATCTGGGGTTTCGTCGCACGCGTACCCAAACATCATCCCTTGATCGCCGGCTCCTTGTGCGTTAAGTTGATCTTCTCCACCCGAACCGGTTCGGAGCTCGAATGCCGAGTCGACACCTTGGGCGATGTCGGGTGACTGTTCGTCGAGCGCGACCATCACTCCACAGGTCTTACCGTTGAATCCGTAAGCGTCGTTGTCGTAGCCGATCTCGCAGATCGTTGTTCTGACGAGCGATGGGATATCGACGTAAGTCTTCGTACTCACCTCACCCGCGACGACGACGAGGCCGGTCGTGAGCATCGTCTCACAGGCGACCCTGGAGTTTGGGTCTCCTTCCAGCAGAGCGTCCAAGACCGAATCAGAGACCTGATCGGCCATCTTGTCAGGGTGACCTTCGGTGACCGACTCGGATGTAAACGTCATACGAGTGCTCATGAGCTCGCCTCTTTCTCCATCGTCTTGCTCCTCTTGTTCAACTCGAGCGCGATCCTATCGAGGATTACACCTGCGACGCGTCTTTTCGTCGCCAAAGCGACTTCGTGGACGACTCCTCCGGGCCCCAGAATAGATACCGCATTTGTATCGTGATCGAATCCAGCTCCCGGAGTTGAAACGTCGTTTACCACCAAGATGTCGACGCCCTTTCGAACCAGCTTTTCATGGCCGCGTTCGATAACGTCGCTCGTTTCGGCGGCAAACCCTACCAGCACCTGGCCGCTCCTGCGACACTTGACCAACTTAGCGAGGATGTCGGGGGTGGGTTCGAGGAGGATTTCAGGAGTACCGTCGGAGCGCTTGATCTTCTCGCCACGAGGAGTCTTCACCCTGAAGTCCGCGACCGCTGCGGCCATGATAACGACGTCGGCCATAGGCGCCTCTTTCATCATCGCCTCTTCCATCTCAGAAGCGGTCTCGACCGGGACAACCTTTACTCCCTCAGTCGCCCCAAGGCGTGACGCGGTGACGAGAGTCACTTCAGCGCCACGGAGATATGCTTCCTCGGCGAGCGCGTGGCCTTGCTTTCCAGAAGAGCGATTCGATATGAAGCGAACAGGATCGATCGGCTCACGGGTGCCTCCGGCACTCACGAGGACCCGTACTCCACTCAACTCTCTTCGAGTCGACGCAGCACCTGAGCCAACTACGTCTTCCACACGCTCCAGGATTGCTTCGATATCAGCGAGTCGTCCCATCCCAACGTCGCCCCCGGCCAACCTACCCTCAGCTGGAGGAACGACGATCACCCCCCGGCTCGCGAGAATCGAGAGGTTCTCCTGAACGGCAGGGTGATCCCACATCTCAGAGTGCATCGCCGGGCAGACGATCACTGGTGAGCGAGTCGCGAGGAGGGTCGTTGTCAACAAGTCATCGGCCATCCCCGTCGCGTAGCGTGCGAGGAGATGTGCGGTCGCCGGCGCTACTAACACCAGGTCGGCTTCTTGGCCGAGGCGCGTGTGTACGATCGGCGTGAGAGCGCTGGTGTTGCCTCTTGAATCATCGAAGAGCTTCGTACGTGCGGGCTCTGATGCGAGCGCAGAGAACGTCGCCGCGCCAACGAAGCGCGTCGCGCTGTGGGTCAGGACCGGGGTCACGAAGTAACCGTTGTCCACGAGTCTCCTGCACAGCTCGACTGCCTTGTATGCAGCTATCCCGCCTGAGACCCCAAGAACTATTCGTCGGCGTTCAGGTCGCCCCAGTTCAGGTCGCCCCAGTTCCTGCTTCCCCAGTTCGGACTCGCTGCTCACCGACGGACCCCGGGCTGAACCACGTCAGCTGGCGGCAGGCCCTTCGTCCTCGTCGATAGCCGGGCTCGCCTCGTCTGCGTCGGCTCCGGTCACGGAGTCCTCGCCGGCACTCCCGGGGTCGGAGATCCATTTCGAGCCGAGCAAGAAGCCCCCCTCTGGGGTCATAGCGCCGTCGCCGCTCGCGAGGTTCGCGGCCTCGGCGTCTTGAGCGGCGGCCTGTTCTGCGAGGAGTGCCTCTTCTTCAGGGTCGAAGCGCTCGTAGGTGGCCTTTCCAGCAGCTATCTCTTCGAACGCGATTGAGAGCGGCTTACCCGAAATAGAGGTCACCTGAGGAGGCACCACCCGGCCGAGGCCCTCTCCGAGGCTGTTGTAGTAGGCGTTCACCTGACGAGCTCGAAGCGATCCGAGCGCGACGAGGGTGAACTTAGAGTCGACTTTGTCGAGGAGTGACTCGATCGGCGGGTCCATCAACGTCGCGCGCTTGTCTGGCATTCAACAGTCCTTTTCTCTTCTTCCCGAGCGGGTGGCCTCTACTATAGCCTCCAATTCGGCAACGCTCGCGCCGATATCACAGTTCACGACGACGTGGCGTGCGATCGCGCGACCGCCCTCAATCTCCTCTTTGGACTTCGCGAGACGCTCTTGAACCTGGTCCAAGCTGTCGCCGCGCTCCAGCATCCGCTCACGTTGGACGTCGGTCGAAGGAGGCACCAACAACACGACGGTCGCGTCGTGGTAGCGGGCGAGCACCTGGCGCGCACCTTGGAGGTCGATCTCCAAGAGCACGTCAGAGCCGTCCGGCGGCTGTGGCCAGGGGGTGCCGTAGAGGTTTCCGAGAAACTCGGCGAACTCTACGAAACCGCCACTTCGTGCCCGCTCCTCGAACTCTGCTCGGTCAACGAAGACGTACGCGTCGTCGTCTTCGCCGGGACGGCGCGGCCGCGTAGTCCACGACCTGCTTAGCCACAGGTGCGGGTCCTTGGAGGTGAGCAGTCTGGCCAGCGTGCCCTTACCGGCCCCGCCGGGACCGATGAGCACGAAGACGATCGGATCAGCGAGCAGTCTCTTTTAGAAGCTCTTCGCGCTGCTTGGCCCCGAGGCCTTGCAGCCGACGGCTGTCACTGATGCCGACGGTCTCCATCATCCGGCGGGCCTTTACCTTGCCGAGACCGGGGAGGGACTCGAGGACAGATATGACCTTCATCTTGCCGACGGTCTCGTCTTGGGCGGCCAACGTCAAGAGCTCCGCGAGTGAAAGCGAGCCCATCTTGAGCTTCTCTTTCACCTCGGCGCGCTCGCGCCGGACCCTTGCGGCCTTTTGGAGCGCGGCCTGGCGCTGTTCTGGTGTAAGTGCAGGCGGTTGAGGCATGACATGACCATAGCGCTTTTCGAGCGCCAGGTCACGTTAAGCGCTCTATCGCCTCGTCGCGGGCCCGCTCCGCTGCGGCTCGCAGGCGCTCTACGTCGGGGCCCTCTGCGAGCACCGAGCGGGCGACGACGGGTAGTACCGAGCCGGTCGGAGCGCTCTTGAACAGCGCCTCGACGTCTTTGAACGTAGCCCCCTGAGCTCCTATGCCTGGCACTAGGAACACCCCTTTCAACTGGGATAACTCGAAATTCGAAGGCTTCAACGTCGCCCCGACGACGGCTCCGAGCGGTCCGAGTTCCAAGCCGATCTTGCCGTTGAACGCGGCTATCTCGGCCAGGAGTCGGTCCTCAACTGACACTCCGTCAGTTCCGGTTGCCTCCTGGATCGAGCGGCCCTCTGGATTGCTCGAACGAACGACAACGAAAACTCCTTTTCCACCCGATACGGATTTGTCGATGATGGGGCTCAGCGCGCCGAGCCCCATGTAAGCGACGACGGTCAGCGCGTCCGAACACAGCGGGCTGTCGTCGTCGAGCCACCCCTGTGCGTAGCCCTCGGCACTCGAGGCGATATCTGAGCGCTTCGCGTCTGCGATCACGAAAACTCCAGAGCCTCTGGCAGTTTGGATGAACGATTCGAGAACTTCGATGCCGCGAGCTCCGAACCGTTCAAAGAACGCGACCTGAGCTTTGATGACGCCGACGGTTCCGACGAACGCCTCGAGAGATCGATCACAGAATCGACGGAGTCCGTCGACGCAGTCGTCGATCCCCCAGCTGTCAAGCAGCTGCGACGACGGGTCGACCCCGAGGCACAACGGACCCGTCGCATGAGTCGCTGTCGACAGTTTCTCTGCGAAGTTCGCGACCGTTAAGTCTCTCTTCACTGGCATAGACCCCTCAGGCATAGACCCCTCAGGCATAGACCCCTCAGGCATAGACCCCTCAGGCATAGACCCCTCAGCCACGCGCTCCTCGGACACGGGTCCCTCAGGCATGGGCGACGCCGACGAGGTCTTCCAATCTCGTCTCTCCGTTCTTCTTGCACCAACTCCGAATTTCAGAGATCACCTTCCACGGCGCCCTCGGATCCCGAAACGTCGCAGTTCCGACCTGGACGGCGTTTGCACCAGCCATGATCATCTCCAACGCGTCGACTCCGGAGGCGACGCCGCCGACGCCGATGATGCTCGCGTCGGGAAAGGCGTCCCGGCACTCCCAGACCGCTCTCATCGCGATCGGCTTCAGCGCGGGCCCTGAGAGTCCCCCTCCGACAGCGCCGAGCACGGCACTCCTCCTCTCGACGTCAACGGCGACTCCCATCGCGGTGTTGACGAGGGTCAACGCCTCGGCGCCGGCTTGAAGGGCGGCGGCGGCGACCTCGCATATCTCATGGGTGTTCGGGCTGAGCTTCGCCCAACGCGGCAGCCCACACTCTGCGGCGGCGACCGCCTCGCTCGTCGCTGTCACGGAGTGTGCGAACATCCGGGAACGGTCTTCGATGTTTGGACAGCTCACGTTCACTTCGACGGCGATCACCGACCTCTTTACTGCAGGCGAACCCTTCAGAATCGCGGCCGCCTTCGCGTAGTCCTCCACCGTTCTCCCCCATATACTCACGACGATCCGCTCTGCGTTGCGTGCGGCTGCTGGGAGGTCGTGTTCGATCCAGGCCTTCAGCCCTGGACCTTGGAGTCCGACGCTGTTGAGCATCCCGACGGGCAGCGGGTAGAGCCGGGGGGCGTCGTTACCGTTAAAGCGAGTAGCGCAGAGCGATTTGACGACGACGGCGCCGAGGTCGTTCAAGTCGGCGAAGGCGGCTAGTTCGCTACCGTGCCCGCTCGTACCAGAGGCGGTCATCACTGGGTTCGGCAACGTGACGGAGCCGATTCGAGTCTCCAAAGACACGTCTCGGTCGTGACCACTGAAGAGTCGCTTCCTCACTTCAAACTCATATCCAAGACGCCGTCAGAGCGGCTCGAAGTTGTGGAGATCTTGGAGAGCGGCGACGCTGAAGGGGTCTGATCCACGATCGGAGATACCGGCGGCTGCCGCCCTTGCCGCGGCGAGGGTCGTAAGACAGGGCACCTTCGACGCTAATGCGGCGGAGCGGATCTGGATCCCGTCGGACCGCGACCCTCTGCCCCGGGGAGTGTTGACGACGAGTTGGATCTTTCCACTCGAGATGAGGTCGACGGCGTCGGCCGCTAGTCGCTCCTCGCCGACTTTGGCGACGAGCGTCTCGACTGGGACCGCGTTGTCCCGCAAGAACGCGGCCGTCCCGAACGTTGCGGCGAGGGAGAATCCCAAGCGGGTGAACTCCCTTGCGACCTCTAAGCCCGCCGGCTTGTCGCGATCGGCTAACGAGAACAAGACGGTGCCTTTTAACGGTAGCCCTCCGCCTGCTGCGAGCTGGCTTTTTGCAAACGCGAGGCCAAAGGTCGTGTCGATACCCATTACCTCACCGGTCGAGCGCATCTCGGGACCCAAGAGGGTGTCGGCGCCGGGGAACCGGTCGAAGGGCAAGACCGCCTCTTTCATGCTCACGTGCCCGAGGCACTTTACGGTACCAACCGCGTCACTCGGCAGCGTCCCGTCAGCTCGCAGTTCCAAGAGTGTCGCGCCGACCATTATCCGTGCGGCGGCCTTCGCGATCGCGGCGCCGGTCGCTTTCGCGACGAACGGCACGGTTCTACTCGCACGTGGGTTCGCCTCGATGACGTAGACCTCGGTTCCCTTGCAGGCGAACTGGACGTTCAACAGCCCTCGCACTTCGAGTGCGTCGGCGAGTGCTCTCGTGTGGGACTCGAGCTGTGTTATCACTGCTTCTGAGAGGGTCTGTGGTGGGAGCGCACATGCGGAGTCTCCCGAGTGCACGCCGGCCTCTTCGACGTGCTCCATCACGCCCGCGATGAGCGTCTCGCCGTCTCGGTCTCGCAACGCGTCGACGTCGACTTCGACTGCGTCTTCTAAGAACCGGTCGACGAGGACCGGACGCTCCGCGGAGACTCCGCCCTCCTTGAGGAGCGACCCGAGTTCTTCGCGACGCGACGAAGTGGCGCTACGCCCGAGCAACCCGTCCATCACGCGACGAGTCCCGTCGTCGTCGTAGACGATCTCCATCGCCCTACCTCCGAGGACGTAGCTCGGACGAACGAGGACCGGGTAGCCGACCTCCTTGGCTATCAATAGAGCCTCCCTCGTCGTCGTCGCGGTCCCTCCGGGTGGCTGTTGGATGCCGAGGCGGAGACACAGTGCGCTCCAGGCGCCACGGTCCTCAGCGAGATCGATCGACGCGGGGCTCGTCCCGAGGATGAGCTCACTTGGGATCGCGTGGGACAACTTCAACGGAGTCTGGCCGCCGAGTGAGACGATGACACCGGCGATCTTGGTCTCGGGGCCCGAGGGGAGCGAGTTAGCCCTAGTCTCCGCGGCGATCACGTTCAAGACGTCCTCTTTCGTGAGCGGCTCGAAGTAGAGCCGATCAGACGTGTCGTAGTCGGTCGAGACGGTCTCGGGATTGCAGTTGACCATAACGGTCTCGTAACCGGCCTCCCTCAGTGCGATCGAGGCGTGGACGCAGCAGTAGTCGAACTCGATACCCTGCCCGATCCTGTTCGGACCAGACCCGAGGATGACGACCGTCTTGCGCGAGCTCGGTTGGACCTCGTCTTCGTCCTCGTAGGTCGAGTAGTGGTAGGGCGTGAACGCCTCGAACTCTGAACCACAGGTGTCAACCGTCTTATACGTCGGAACGACCCCTAGTGCGAGGCGCTCGGAGCGGACGCTGTCTTCGTCTGCCCCGGCGAGGTAGGCGATCTGTGCGTCGGAGAACCCGAGGCGTTTCGCCCTGCGGAGCTCTTCGGCGCCGAGGTTCAAGACCGCGCGAGCCCTAGCGCGATCCCCAGAGGGAGCCTCGAGCCGCTCGTCGCTTACACGAGAGAAGTGCAGTTCGAGGCGGCGACGTTCCTCGGTGATGCGGGCGATCTGTGCGAGGAACCATGGGTCGATCCCGCTGAGCGCGTTCAACGTCGAGAGATCGACCCCTCTGCGTATCGCAGACTCGATCTCGAAGACTCTCTCAGGGGTAGCCTGCGTGATGTTTCTTAGAAGCTCGTCGATCGCGATCGAGTCGAGTTCTCTCTCCGACGCGTCCGCGTTGAGCCCGGCGCGTCCTTGTTCGAGCGAGCGGATCGCTTTCTGGAGGGACTCACAGAACGTCCGCCCGATCGCCATCACCTCCCCGACCGACTGCATCCGCGTCCCGAGTTCGGGAACGGAGCCGGGGATCTTTTCGAACGCCCAGCGGGGTATCTTCGTGACGACGTAGTCGATCGTCGGTTCAAAACTCGCGGGCGTCACCCGGGTGATGTCGTTCTGGATCTCTTCGAGCCTGTAACCGATCGCGAGTTTCGCGGCGATCTTTGCGATTGGAAACCCGGTCGCCTTCGAGGCGAGGGCGGAGGATCGCGAGACCCTCGGGTTCATCTCCACGATGAGGCGACGCCCAGACGCGGGGTCGACGGCGAACTGCACGTTGGACCCCCCGGTCTCGACGCCGACCCGACGAATACACGAGAAGGCGTCGTTACGCATCGCCTGGTACTCGACGTCGGTTAACGTCTGTGCAGGGGCGACGGTGATCGAGTCTCCGGTGTGCACCCCCATCGGGTCGAAGTTCTCGATCGAGCAGATGACGACGCAGTTGTCGGCGCAGTCGCGCATGACTTCGAGCTCGTACTCTTTCCATCCGGCGATCGAGCGCTCGACGAGTATCTCTGCGACCGGGCTCGCGGCGAGTCCGGCCCTCGCTAGACGTAAGAGGTCGTCTTTGTTCGTGACGATCCCCGTGCCGGCGCCGCCGAGGATGTAGCTCGGTCGCAGCATGATCGGATAGCCGATCCTCTCGGCGATCGCTTCGACGTCGTCGATCGAACGAGCGAATCCCGACGTTGGGACGTCGAGGCCGATCTCTTCCATCGCCGCCTTGAACTTGTCTCTGTTCTCCGCGATCGCGACGGCGTCGGGACGGGCGCCGATCACCTCGACACCGAACTCTTCAAGCGTGCCCGCCTCGACGAGCTCCATCATCAAGTTGAGCGCGGTCTGGCCCCCGAGGGTCGGCAAGATCGCGTCGGGACGCTCGATCTCTACGATGCTCGCAAGGACCTCTCTTACGAGCGGCTCGACGTAAGTTCGATCGGCGACGCTCGGGTCGGTCATGATCGTCGCGGGGTTCGAGTTGGCGAGAATTACCCGGTAACCCTCCTCCTTTATCACGCGGCAAGCCTGAGTGCCTGAGTAGTCGAACTCACACGCTTGTCCGATCACGATCGGGCCGGATCCAATTACGAGGATCGATTCGATGTCGTCACGCCTCGGCACTAGCGCGGACCGCCTCTTATGACCCGGGACCGTCTCGACTCGATCTCGTCGACGAACCGGCGGAAAAGATAGTAGGAGTCGTGTGGACCCGGAGCGGCTTCGGGGTGGTACTGGACCGAGAACGCGTTGGCGCTACGCATCTCCATGCCCTCTGTAACGCCGTCGTTCAAGTTGACGTGGGTCAGCTCCGCTCCTCTAACCGTCGAGACGTCGACCGCGTAGTTGTGATTCTGACTCGTTATCTCGACGTGCCCGGTGCTCAGGTGTTGAACAGGATGGTTACACCCGTGATGTCCAAAGGCGAGCTTGTACGTGCGACCACCGAGTGCGAGCCCGATGATCTGATGCCCGAGGCATATCCCAAAGACCGGGACCTTTCCGAGCAGGTCCGAAGCGGCGGCGATCGGCTTCTCCAAGACGCTTGGGTCTCCGGGCCCGTTCGACAAGAAGACGCCGTCAGGCTCCCAGGCGAGAACTTCGTCGGCGGGCGTGTTAGCAGGCACGACGTTGAGGGTGGCGACTGCGGCGAGCTGGCCGAGCATGCTGCGCTTTACCCCGAAGTCGTAGACCGCGACCCTCAGTGGACCCCCGCCGATCTCGTAGCGGGTAGGCGTCGTCACCCGATCGACGAGCCCCGGGTCGGCGAAGTTGCCGAGCGACTCTGCGACGTCTTGTAACGCACTCTTTGAGATCGTCCCGAACGCGCACGGCATCGCGCCGCTCTCTCGGATGTGGCGCGTCAGGCGTCTCGTGTCGATGCCACAGATCGCGGGGACGCCGTTCGCGATCAAGAACGTCTCGAACCCCTCAGTCGCTCGCCACGAGCTCGGTTGGGGCGTGATGTCTCGGGTTATCACGCCGTTACAGAACGAGTGAGCTGACTCGCTGTCTTCCTTGCTGACCCCGTAGTTTCCGATGTGTGTGTAGGTGAACGCGACGACCTGTCCGGCGTAGGAAGGGTCTGTAATCACCTCTTGGTATCCACTCATCGCGGTGTTAAAGACGAGCTCACCGAGAGCTACGTCCCTTAACGCTCCGGCGGCTTCACCTTCAAATACCTCACCGTCGGCGAGAACCAAGAGTGCCCGCTCTCGCTCGTGAGAACTCAGATCCATCGGGACGCGATCCAAGCCGCCGTGTTCGCTCCCGCGCTCGGTCGACGTAGTCATCGAAGCGCCACCGCGTCGACAACGGTCGGTTCTCCTCTTAGGATGCAGTGGCGAACCCTTCCTTTCAGCGACCTGCCGGCGAAGGGAGTGTTGCGGCTCCTGGAGGCCTGGGAGTCGCTCTCTACCGTCCATCTCTCGTCTGGGTCGAAAACGCAGATATTTGCGATTGACCCTTTCGAAAGTGGCCCGCCTTGGGCACTTAGGCCCGCGATCCGTGCAGGCCGTGAGGTGAAGAGAGCGAAGAACTCTTGCAGCTGACTGAAAGAGGGGTGATTCTCATTCGACAAAAGTGTGTCGTAGCTCACCGCTAGGGCGGTCTGTAGTCCGATCATGCCGGGTGGCGCGTCGTCAAAGGGGAGCTGTTTGGACTCCGGGGAGTGTGGCGCGTGGTCGGTAGCGATCGCGTCGATCGTTCCGTCACGAAGACCTCTTCTGATCGCGGCGACGTCGTCGACACCTCTCAACGGTGGGTTGACCTTGAAGACAGGGTCGTAGTCACGAACGAGGTCGTCGGTCAAGACCATGTGGTGAGGTGTCACCTCAGCGGTAACTGAAAGACCCTCGGCCTTCGCGAGACGCACGAGCTCTACCGAACTCGCACACGACAGGTGCATGAAATGGACCTTCGCCCCGGTCAAGCGGGCCAAAGAAATGTCTCGCGCGACCATCGTGTCTTCTGCGGCCGCAGGAGTCCCTCGGAGGCCCAGCTTCGACGACCAGACTCCTTCGTTCATAACGCCGTATCCCGCGATCCTCTCGTCCTCGCAGTGCTGGGCGAGGGTAACGCCGAGGCCGGCCGCGTACTCACAAGCCCGCCTCATCAACCCTCCGTCTTGGACGCCGTTTCCGTCGTCGGTGAAGAGCTTCACCCCGAGGGCCGCGAGCTCGCGCATCAAAGAGAGGCGTTCACCGGCCCGCCCGACCGTGATCGCGCCGGCGACACCGACCTCGACGAGAGCGTTCTTCGATAGCTCCAAGACCTCGGCGACGACCGCCCCGTTGTCTACCGGTGGGTCGGTGTTTGGCATCGCGACGACTGCGGTATAGCCGCCGAGGGCTGCAGCCCGGGATCCGGTCTCGACCGTCTCGGCCTCTTCGGCGCCCGGCTGGCGCAGGTGGGTATGCAAGTCGACGAGTCCAGGGGTAACGAGACACCCGGACGCGTCGAGCACCGTCGAGCCGGCGGGCGGCTCCAAGTCAGCGCCTACCTCGACGATGACGTCCCCTGTTATGCAGACGTCCCCACGCCGTACGCCGGTCGAGTCGACGAGCGTTCCACCCATGACGCACAGCTTTAAGGGCCCCTCAGCCACGTTGAATACCTCCTCGTGCGTCGCTTGTGGCGAGGAGGAGGAACAACACGGCCATTCTCACCGCGACGCCGTTGGTTACCTGGCGCTTGACGACACTTTGTTCCATATCGGCGACGTCGCTCGCGATCTCGACGCCTCGCACCATCGGACCCGGATGGGTGATGATCGTCTCTTTCTTCAGTAGAGACGCTCTCCTCGCAGTCAGCCCCCAACCCTGGGTGTACTCACGAAGTGAGGGAACGTAGGTTCCCGAGCCACGTTCGCGCTGCAGGCGCAGCAAGGATACGACGTCGGTTTCTTTGATAGCTGCGTCGAGATCCCCCGCTACCCCTACCGGCCACGACTCGACGTTTCCCGGGAGCAACGTGCCTGGAGCGCACAGTGTCACCCGTGCTCCAAGGGTCGTATACGCCAACACTTGAGACCGTGCGACTCGTGAGTGAGCGATGTCGCCGACGATGAGCACCCTCAGGCCGTTAAAGCACTCGACACCCAACGAGTCCGGCTCGACGCCTTGGCGCTCTGCGATGACCTGGCGGACCGTCAGGCAGTCAGCGAGCGCCTGTGTAGGGTGCTCGTGTGACCCGTCCCCTCCGTTTATCACCCGCGCACGGCTCACCCAGCGCGATACTTGAACCGGCGTCCCAGAACACGAGTGACGTATGACTACTGCGTCGGCGCCCATCGCCTCTATGACCTCGACGGTGTCCCTCAACGACTCACCCTTCTTGAGCGACGACGTACCGGCGTTAAACGTTAGGACGTCGCAAGAGAGGCGTTTCGCGGCAGACTCGAAGGAGAGCCTCGTTCTCGTCGAGTCCTCGAAAAACAGCGTCGCAACTACCTTTCCTCTGAGTGCTGGAACCTTCGGGATTACACGACGCTCGACCTCTGCAAACGCCTCGGCGAGGCTCATCGCTTCCCTGATGCCGTTCGCACCCAAGTCGTCGATAGAGAGCAAGTGGCGCGGGGCTCTGAACTCCGTCATCTCCCTTCGACCGTCCCGATCATCACACCGTCGTCGCTGACGTCGACCATCTCTTCACGGTTCGTCGGCAGGTTCTTGCCGACGAAGTCGGGCCTTATCGGTAGTTCGCGATGTCCTCGGTCGACTACGACCGCGAGCTGGATCGCCTTTGCCCGACCGTAGTCACCGAGCGCGTTCAGCGCGGCCCGCACGGTCCGCCCGGTGAACAACACGTCGTCGACCAAGACGACGATCGCCCCAGTTAGGTCCATTGAGATATCTGTCGTCGCCTCGGGTAGGACGGGGCGCAGTCCGATGTCGTCGCGGTAGAACGCGACGTCCAAGGTGCCAACGGGCGGCTCTGCGCCCTCGATCTCGGTGAGGACGGCGGCCATGCGCTTAGCGATTGGGACGCCTCCGGTCTGGAGGCCAACCAGAACCACCTCTTCGATCCCTCCGTTTCGCTCCGCAACCTCGTGGGACATGCGCGTCAGAGCGCGCTGTAGATCTGCTGCGGAGAGAACCTGGGCACGAGGGATAAACACCCCGCCTAGAGGGCGTGTGTGGCTTCGTTCTCGTTCTGCCATCATCCTCCTGTCCGTGCGGGCCTCACCGGACCCGCTTCACGGTCAGGTACCTACCTTAGCAGGTTCGCGGCTCGTTTCAAGACCCACTACTCTTCAAGACCCAGTACTCTCCTCGGGGCTCTCCTCGGGAGCGACGTCACGAACGCTAGCGGCGAGAGTCGACAGGATCCCGTTGATGAAACTCCCCGATTCCTCCGTGGAGTAGATCTTTGCGAGTTCGACCGCCTCGTCGATTACGACTGCGGTCGGAGCACCGTCGGGATCGAGTAGCTCTGTCGCGGACATGTTGAGTATCAAACGGTCGACGACCGCCATGCGCTCGAGCGGCCAGCCGAGCGAGGCACTAGATATCAGAGCGTCCGTCTCTTCGCGACTATCCGAAGTCCTCTCAACCAAAGTTCGAGCGAAACCGTCGGGCTGCATCGGTTGGTCTTTCAACACGTCGCCTGGATCGTAACCCTTCATCTCGGCCTCGTAGAGCAACGAAAGAGCTCGCTCTCGTGAACGCCTGCGCGTGTTCTCTTGAGCGCCCGAGACCACTTAAGCTCGCGTCAAGTATTCACCGGTTCGGGTGTCTACCTTTATCAGGTCTCCGGGATTGACGAACAAAGGCACCTGGACCACGAGACCTGTCTCGAGGGTGGCCGGCTTTCTCGCTCCAGAGACCCTGTCTCCTTGAAGGCCCGGCTCGGTCTCTGAGACCTTCAGCTCGGTCGACGCCGGCAGGTCGACGCCTACAATCTCGCCTTCGTAAATCTCGAGGACCGCCTCATCTGACTCTTTCAAGTAGTTCGCGGCGTCTCCAAGAGCAACTTTAGACACCGGGAGCTGTTCGTAAGACTGCGAGTCCATGAACACGTAGTCGTCACCGTCTCGGTAGAGGAACTGCATCTCCTTTTTTTCGATGATCGCCTGTTCGAGCTTTTCGTCGGCCCGGTACGTCCTCTCGACCACCGCACCCGTTCTCACGTTCTTCAACTTCGTCCGAACGAACGCACCGCCCTTGCCCGGTTTTACGTGCTGGAACTCGACGACACCGAATAGCCCTTCAGGCAGGTCGAGAGTCATCCCGTTTCTCAAATCGTTAGTCGAAACTGCCATCAGTAATCAGTGCCCTCCAAGAGACGCTACATTGCAAACCCTGCCATCTAAGTTCAGGTCCTAACACTACCCGCCGGCTGCCGGTAAGGAAACACGGGGTCGTGATCTCAGCGACGAACCCTGTCGGCCGAGCCGCCGGTTCACAGCGGATACGTTCGCTAAGCCGGGACGGTCGTCTTTGGAAAACGGGTAAGACTACAACTCCCGCCTTCGGTTACGACGAGCGTATCTTCGATCCGTACTCCCCCGATGCCCGGCAAGTAGACGCCCGGTTCGACGGTTACGACGACCCCAGTTGCCAAGAGTTTCGAACCCAGAGGTCCAACCGTCGGGTCCTCGTGGATGTCGAGGCCGACACCGTGACCGGTCCCGTGTTCGAACGCCTCGCCCCAACCAGCGTCTGCGATCACCTTCCGGCAGGCGTCGTCGACGTCCTTTGTCGACACACCCGCCTTCACCGCCGCTACTCCGTGTGCCTGAGCCGTCTCTACGACGTCAAATACCCTCGCCAACTCCCCGCCCGGATCCCCGCCGACACTAAACGTCCTCGTCATGTCCGAACGATAGCCTTCGTAAATCGCGCCGAAGTCCACGACGACCGCGTCGCCGCGCACGATCTCTCTTAACGTCGGTTGGTGGTGAGGCTTCGCCGAGTTCGCCCCGGCGGCGACGATCGTTTCAAAAGCGGCACCCTCTGCGCCGAGGCGGCGCATCGCGGTATCGAGCTCCAACGCGAAATCCGCCTCGGTAACTCCCGTGCAACGTTGCCTCGTCGCCAACATTGGTAACACCTCGCCCAACGCGGCGTCCGCGATCCCAGCCGCTCTTTTGATCCGCGCTATCTCTCCTGCGTCTTTTGACTCTCGCAGCTCCTCGACCAGCCCTGAGGTTGCGACCACATTCAGCCCATCAAGGAGCTCAATCATCCTCTTCGCAGACCCCCACGAAACACTCTCGGACTCCAGCCCGACGTGCGCTCCGCCCAGCGCGTTCTTCGTGACCAAGCAAGCCTTGAGCGCGTCGCGTTGGGCTTGGAGCCCACCGATCTCGACGTCGACCTCGGCCGCAACTCCTGCGTTCTCAAGCTCTTCTCGGCATTGGGTTCTATACCTGCCGTCGGTTGTGATCAGCGCCGCCTCCGCTGTCACCAAGAGAGTCGCCGCGGATCCCGTGAAGCCGGTCAAGTAACGCACGTTCGTGAGATTCGTTACGACGATCGCGTCGATCCCCACCGCCTCGAAACCTTCCCTCAACCGACCAATTCGTAGACCCGTCTCCATCTTGGGCAGTTCCTCCGTCAAAACGCCGAGATCGCCCGCAACTTCTATGCTCACCCGCGCCCTACCTCGCTTCTCTCGGTCTCTTTCATGAGCTCGTTGATGCCAAGAATCGCGATCGCGTACCCGCTACGGCCGAACCCAGCTATCGATCCGTCCGCTACCCCTGCGATGACAGAAGTGTGGCGAAACGGCTCTCGAGCCGCGGGGTTCGATAGGTGGAGTTCAATCACGACGCCGTCGAAACAAGCGAGCGCATCGTGAATCGCCCACGACGTGTGACTCAGCGCCCCGGCGTTGATCACGATCGCTTCACAGCTCCCCCGCGCTTTGTGGATCGCGTCGATTAGATCGCCTTCGCTGTTCGATTGGAAGTGATCGACTTCGAACCCCAACCGGTACGCCTCGCTGCGCGCGCTCTCTATGCACTCCTCTAAAGAAGCGTTTCCGTAGATCTTCGGATCACGTTCCCCGAGGAGGTCGAGGTTCGCTCCAGACAAGATGAGGATCCGAACCCGACGATTGGAATCGCCGCCCTCGGTGTTCACGGCAGAGACTCCAACTCTTCGATGCTCTCAAAGACGTCTTTGATATCTACTCCACGTACCGGTTCGACCCCTCTTGGGCCGTCGAGGACAAACGTTAGATCGTGGTTCGCTTTCTTGTCTCTTCGCATGTACTCGACCAGCTCCTCTCCTTTGCCCCTCGCAAACGACGGCAGTTCGGTCGACAGCCCGAACTCGCTCACAACCCTGCGATGCCAGTCGACTCTACCGTCGTCTATCCTACCCATCCGCCGAGCGAGAATCGCCGCGAAGATCAGGCCGACGGCGACCGCTTCCCCGTGCGCCAAGATCCCTTGGCCCAGGTTGCCGGCGCCTCTCGTCTCGAAGTGTCTCGCGAGATCCAACGCTTCGAGCGCGTGGGCGAGTGTGTGTCCGTAGTTTAGAACCATCCGTCTCTCAGACTCACGTTCGTCTCCCGAGACGACGTCCGCTTTGATCTCGACGCATCGAACAACTTGGTCTTCGATCGAGGTTCCCGCCGAAAACGTCTCGGTTCCTCGTGGGACCAAGAACGCGTACTTCGCGATCTCTCCACGCCCGCACGCCCACTCGCGCGCCGACAACGTCTCAAGTGTCGCTAGGTCACATATTACTCCTTTGGGCTGCCAGAACGTACCTACGAGATTCTTTCCTTCAGGGAGGTTCGCGCCTGTCTTGCCACCGACGGCGGCGTCGACTTGAGCGAGGAGTGTCGTAGCTATGTTCACGTAGGCGACCCCACGCAGGTAGATCGACGCTGAGAATCCGGCCAGGTCGGTTACGACACCGCCGCCGACTGCGACGACCGCGTCGTGGCGTCCGAGTCCATAACTTGCGAACTTCCGACAGAGATCTTCGACAGTTGCGAGAGACTTCGCAGGTTCTCCTTCACCGACGGTGAAGATTTCGAAACGAACGCCCGGATCGATCGAGGCGAACCACTCCGTCGACGCGACAATATCTTGGGTAACTATACCAACTCTGCTCACCGACCCGATGCTCGCTACAGTATCGGCGAGCTCGAATCGGGCGTCTTGTCCGATCGTTACTTGATAGGATCGCTGCCCTAGAGGGACCTCTACTTTTCGCATCTCTCACCCAAACGATCGGCTATCGTCTCGACGACATCTGAGACGTCTTGGTCGTCGACGTCGACGACGACCGTCGCCAACTCCTCGTAGGTCGGCCCGCGTTCAATCAAGATCCCTTCGAGGGAGGATCTGACTCCACCGGCGAGGAGCGGACGCCCCGTCCCCGCACCGACTCTTTCCTCCAGCGTCTCGATGCGCGCTCTTAGCCACACGACAGTTCCTGCTCCTTGAATCAGGTCTCGATTCTCCTCACTTAGAACCGCCCCACCTCCAAGAGAGACGACACACGACGACCCTTGCGTCTCGTCAAGAACTCTCTTTAAGATCCGCGACTCGGTCTCTCGGAACTTCAACTCACCAAATCGTGAGAACGCCTCGGCACAAGAGCAGCCAAGCGCTAGCTCCACCTCCGTGTCGGTATCGATGTGGGCAACGGAGAACCGCTCGGCGAGCGAGCTGGCGACCGTCGTCTTCCCAGAACCCATCATGCCGACGAGCACGATACGCAAGGGCTTCTCATGACTCACTCGGTAAGACTCACTCTCGCACCGCACCAGAGTACGTCTGCCCGATCGAGGCGAGAAATGCGTCGCGGTTTCTCACGACTTCTGCAACGGAGTCCCCACCGAACTTGCGAAGCGACTCGGAGGCCAAGACGAGCGCCATCATCGTCTCAGCCACCACCCCCATTGCTGGAACTGCGGTAACGTCTGTGCGCTCCTTGAAGCTGACGGTTGGCTCCTTCGTCGCCACGTCGACCGTCTTAAGAACCGGGCGGTTCAGTGTTGCGAGTGGCTTCATCGCAACCCGCGCCACGATGAGGCCCCCGATAGATATCCCGCCTTCGATGCCGCCCGCCAGCACGCTCTCACGCCTAAACCCTCCGGACTCGGGTAAAGATCCAGCGCCGCTCTCGCTCGTCTCGTCGAAGAAGATCGCGTCGTGGGCCTCTGATCCGCGCTTTTTCGACACCTCCCAGCCCGAACCGATCTCGACGCCTTTGACGGCCTGAATGCTCATTAGTGCCTGTGCCAAGAGCGCGTCGAGCTTGCGATCCCAATGAACGTGGCTTCCGAGCCCGACTGGAACTCCGTAACCGACGACCTCTGCTACCCCACCGAGGGAGTCTCCCTGCTTCGCGGCGGCTTTAACCTCGGCAACCATGCGATCTTGTGCGTCTTGGTCAAAGCAACGCACCGGTGAGAGGTCAACTCGCTCCAACTCCCCCGGCGTCGGTCGAGGTGTTCTGGGCGCCTCGACGCTACCGAGTTGGACGACGTGGCTGACGACGCTCACCCCGAGCTGGGCCAAGAGAAGTTTTGCCATACACCCGGCCGCCACCCGGGCGGCCGTCTCACGTGCCGACGCCCTCTCAAGGACGTCGCGGGCGTCGTCGAATCCATACTTTTGCATACCCGCAAGGTCCGCGTGCCCTGGTCGTGGCGTCGTCAATACCTTCGATGGCTCCCCAGGATCCGGCGACATATCGGCTTGCCACTTCGGCCACTCGCTGTTCGCAATTTCCACCGCGACCGGCGACCCAAGCGTCCTGCCGTGGCGCACTCCACCGACAAGCGTCACCTCGTCGGCTTCAAACCTCATCCTCGGGCCTCTCCCGTAGCCGAGGCGCCGTCTCGCGAGCTCGTTCGCTACGTCTTGAACGGTCACCCGCAGGCCCGCAGGGAGCCCCTCGACGACGACGACGAGAGCTTTACCGTGAGACTCACCAGCGGTCAGGAAACGCAGCACCCCAACAACTTAGCCGTCGTTACGCCAACGTGGCTCACAGTTGGCCTCACCGCTGAGGCCGCGGGAGTCTTTGAACTCAGCTCCGTGAGGGAAGTTCAGCGGTCGCCTCGCCGACGACCTTTTCTTCACCGTCTTGGTTCACGACCCGAACGTCGAGGTCGACGAGGGACTTCCCGTCAACGTTCCGCTTCTTCGCGACGACCACCTTCGTCGTCAGCTCCTCGTCCGGCCAGGTCTGACGTGAGAAACGCACCTTGTAACGCTTGAGGTTTGCAACACCGACGTAGTCCTCGATAGCGGAACCGAGTAGTCCCATCGTGAACATACCGTGACCAAAGACACTAGGTTGTCCTGCCGCCTGTGCCGCGATCTCGTCGTGGTGCATAGGGTTGTAGTCACCCGACGCCCCCGCGTAACGCACGAGATCGGTCCGCGTCAGCTTGTGTGTTCGCGACGGACCCGAATCTCCCTCTTTTATGTCCTCGAAAAACAACTTCTGTTCTCCCATGATGAACTTCTACCTCTCTCGTGTTTGTTTGTAATTCCGTTCTTCTCTCGCCTGGGGCCAACCCTTCGAAGCGAGTCCTTCCGTCTTTCAAATCTTGCCTATCTACTTGCCTGAGTACTTGCGCTCAACCTGATCGCCTACGCCCCGAAGATGTGAAGAAGGTGATCGATCGACCACACGTTCCACGCGTGGGAGCCGAGGACTACGACTGCCGCGAGTATCATCATAAGGTTCTGGCCTTGTTCCGCCCAGTCCGAGATCATGAGTATGAAGTACATGATATTCAACAAGATCGCGGCGATCGCGGCGATCGGTGTCAAGAAGCCTGCTATGAGGCCGAGTCCGACCGCTAACTCACCGAAGACGACGACGTAGGCCATCGACTTTGGATGCGGCGCGACGACTGAGTCAAACGTCGACTTCACAAAACCCCACTTATGCTTCTCTGCGACAGACTTGCCCCAGCTGATACCGGCCCCTCTCTTGAGCCAGGCCCCGAGGTTCTTATGCCTGAAGCTCTCGAACCACCACAGCCCCAAGCCGATTCTCAGGACCGCGAGCCACTCGATAGCGCTGAGCCAGGTCGTCTTCACGACGTCACCGCTTCGAGCATTAACCGCGGTGTATGACGTTGAACAGCGACGTCACGACGGGTTCACCGGTCTTTTCATCCACCCAGTTAGTCTCGGTGACGACAAATGTCATCGTCTTTCCCTTCGACTCTTTCTGGTAGGCCTCGACGATCTTTCCTTCTCCGACGAGGACGTCTCCTACGAAGATCGGGCGATGGTAGACGAACTCTTGCTCGCCGTGGAGAATGATCCCACCTTTGGCCATAAGTGGACCAAACGCCTTCATGATCGGACTCCCTGGAGGTGGATCGTCGGACTGGATCTCGGGGAACTTGCCCCACGCCTCCATGCCGATGCAGTACGTCGGCGCACCCGGGATATCTGGGAGCCCCGCCTTCCTCGCCTCGTTCGGGTCTTTGTAAATCGGGCTATTTTCCAGGACTGCGTCGGCAAAGAACGAGACGGGACCGCGCTCGATAACAACCTTTGACTTGGTCGTGATCTCTCCCACTATCTCCTTTAGGTGCTCTTCGACGCTCGTCGTGTCGTCAGTCACTGCAATTCTCCTCCGGGTCTCTCGTCGATCGATTGGCCTCTTGAGCTGAGAAGCCAAAGTTAAACTCGCCACTCCACGAGCCACTCGCCCGTGAGTGATCCAAGTTAGCGGCCAGAGGGGTCCTCGGGCCAACCGACACGTTAGCGCCCGGATTCGAACTGTGACGCGTCCGGCAAAGATAGATGACCCCGAAAAGATGGATAACATTGCGACGTGGCAGATTTCGAGACTATCGAGTACAGAAGCGACGAAGCGGTTGCGTGGGTCACGTTGAACCGCCCAGAGGTCCACAACGCGTTCAACGCGACGATGCAACGCGAGCTAAAGACGGTGTGGCGCTGGCTACGCAGGGACGACTCAGTTCGTGCCGTGATTCTGACGGGAAGCGGCGAGAAGGCTTTTTGCACCGGAATCGACCGTGGCGAGGTGATGGGAACCTCCAAGGAGACCAACCTCTCGGCGAGACGCAACTCCGGCGACGGTCCCGATCCCGCGGCCGGAGAGCCTCCAATCCACGTCGGCTCCGGGAGCACCCCGTTCATGTTCGACGATCCAGGGGAGAACATCGGCCCGAAGTCGAACGACCTTTGGAAGCCGGTCGTCGCGGCGGTGAACGGAATGGCCTGCGGGGGAGCTTTTTACATGCTCGGAGAGGTCGACTTCATCATCGCCTCTGAGACCGCTACGTTCTTCGACCCGCACGTAAGCTACGGGATGACCGCGGGTTACGAACCCTTGCAGCTCCTGCCAAAGATGCCCTTTCAAGAGATCCTGCGCCTGAGCCTGCTTGGAAACTCGGAAAGGATGTCGGCCTCACGGGCGCACCAGGTCGGATTCGTATCAGAGATCTGCCCGCCCGCGGAGCTCCACGACCGCGCCCTTTGGGCCGCGACGGAGATCGCGAAGGCCCCCCCACTCGCGATCCAAGGAACCCTGCGTGCCCTATGGGCTGGGCGAGAGCTTTCCAGAGGGCAGTCGCTCGGTCTCGCCTGGGCGTTCGTCGGCCTCGGTACGGACCAAGACAGCCTCGCCGAAGGCCAGCGCACGTTTTCCTCAGGGGTGAGGACTACTCCACGAATCCGTTGATCGAGCGAGTGCGAGATTCGCCGAGATCGATTTGGCGACCCAAGCGGCGCCGGGCTAGACAGTAACGCAGGGAGGCAGCCGGTGGGCCGAGTAGAGAGGATACCGCCACGATGGATGACAACGAGAAAGTTCAAGAGGAGTCCCTAAAGCCCGTTTGGGTCGAGAAGGCCAAACTGAGCTACCACACCGTCGAAAAGCTCGGCGATACGGGAAACATTACCGAAGCCGACGTAGCGCCGGTCTTGAAAGGCGCGATCGACATTCACGTACACGGCTACCCTGACGCTCTCGTCGACACCGGTTGGGACTTCGCGGAGATCTGCCGGTCCGCGTACGACGCTTCGATGAGGGCGATCTGCTGCAAGAGCATGCACTCAGACACCGCGCCGATGGCCTACTTCGTTCAACAGATCATCGATAACTACGCGAGGGACACCGGTCGGACCCCTGGCCGCTTCAAGGTATTTGGAGGGGTGGTTCTAAACTACGCGGTCGGCGGGTTGAACCCAAGAGCCGTCAAGACGTCGTTAAAACTCGGCGGAAAGTGTGTATGGATGCCGAGTCACGACGCGGCACACCATAGGCGCGTCCTGGGCGAGTCCGGCGGGATCGAAGTCCTCTCTAACGACGGCGAGCTTCTCCCTGAGATGTACGAGATCTTCGACTTGATCGCTGAGTACGGGGCGATCTTGGATACCTGCCATCTTGGCACGAGGGAACGTTTCGCAGTAATCAAAGAGGCGCGAAAGGCCGGCGTGGAACGCATCCTCATCACGCACCCCCAGTGGAGCGTGAATCGCGCCTCGATCGATCAGCAAGCCGAGATGGCGAAGCTCGGCGCGTATGTCGGGCTCTTCATGTACAGCGCGGTGCCCCACTTCAACAATCCGGTCTGTGACCGCGAGGAGTTTCTCGAGATCATCAAGACGGTTGGTCCAGACAAGATCGTCCTCTCGACGGACTACGGCTCAATGCTCAACCCGCCTCCCGTTGAAGCGATGAAGCTCTACATACGCCTGCTCCTCGCCCACGGAGTCCCTCGCGACGACATCGACACGATGCTCAAGCGAAACCCCGCCTGGCTGCTCGGACTCGACGACGACCCATTTGACGACGGAGACGCCGGCTGAGCGGTCGGCAACCGTTGTCGCACCGTCGCTCGGCGCTGAACGGTGATGAGTTGAATCGCCAAGAACCTGGTCACGCCAGCGATACACCGTTGAGGTAGGATGGACGCTGTGGTAATGACCGTTCTTGAGCGCGAACTCTACGATGTGCCTCTCGCCGCTGAGATACTTGGCGTTCCGCGCACAACTCTCCACTACTGGCTGGAGGGTGGCGATCGGCGGGGGCGGACCTACGCCCCAGTCCTGAGGCCGGCGGCCACCGGGTCGCACGCGGTGACCTGGGGCGAGTTCGTCGAGGCGCGCTACCTTCGAGAGTACCGACGTTCTCTTGGCGCAACAATGCAGAACCTCCGGGCCTTCATAGAGCACCTTCGAGACGAGCTCGCGGTGCCCTACCCGCTCGCCAGCGCCCGGCCGTGGGTGGGCCCAGGTCGGCACCTGTTCATCTCGGCCCAAGAGAAGGCGGGACTTCCTCCTGAACTGTGGGCATGCGTCGAACCCCAAAGTGGCGTGATGCTACTCCTCCCGCCAGCCGAAAGCTTCCTGGAACGAGTCGAGTTCGATCCCGCGGAGAACGGAGCGGTGGTGCGGCTACGCCCGAGCGGACCCGACTCAGCCGTGGTGATTGACCCCGAGGTCCGTTTCGGGTCTCCGGTAGTAGGCGGGATCCCAACCGAGACGATCGCCGAGCAGGTTGATGCCGGGGACTCAGTCGAGAGCGTTGCCCGAGACTTCGGACTGGACCTGGCAACCGCAATCGACGCCCTGCGCTTCGAGCGGGTTGATCGAGGGCGCGCTGCATAGGCGCGCCGGTGGCGATCCGCTTCTACATCGACGCGGATCTACTAGGGATAGCGAAGATCCTGGTAGATGTTCGCTCTGACGTGACCTACCCTGGTGACCCTGGCGGACGGGGCCCGGACGGATTCGAGCGACCACCGTGTTCTGTGCGAGCGGGCGATAAGGACGTCGACTGGATACCTCAGGTTGCCCGAGCTGGGTGGATCATTATTAGCAGGGACCGCCATATCCAGCATCGCCCAGCCGAACGCAAAGCCCTCACGGCTGCACAAGCAAAGATGTTCAGGCTCGATGCACGTCACGCGCTCAACAAGTGGCAACAACTCGAGATCATCGTGACCCAATGGCGTCGCTTCGAACAGCTGGGCGAGCTACCCGGCCCATGGCTCTACATGGCGACGCGCACTTCCTTGCGCAAGGAGATATAACGGAGGTCTCCACGATCGTTACCGGTGGCATCCGTCGCGGTCCGATCCGACAGGCATACCGGGTTGGCCCGCGTCGAATCGATAGCGTCAGCCACGCGGGAAATATAGAGCCTCACTAGGGTACCCTTTTCGGGCGGCGAGCTAACCTACAATCGCCGGCAGGCTCAATCGTGGAAATTGGATCTTGCGTGACGATGATGAAACCGGGGGGACGACCGACAATTCTCCTTGTCTCTAGAAAAGAAGGGTTCTCAGAAGGCGATGCTTGCAAGAAGGATGCAACGCGCGTGACCCCAAAGAGCCTGACGTGCACGGATTTCAAGCTTTATACACCAAATATACCTCCTCTCGAATCAACGAAGATGCGGCTAAAGCGTCGCTAAGGCGAAGCGAGTCGATACAGATAAGCGAGCTTATGGGGTGACGACAGTAGACACTTCGCAGGTAAACGAACGTGCATCGCTCACGACGGCCTGTTGCTCTCACGAAGTTGATCGACGATCGTCCACATGCGGGTGCTTGGATTGCTGCCGGGGGCCGATCCATCGCCTTCGTGCTTCTCGTCGAGTTTGATCGCTCGCGCCTTCGCCTCATCGTAACGATTAGATAGCGCTTGGAGCGCTCTTGGCGTGAGGACCTTGGAGCAGTGCAGAACCGCTTCGGCACGATCCTGCGCTTGCCGGCGGTCGATGAAGGCGTTCTGGTCCTCGAAGTGAAGCAGGAACCAAAGCTCCACGCACGGGTTGGAGATAGCAAGACGGATATCGTGGCGCATAGCGAGATCAACAGCGGCCACGAAGTTCGGGTGATCGTCACGGTCGAACACACACCAGATCTGGTCATGGGGCCTACCTCTCTGACGTTTGGCGTCGTAGGCTTCCTCCCACTGAGCCTCAACTGCGTGCTCAACGAGTTGCAACGGTCCGCCGCGGAAAGGGTCGATGCTTACGCTCACCTCGTCGCGGTGTCGACGGTGCCAGTCGACCAGGTACATCTCTTCGGTTCGGCGACCTTCTACGAAGACGAGTAACTCACGACGGACCGCGGCCCTCGTTACGCGTCGGCGAGGCGGCCCGCTCGCACTCACTCCCGATCGCCGGAGGTAATGAGTTCCGCTGCCGCGTCGAACTCCTGGCGAGAGAGGATCGGCGTCGCACCGTATCGACCTGCTAGATAGCGGCGTCCGACGGCCTCGTCCTTGCGGGGATCGAGGTCTGCGAGCGGGTAGACGCGGGTGCTGCCGTCCTGGCGTTTCTCCGTGAACCAAATCTGGTCTCGTCCGAGAAGGGTCTCGCTCGTAGCGTCGCCGAGCAGCGTCGCGTCGTGGGAGTTGAACACGATCTGGGCCCGACGAGGGTTCGTCACCGGATATTGGAATAGCCGGACCAGCTCGGAGACGAGCGCTGGGTGCAGGCTCGCGTCCAACTCGTCTGCCAGAAAGACCACGCCGTCAGCGAGCGCCTCGACGACCGGGCCGACGAGGCCGAACCAAACGAGTGTGCCAAGGGACTCGTCCCCTGGATCGAGTTCTACCTCCCCACCAACCCCTCGATGAACGAGGTGGACTCCGAGCTCGTCAAACGCCGGTCCTTCATCAGAGCCTTCTGGTTCACCGTCGACTCCTGCAAGGATACGAACGGCACGCTGAAGCCGATCCTTCATCACCGGATCGAGGTCGCGCTTCCTCGCCCCGATGACGCCGAGGTCAGCGGCCCTTAGCATCGCGAGCACCTGCTCGCGATGAACCTCGTCGTCGAGCAACTGAGTGGTCAGCGCCTGGCGGAAGGGACGACTGTGGGCCTCGGCGAGCCGTAGGTTGTGCCCAAACCATCGATACAACGGCAGCAGATTCTGGTGGTTCGCCGACGCGGCCGTCGATAGGAACAGGGCATTTGGGCGCAACAGCTCCATGACCGCTCGGCCTTTCGCCCGTTCAGCGGCACCGAGGTCGACACGGTCTTTCTCTCGGCGGAAGAGCAGCGCGGCCTTGCCATGCGGGTAGCGGTAGGCCCACTCCTCGAGGACTCGATGGTCGTCGACGACGAAGCCGTATTCGTGACGGACACCATCGACGACGAGATCGACCTCGAAACGTGACGGCTCCTCCCGGGCCACCGGGTCGAGCAGGAACGGGCGACGCCGAACGCCGCCGGTTGGGTTCCCAGCTCGGAACGAGTGCAGGACGTGGGTCCGCATATCGTCCATCGCTTTAAGGAGGGTGGACTTCCCCGAACCGTTCGCACCAAACACCCCGACGGCTGGAAGTACCCCGACCACACGGCCACCTGCTCTCCAAGGCACCTCGCGCACGACGTCCTTCTGCGCCAATCTGGACGCGACGAACGAAATCTCGAACGCGTCGCGAAAAGAACGGACGTTCTGAGCACGGAAAGCGAGAAGCACGGAGGCGCCACAAGATGGCTTAGGCTCGGTCATAGGTCGATTATTGCAGATTCTCCACGATCCCGCTAGTTTGACTAGCACATCACACAATCATAACGACTACTAACGACGGCCTACCCGGGATCGCTCTCGGGTGCTCGGCCGGCTCAGCACCAACGCTGCGGTCAGCGGGCGGCGGCGAACCCGTTCGCCAACGGGGGGGCGGTGCTCGGGAACACACCTCTTAGCACACAGACCGTCACGTGGCTGGTTGGAGGAACGCTCGCTAGGCCGCGGTTTGGGCCTCCGGGAGTACCCGCGGACGACGGTCTGTTCGCGACCCACGCCGCGACTTGGGCGGCCGTCCCTCCGGTAGCCATCGCTACCCCGGTCGCCTGGTACCCGCTCATGGATCCTTTCATCGCCTCGACGCACGGCGGCGTTACGATCCGACGGGCTCCTTGAGCCTGGTGGCGAGTTGGGCGGCGAGCGCCCTGAACGCCCTTCCTCGATGTGAGATCGCGTGCTTCTCGGTCGGTCCCATCTCTGCAAAGGTGTGACCACGTCCCTCGTCGGGGACGAAGACGGGGTCGTAGCCGAACCCGCCGGACCCCCGGGGCGCGTCGGCGATGTGGCCGGCGACGACTCCCTCGGCGTGGATCTCGGCGCCGTCGGGAAAGACGGCGAGCGCGACGGTGCGAAATCTCGCTCGTCGGGAGCCGCCGTGGTCTTGGAGGGCACAGAGGTCGCTCAAGAGCCGTTTCACGTTGCTCGCGTAGGTCGCGTTGGGTCCCGAGTAGCGCGCGGAGTTGACGCCGGGCGCGCCGCGGAGCGCGTCGACCTCCAAGCCGGTGTCGTCGGCGATCGCGACGTGACCGGTCGCGGCACAGATCGCCTCGGCCTTCAAACGAGCGTTCTCTAAGAGAGTATCCCCGGTCTCTTCGACGTCGCCGATGTCGACCGGGCGTCCGAGGAGCTCGACGTCGAGTCGGCACGCGAGGATCTCGCGGATCTCGACGACCTTGTCGGGATTCGCGGTCGCGACGACGACTACCGGACGGCGCCTCCGAGCGTCGCGGGGTTGAGTTGGAGTGAGCGGAACGGACGTCATCTGTCAGCGAGGCGCCGGGGGTTCGGCGAGGACGGCGGACTGTGCTTCGATGAGCGTCGCGATTCCCCCCTCGGCGAGCCCGAGCAACGCGTCGAGCTCTCGGCGGCTGAACGCGACTCCTTCGGCGGTACCTTGGACTTCGACGAACCTCCCCGAGCCGGTCATCACGACGTTCATATCGACCTCGGCCCGCGAGTCTTCTTCGTAGGGAAGATCGAGCATCGCGACGCCGTCGACGATCCCGACGGAGATCGCGGCGACCGCCTCGGCGAGTGGGTGCTCGCTGATCGTTCCCTGGTGAAGCATGCGGGTGAACGCGTCGTGGAGCGCGACGTAGGCGCCGCAAATCGAGGCGGTGCGCGTCCCTCCGTCGGCTTGGAGGACGTCACAGTCGACGGTGATCTGGGCCTCGCCGAGAGCGACGAGGTCACAGACCGCGCGAAGTGACCTCGCGATTAGCCGCTGGATCTCCTGGGTCCGACCTGACTGCTTGCCCTTCGCGGCCTCTCTCGACGCTCGCTCCGCGGTCGACCCGGGCAACATCGAGTACTCGGCGGTCACCCAACCCTTCCCCGAACCCCTCATCCACGGCGGGACCCGCTCTTCGATCGACGCGGTACAAAGGACCCGGGTACGGCCCATCGAGACGAGGACCGAGCCGGGGGCGAAGACGGTGAAGTCTCGGTCGAAAGAGACCGGACGCAACTCGTCGACCCGGCGGCCGTCACGCCTTAGCGCCCGCGGGTCGTCGACTCCTCCACCGTCTCGGGCGTTCTGCTCACTCACGTTCGTGCCGTCTCCTCTCGATCACCACGGGATCGTCTCTCCGATTCGCACGCTGTGGACACTGCCGCCGAACTCCTCACGTACCTCTCGCTCCACGTCGTCTTTAGACACCGTAGGCCAGCGGTGTGTCAAGAGTAACTTCTCGACTCGCGCTCCCCCCGCGACCGCCCCGGCCTGACGTCCACTCAGATGTCGAAACGTCCCCTCGTAAACGTGGGTGTACGTCGCTTCGCAGAGAAACGTATCGATGCCAACTCCCAACTCTTCGAGACTCCAATCCGCGCCGGTGTCAGCTGAGTACGCTAGTACACCGCCCGAGAAAGAACCCAACTCGGTCGAGGCGGCCTCCACCCTCACGGCGAGCGTCGGTGGACCGTGGTCGGTCGCGACGAACCGCAGCGAGAGCTCACCTATCTCGATCTGGTACGACGGCTCGACGACGTGCCAGCAGAGCTCGGTGTCGTCGCCGTAGTAGGTCTTCTCTCGCAACCCCGGCGGTGCGTAGACGTCGACCGGGCGCCGACGGTCCTTGTGGCGCGCGAAGAGTGCGAGTGAGTCGACGTCACTTCGATGGTCCGGGTGTTCGTGGGAGAGGACGACGGCGTCGAGGAGGTCGGGGTCCTGAACCTTTTGGAGGTTCGCGAACACCCCGGGGCCGGCGTCTAAGAGGACCGACGTCGTCGAGTAGTTAAGAAGGTATCCGCTTCCAGCCCCACCGGGCCCCGGATAGCTGCCGTCACAGCCGAGGACGACGACGACCGGCGTCAAAGAAGCGTCTCGCGTCTCGCCGCTCACGATCGTTAGAAGTAGATTATCGACTTCGCGCGCTCGGCGACGACGTCGATGTCTTCGGTCCACGCGCCTGTCGAGAGGTACTTCCATCCGTCGTCGGCCGATACGACGACTATGACCGCCTCCTCTCCTTCGCCCAACTCCGACGCGCACTTCGCCGCCCCGGCCATCGCCGCTCCCGTCGATATGCCGACGAAGAGTCCCGCGTCGGCGAGTCGCCTCGTCCACTCGATCGACTCCCGCGGTCGAACGACGGTCTTTCTGTCGAGCAGTGCGGCGCCGCCCAACGTCTCGAAGATCGGCGGGATGTACCCGTCGTCTAAGTTTCTCAGCCCGTCGACCGTCTCACCCGCGGGGGGCTCGACCGCCCACACTTGGACGTCGGGGTTCTTCTCTTTCAAGAACCGCCCGACACCGATGAGCGTCCCCGTCGTACCGAGTCCAGCGACGAAGTGCGTGACCTCGGGACAGTCCCTCCAGACCTCCGGGCCGGTACCTTCGTAGTGCGCCTTTGGATTCGCCTCGTTCGCGTACTGGTACAAAAAGACCCACTCGGGGTTCGCCGCCGCGAGTTCGCGCGCGATCCGCACCGCGCCGTTGGAGCCTTCACTCCCCGGCGACTCGATGATCTCCGCCCCCCACAGCTCCAGGAGCTGCCGCCGCTCTATCGAGACGTTCGTCGGAAGGACGACCTTTAACTTGTAGCCCTTCACCCGACACACGAGCGCGAGACCAATTCCGGTGTTTCCAGACGAAGGCTCGAGTAGGACCTGACCGCTCTTACCCGGGGTCAAGAGCCCGTCTTTCTCCGCCGCCTCGACCATCGAGAGCGCGACCCGGTCCTTCACCGAGCCGCCCGGGTTCCGACCTTCGAGCTTCACGAGGATCCTCGCGCGCGGACTCGGGCTGACGGAGCTCACGTCAACCATCGGCGTATCGCCTATCAGATCCAAGACGCTCGCGAACGCTGCCACCGGCGTTAACTCATCCGCCCGCGACCGCGGGGAGTATCGAGACCTCGTCGCCGTCTTTCACCGGCGTCTCGAGTAACGAGAGATAGCGGACGTCGTCGTCGTTCACGTAGACGTTCACGAACTTGTGCAAAGTCCCGTCGTCGTTGAGGACCTGCGCGGTGACGCCCGGGTAACGCTGAACGAGCTCGTTCAAGACCTCGCCGATCGTCGAGCCCGCAACGGTCACCGCTGCCTCTCCGCCCGCGTGAGGCCGTAGTAGCGTAGGTAAGCGGACTGTAACGGACACTTGGCCTCCTCGGCGTTTCAAGTTGGACCCGGTCGAGCCTACCGGGTCCCGATCGAATGCTGACTGTTTCAGTTGTGATTCTACCGGGTCGCGGACGCAAGCCGCCTTTCAGGCGAGTTCGACGTCGACGCGGCCCAAAAAGCTCGGTTATGCCGGGACTTTCATACAGGCACTTTCACACCGGGACTTTCACACCGGGACTTTCACACCGGGACTTTCATACCGGGACTCTCTCAGCCTCGCGCTCCTGGGGGTCCGAGCCGCTCGCCGAAAGAACGACTACCGACTCCTCTTTGATCGTCCCGTCGACGATCGAGTAGCTCCGTACGACCGGATGGGTGTCGCGCAACGACACGAGGACGTAGTGCCAGTTCGGATCGGGTGCTTGGTCGACGTCGGTCTGCGAAGGGTAGGCGTCGGTGTGGGTGTGAGAGTGGAAGACACCGATCACCTCGTGGCCGTCGCGCTCCGCGTCGCGGTCGGCGATGAGGTGGTCCTTTGGATCTACCGTATAGACCCGTGCGGACGCCGCGAGGTTTCTCGTCGGGTAGCACCGCATCACCTCGGCCTCCCCCGGGTCGCCCGCGAGGAGGCCGCACGCTTCATCGGGCAGTCCCTTTATGCAGTGGGCGACCATCTGGACGTAGATCTCACGGGATAACTTGAGCACAGTCGACATTGTAACGCTTTCGACGGAGAAGAGCGCGGATTTAGCAACTAATCTTTCCGGGATGGCTCGTGCGCGAACAGTCCTCGCCCGGAGGGCGGCCTCCCGGGCCCAAGACGGCGACAGGACCGTCGCGTCGAACCGCAGGGCTCGCCACGACTACGACTTGATCGAGACGTTCGAGTGCGGGATCGTCCTGCACGGTAGCGAGGTGAAGTCGCTCCGCGACGGAAAGGCACAACTCTCCGACGCGTACGCACGGGTCATCGACGGCGAGGTCTGGCTGCTCGGCATGCACATCCCTCCGTGGCGTTTCTCCCACGGAGTCGGTGCGCACGACCCAGACCGCCGACGAAAGCTCCTGATGCATCGAAAGCAGATCGACGAGCTCGCCGGAAAGACGACCCAGCAAGCGTTGACCCTCGTCCCGCTCTCGGTCTACTTCCACGACGGCAGAGCGAAGGTCGAGATCGCCCTCGCGAGAGGCCGGCGGCTCCACGACAAGCGCCACGCGATCGCCGCGAGGGACGCCGCTCGTGACTCCGCGCGAGAACTCCAGCGTGCGTCGAAACGATCTCTCCGCCCGCGCTAGCTTCCGCGCTATCGACGACCGGCGACCGGCGACCGGCGACCGGCGACCGGCGACCGGCGACCGGGAGTGTCCCGAGCTGCCGCGACCTCCCGAGTCAAACCGCGCTAAGCTCTACTCAGCCGTCGGTACCGACCGTCGGCCGCGGCGTCTCGGAGGCGCTCCGGGCCGCCAAACCTTAGAAGGGGGTGAACGGTATCGACTTTGGTCGTTGAAATGAGAGAAGCGAGTCGTGGTCTCCGGAGCCACGTTAAAGAGCCGGAACAACAAATAAACGCCGAGCCACAGCTCGCGCTCGCAGCCTAGAAACTGCGACGTTCGTCCGGTCTCAGCCCTACGGGCCGGGTACGAGCGTCATCTAGTGGGGCTCACCTGAACAACTGAGCCGGTCGGTCGTCAGGGACAGCTAATCCGGATACGAGGGGTCGTAGGCGCCGACGACGGCGACCCCTTCGAAAACTTTGCGTCGGCTGCACTCGGAGAAGGCTCATCGATACACCGAAGGACGCGGGTTCGACTCCCGCCACCTCCACCACGACATCAACTTGCCCTGGAAATCGCGTGTCGTAAGTGTTACACTGGGCGAATGAAGCCCAGGACTGAAGCGGAGGAACGCTTCGCACGGCTCCGCTCCCAGCCAGAGTACGAGGAGGCCTATCACGCTGCGACGCGGCGGATCACCATGTTTGACGACGTCGTAAGTGCTCTCGATGCGAGACGTCGAGAGCTTGGATTGACCAAGGCAGATGTAGCGAACCGAGCAAACATGCCTCCGGCGGCTGTGCGGAGGCTATTTTCGCAACAGCGGAAAAACCCCACCTTGACGACGCTGGTTGCGATCGCAGATGCCCTAAGTCTGAGCGTCTCCGTTTTGCCAAGAAAACCCATCAAGCCGTCAGCGGCGCCACTCATCTGAGGATCGAGTTCCTCCGTCATCTCTCCGTGAGCGTCATCACACTTGGTGCTCGCGGAGTAGTAGCACCAGCACACGCCGGTCAGCCGCACACAGGGCAGCCGCACACAGGGCAGCCGCACACAGGGCAGCCGCACACAGGGCAGCCGAAGGGCGCCTCGGCATGCCGAAGTTGGGATGCAGGGAGTCCTGGACCGCGGTCAGTTTGGTGCCGAGGCGCACCGAAGTTGCCGCCGACGTCGGGTTTTGCAACATGGGTTCTGTGCCCTGCGGCCGGGAGAGCGCCTCAAACGAGGGAGGAGAGTTCGATCGGGCCGCAAAGTCGAGGCCTTCAGCGAAGATTTCTTCGCGGACGCCCGTTTTGCCACCCACCGCCGGCGTTGGCCGCCCTTGCACGCCCTGACAGTGTATGGTAAGTTGAGCATATGCTCAAAGCATGTGGACAAGAGGCCAATGAGGTCTCCCGATGGTGAGGACCGGAAGCGCCAGGCGGCCGGCCGAACGTTCTGCTGATACCCGCCGAGCGCTGGTAGCTGCGGCTTGCGACGTCCTACGCACCGAGGGATTTGCTGGCGCGACTGCTCGCGCGATCGCTGGGCGAGCCGAATGCAACCAGGGCCTCGTCTTCTACCACTTCGGTTCTGTTATGAACCTACTTCTCGCCGCGCTTGACGAGGTGAGTGCGCGACGAAGAGATCGCTACGAGGCTGCGCTTGAGTCCGTGGAGACGACCAGCGAGCTCGTGGCACTTGCCATCCAGGTCTTCAGTGAAGACCTGGATTCGGGCGATGCGGCCGTGCTCGTGGAGATGATCGCCGGAGCCGCTTCGACCCCCGGTCTGGGGGCGGCCGTGAAGGAACGGATCGCACCTTGGAATGACTTCGCAGTGGCGGCGCTTGAATCGGTTCTCGGCCGGTCACCCATTCTCCAAGTGGTCGATTCAGCCGAGGTTGCGCACGCAGTAGTGGCGCTCTACCTCGGCCTCGAGCTGCTGTCTCATCTCGACGGCGACCGGGCTCCGGCAATGGCGCTTTTCTCCCAGGCCCGCCGTCTGGCGCCGATTGTGGAGCTGCTCGGCGGCCAGCTGAAGGAGGAAAGATGATGAACGAGTCGCTGTTGGCTCAGGAGTCCACGCCGAGCTCTTCTCGTACCGACGATCGTCTCGATGCCGTTACGGGCGCCTTCAGCTATTCCGGCCGTGCGATCGCTCACCGGCTACTCGACGCTGGCCGGAGAGTTCGGACATTGACCGGCCACCCGAAGCGCGGAGGGAACGAGTCGGATATTGAGGTCTACGGCCTGGACTTCGACGATCCGGCGAGCCTCGCGCTTGCGCTCCAGGGGGTGAACACGCTCTACAACACGTACTGGGTGCGCTTCGCCTACGGGCCGGTGGACCACACCCTGGCCGTCGAGAACTCTCGCACCCTCTTCAAAGCCGCACGCAGAGCAGGAGTCCAGAAGATCGTCCACCTCTCGATCCTGCACCCCTCTGCGGCCTCTCCGTATCCATACTTTCGGGGCAAGGCCTTGGTGGAGCGAGCTCTCGCTGAAACCGGCCTTCCGTATGCCATCCTCCGGCCGTCAGTCCTCTTCGATGAGCACGGCGTGCTGCTCAACAACATCGCCTGGCTGCTACGTCGGCTGCCCGTGTTCGCCGTGGGAGGAGACGGCCGCTACCGCATCCGTCCCATCCACGTGGAGGACCTCGCCACCCTCGCCCTGGAAGCGTCTGCATGGACCGAAGATCGCATCGTTGATGCCGTCGGGCCCGAGCGTCCGACTCTTGTTGAGTTGGTACTACAGATCCGTGAAGCCGTAGGAAGCCGTACCCGCATCGTCCGAGTGCCTGGTTCACTGTTGCTTGTCATGTCAAGGGCACTTGGCACGGCCTTGCACGACGTTTTGTTGACCCCCGACGAGTACAGGTCGATGGCCGCGGGACTCGCCGACTCCGACGCTCCTAACACTGGCTCTATCGCCCTATCGAGCTGGCTTATGGAGCACGGGCCCCACCTCGGCACCCAGTACGCGAATGAGCTCAAGCTCCACTTCCGGTGATGGGTTCAATGTCGACAGCGGTCGCACCATGAACGGCGTTGCCGCACCGGGACGAAGCGCGGCGCCTGTTGCATTGGCCTGGTTCGGGTGCTGGTTGGTAGCCGGTGCGAGTTGGGCGGTGACCGTGCTCGGCGCCCTCAGCATCGGGGTGTTCGTACTGCCGGTGGCCATCGCCTTGACCGTTCTACTTGCTACTCGCCGAACGAGCTCTATCGGCCTCCCAGGCATTATCTCGGGCGCGGGATTTCCGCTGCTCTACGTCGCCTACCTCAACCGAGGTGGACCGGGCAATGTCTGCACCACCTTCGCCAGTGGCGGGTCCTGCGCCCAAGAGTGGAGTCCGTGGCCCTGGCTCGGGATCGGCATGGTGTTGGTAGCGACCGGCGTAGTGGCCTTTGCCATCATGGCCCTACGACCAGGGATTGAGAGCCGAAAGAAGCCCGACTAGACGAAGGCGCACGGCGGCGGGGTTCGAATAACGACAATTCAGTACCACTATGACGTCATCACGTTTGGAGAAGTCCCTACTCCACATCTGGACGCGGGCCTATCGTGCAACCGCGACGTGAAACGTCGGCTGCTCAGATGTGCGCCGGCCGCACACGGAGCACGCCTTCACAGTTGGAACTGGCCTACCCGCGTTTTGGACCAATACTGAGTTGCGCTATAGACCGCATTACAGAAGCTGTCAGGCCGGGGGTAACGGTGCCGTGCTAACTCGGCTCAGTCGCGGATCGCCTCCCATCTGCTTGCCCTGTCTGGAATGGGTCGGAATCCACACGCGACCGCCTCCGGAACGAACTAGCATCGACAGCACCGTGTCTGCCCCAAAGGAGAACACGATGCAGACGTACGACATCAAGAAGGAACATAAGGACCTCTACGCGCCAAAGCCGGGCGATTTCCGGATCGTCGACGTGCCACAACTTTGCTTCGTCATGGTCGACGGCCACGGTGATCCGAACACCTCGACCGGCTATCGCGACGCTATCGAGGCGCTCTACACGACGTCCTACGCGATCCGCTCCGTCGTGAAGAAGCGACTCGAGAAGGTGCACACCGTCGGACCGCTCGAAGGGTTGTGGTCCGCAGACGAC
>JAJYQJ010000128.1 GCA_021794655.1 Actinomycetes bacterium | reverse complement strand
CCGATAGGCGGTCTGTGGGTGGATGCCTTGGACTCTTGCCCACTCGGTTAGATTCACTCTCCCAGTATATCACAAGAACGTACATGTGCTGTGTATCGAGCACTTATCTGGCAGCAGTTACGAACCCCCTACGTGCTCTGGCGTAGAGTCCTTTTGGATCACGCTGTTCGGCTACTTCAAGTGGAGTGTCGACGAAGACCTCGCAAAACCGACCGGGAGGGACGAGGTTTCGCGCCAGGGTTCGCTCGGCTTGGAACGGCGAGATGAGCGCTACGACCACGACGAGGTTCGCATCGACCATCAACCTGGCTACTTCTGCGACCCGACGGACGTTTTCGATACGATCTGCGTCGCTAAGTCCAAGGTCACCGCAGAGACCACGGCGGATCTCGTCGCCGTCCAACAGCGCCGTGTGACAGCCGATTCGAACAAGACGCTCATTGATGATCGTTGCTATGGTCGACTTTCCCGCTCCTGGACGGCCGGTCAACCAGACCACACACGGCTTAAGCACCGCTGAGCTCAAGAGCCAGGATCCATCGTCTCGTGTCGATCGTGGAGGATGCGGACCGTCACGAGAGCGACGGCCATCAGCCTGTGGTCCTTACCAACGTCGACGATTCGCACTTCTGCTACACCGTCGTCGCGGCCGACTCTAAGGGGAACGCCCGTCGCCCGAATCGGGCCGACTCGTCCAGGAGCCAAGAAGGAGAGCGCGATGTGCTGGGTCGCGATCATGCCAGCTGATCGTGCGATCGCTGACGCGCCCGCGACGTCTGCGAGGACAGAGATGATCCCACCTTCGAGCGAACCGACCGGACCCCGGAACTCGTCGCGCATGTTCATCTCGACTGACATACCAACGCTGCCGTCATCTGGTATCTCCCAGCGAAGACCGAGGAGCTTTTGAAACGGCGTCCCGATCTCCCCTGCCGCTAGCTTCATATTCGCGTCCTTTCACCTTGCTTATTAAGCCACGAGTTCTCGCCGATCGTCGTCGACCTTCGCTAGACAGCGAGCCGCCCGCGGAGGGAGTGGGATTCGAACCCACGGAGACTCGCGTCTCACGGCTTTTCAAGAGCCGCGCATTCGTCCGCTCTGCCATCCCTCCCGGAAGTGAACTTCCTGGTACACGAAGAACCCAGGTTAGCCGCTTGGAGCAGAACCCACCGCACCGCTAACGCCTCGATCACGGCACGAAGAGCCCGGGAAGGTACCCTGGTGAGGTGCCCGAGTGGAGGTCGTGACGGTGCCACGAAAAGTGTCGACAAAGAGCGATCCAGGCGAGGACGGGGGATTGGGGCCACCCGACACCGATATCGCACTGGACGAGGTCGTCGCGGTCGCAATTGTAGGAAGTGGCGGCGAGTTCCTCGGCGCAAACGACCGCTGGTGCGAACTCACGGGATGGTCGCGCTCCGAGCTCGCGGCCGCTAAGTGGCAGAGGGTGTTCGTACCCCTCAAAGGTCTCAACTACCCGTGGGACTCTCACGGTGGCGCTGGCGACGCGACGAGATCCTTGAAGGCACTTCCCCATCCGCTCGAGATCACCGTCGCGTCGAGAGACGGCAGGTCGTCCAAGACAATCCTGTGCGAGATCGCCAAACACCCACGTTCTCCGGCACGAAAACGTAAGTGGATCGTCGCCGGTTTCGCCGCTAAGCGCGCCGTGAGCTCGACGGCAATAGAGCTCCCCCGTACTGGTACTCGCGAACGTCACATACAGGTGATACCCGACAACTCCACCGACGTCATCTCGATCGTCAACTCTGACGGTACCTGGCGTTCGACGAGTAGTAGTGGAGCGAAGCTCTTTGGATACTCGGGCGGTGACTTCCCGGGTGGGACCCCGCTTTCCGCGATACATCCAGACGACGTCGACATCGTCATCAACGCATATCAAGAGCTACTGCAACGTGAAGATCACAGCTTCGGGAGCTTCTTCGAGTTCAGAGTTCGCGACGTGTCCGGTCACGACGTGTGGCTCGAGACGGTCGGAATGAATCTTCTCGAAGATCCAGCAGTCAAAGGGGTCATCTTTCACTCGAGAGACGTCACGGAACGCCACGTTGCCGCAGACGAGCTCAGTTCAACGGCGAGCAGGCTCACATCTCTTGTGTCGAGCCTGTTCGTAGGCGTCCTCATGGCGGACGAAGAAGGGCGCGTTATCTACGCTAATCAGGCAACGACGAGACTGTTCGGATTGAGCATGGATCCATCCGACCTCTCCGGACGCGACCAGCGTTCCCTCGGCGGAGATCTGGGTCTCGTCTATAGAGATCCAAAGACCCAAGAGAAGAGAATCGAAGAGATCGTCAGCCAGCGAAGGCTCGTCATGGAAGAGCGGGTCGAGCTGGCAAACGGCCGTACCGTCGGAAGATCGTTCGTACCGATCTTCGATGCCGGCGAGTTCCGTGGCTACCTGTGGCTCTTCCGAGATCTGACCGCCGAACTCGTCTTGGCTGCACAGCGAGAGTACCTCCTGGACGTCGAAAAGGAGCAGAACGCACGCCTGCGCGAGCTCGACGCGCTAAAAAGCGAGCTCGTCGCGTCGGTCTCCCACGAACTGAGGACCCCTCTCACGTCGATAGTGAGCTTTACCAACTTATTAAAGGATGGACTGCTCGAAGACAGTATCGAGAACCAACGGGAGTTCCTCGACGTTATCGGTAGGAACACGGAGAGACTCCTGCGACTCGTCGACGACCTACTCCTACTCGATCGCCTCGAGTCCAACAGTCTCCAGCTCGACATCGAAGACGTCGACCTCATCGGTCTAGTCGAGATATCAGTATCGTCGATCAGCCCCGTCGCCGAGAACAAACGCGTATCGATCGAGCTCGACGCCCAAAAGGGAGCGAACCTTCGAGGAGACGTGGACAGGCTCGGACAACTCGTGGACAACCTCGTCGCAAACGCCGTCAAGTTCACGCAACCGGGCGGACGCGTGAAAATAAACGTCTATCCCGAGAAGCAACGATGGAAGATCGAGGTATCCGACACAGGTATTGGAATACCGAGCGACGAGATCGGTGAGCTATTCCACAGGTTTTTCAGGGCGTCCAACGCCCGGCGTGACTCGACGCCTGGCTCAGGACTCGGCCTGGTCATAGCGTTACGCATCGCCGAGCTCCACAACGGAACCGTCGACGTCACAAGCAAGGAAGGCCACGGCACTACGTTCACTGTTACGCTGGTCGGAGTTTCGCCACCGGAACTGCCCGCATCACCTCTTTCACGGAGCGTTTCATGACTGAACTCGCGAAGGTCTTGGTAATCGAAGACGACGCTGACATCTGGCGATCGCTGCAAGTTCTTCTCGGACGCGCCGGCTACTCCGTCGTCTGGGCCGGCGACGGCCCGGAAGGGCTCAGGCGATTCGAAGACGACCGTCCAGATCTCGTAATACTAGATATCGGACTGCCCCGCCTCGACGGATGGTCCGTCTTGGAGAGAATTCGTCACCGCAACGAGACGCCGATCCTCCTGCTAACCGCCCGCGGATTGGAGACCGATAAGGTACGCGGTCTCCTCGGTGGCGCTGACGACTACCTGACGAAGCCATACAGCAACAACGAACTCGTCGCACGAGTCGGGGCGTTGCTCAGGCGCCTCCCGCCAAACGGTGACGCGGAGCCCTCCGTCTTCGACGACGGTTGGCTGAGAGTTGATTTTGCAAACCACGAAGTAACGCTCGACGGAGTCGACGTGCGCCTCACGCCCGCGGAGTTCCGCCTCCTCGCCGTCCTTGTACGGCGCAGCGGAACCGTCGTCTCGCGATCAGACATCTTGGAACAGGCTTGGAAAGACCGGACCGGAACCGGCCAGAGCCGCGTCAAATTCACCGTCGTCGGCCTACGCCGCAAGCTCGGCGAAGGGCTTACGGGGCACAACGTCATCGAGAACGTAAGAGGGTTTGGTTACCGCTACGCTCGTCCAAACGTCTAACGACGACACGGACACCAGACCGACCGGACCCTGTCAGCTCCTGTGCTTCTCACGACCCTTGATCCTCCCTCTCGTCGCTGAGTCCAAGATCACCTTTCGAAGCCTCACCGCTCCCGGCGTCACCTCCACGCACTCGTCTTCAGCTATGAACTCCAGCGCCTGTTCCAAGGATAGGTTCAGCGGCGGTGTAAGGCGTTCTAGCTCCTCGGCGGTTGACGATCGAACGTTCGTCAGCTTCTTCTCCTTCGCAGGATTGACGTTCATCTCCTCGGCTCGCGCGTTCTCTCCGACGACCATGCCTTCGTAAACCTCCGTCCCCGGGCCGACGAGCAACGTCCCGCGGTCTTGAAGAGCCATCAACGCGTACGTCGTAGTCACCCCACGCCGATCCGCTACCATCGAGCCGTTTCGGCGGGTTCCGAGTTCCCCGTGCCACGGTTCCCACCCGTCGAACACGTGGTGCAAGATGCCAGTCCCGCGCGTGTCGGTGAGGAACTCCGTCCTAAACCCGACTAATCCTCGTGCCGGGACTCGATACTCAAGACGAACCCATCCCGTGTTGTGGTTGATCATCTCGACCATGGAGCCTTTGCGAAGTGCGAGGAGCTGCGTGACGACACCGACGTAAGTGTCTGGAACGTCCACCGTCACGCGTTCGATCGGCTCGTGGAGCTTTCCGTCGACGATCCGGGTGACGACCTGTGGCTTTCCAACGGTCAGTTCAAAGCCCTCCCGTCTCATCGTCTCCACCAACACCGCCAGCTGAAGCTCTCCGCGTCCTTGCACCTCCCACGCGTCCGGCCGATCCGTCGGCTGGACCTTCAAAGAGACATTCCCGACGAGCTCCGAGTCGAGACGGCTCTTTATGAGACGCGCCGTCAGCTTCGTGCCGTCTAGTCCCGCGAGCGGCGACGTATTGATGCCGATCGTCATCGCGAGACTCGGCTCGTCGACCGAAATGCCGGGAAGCGCTACCGGGTTCTCTGGATCTGCCAACGTCTCTCCGATCGTCACCTCGGCGATCCCGGCGACCGCCGCTATCTCACCGGGTCCCGCCGAGTCCGTCGCTACTCGATCGAGCGCGTCCGTCACGTACAGCTCGGTCACCTTCGCTGGATGGATCGTTCCATCGACACGGCACCACGCGACGTTTTCGCCCCTCCTCAACGTTCCCTGATAGACACGACACACCGCTAAACGCCCGACGTACGGCGACGAGTCGAGATTGCATACGAGCGCCTGGAGGGACGCTTCGGGCTCGTACTCGGGTGCTGGGACGTGAGATATGAGTGCTTCGAACAACGGAACGAGATCCGTGCCCTCGACACCCGGCTCGGTCGACGCCCACCCGGCCCTCGCGTTCGAGTAGAGAATCGGAAACGCGATCTGGTCCTCGTCCGCCCCGAGATCCAAGAACAGCTCTTCTACTTCGTCGACCACTTCGGATATCCGAGCGTCCGAGCGATCGACCTTGTTCACCGCTAGAACTACCGACAGGCGAGCCTCGAGAGCCTTGCTTAGAACGAAACGGGTCTGGGGAAGCGGCCCCTCTGAAGCATCGACTAGAAGCAGAACCCCGTCGACCATCGTGAGTCCACGCTCGACTTCCCCGCCAAAGTCAGCGTGCCCCGGGGTATCTACGATGTTGATCTTGACCCCCCGGAAGTTCACCGCCGTGTTCTTCGCGAGTATCGTGATTCCCTTTTCCCGCTCAAGATCCCCCGAGTCAAGCACCCGGTCCGCTACTTCTTCGTTCACCCTGAACGCCCCCGTCTGCCAGAGCATCGCGTCTACGAGCGTTGTCTTGCCGTGATCGACGTGGGCCACAATCGCAACGTTTCGAATGTCGTCTCTGGTCGTCATCGTGAGGCAACCTTACCGTCTTGAATACGTACCTCCGCCCAGCTCCGTTTGCACCGCTACAACGCCTCTTCAACGAGAGGCGCCGACGCTCTCGAAACCGCGCGCAAGACTTCGTCTGAGGCCCACTCCATCGCCCGCCGGTCGACGGCCAACACCATCGCCTGCCCGCACTGTGGCCACCACCCGACGACCCGCACCGGTGACGGCGAGGTCGGTCGCGATACGGTCGCCACCAGGGCAGGTAGCGCCAGTTCGACCCTGCTCGTCTCTCTCGGTGATCCACCTTTGATCACAAACAAGACAGGAGACGACTCGCTACGCCAGCTCTCACGATCGTAACTCGCGGAACCTCCGCGACTGTCCACAACTGTTCTCACCTCGGATCGAACGTCAACTCTCGAGCGCATCGATACCCGAGAAGTGCCCGGGATATTGAACCATTGGTCCGGCGGAGCGACCACGGGAGGGGTCTCAAAACGCGTCCAGTCCAGAGAATTGAAGAGCTGGGTAGCCCACGTCGTCGCCCCCGCACACACCCCTGCGACGCCGCCGTTGGAAAGAGTCGCCAGCCACGTCGGCATAGAGCGCGGTCCCGCCCTGCCCTCGTTCGCGTCCGAGATGAACTGACCAACACTCGCCATCACCGCGTCACGCGGGTTTCGAACGAGCCCCAGTAGACACATCCGGACCGCCGCAGTTCCAATCATCCGCTGCGCCGTCATCGCCGACCACCTAAAACGCCGCTGCGAATCGAGCCCGGCGACTCCCTCACGCGAGAGGCTCGAGCGCAAGAAGTAGTCCGTCACACACAGCTTCACATCTCCGCCCTCCGCCCTCCGGTCTCGATCCTCCTCTCGATTCGCAACGATCTCCAAACCCCCCAAGAGCCGCTCCCTGATAGCGACGCGCTCTCCGGTCGAGATGCGCTCGTTCGACGGAGACAGGAGCGCTGCGGTGAGCGCGGAGCTCTTCGAAACAAACGGACGGGCCGGCGACACGACGCTCAATTTCGACCCGCCTCAACGATGCGTCGGCGCAACGCGAACCTCGTCGCTCGAACAACCCTCGTCAACGTCACCTCGAGGGAGTCCGGCGTCACGTCGTCGACGTCGAGTTGACCGTTGCGCGTGTAGTACGTCGCGACGCGAAACGGCGGTGCATCGCTGCGTAGGGTCTCGAGTAGCGCACAGACGTGTGCGTCTTCACGGTCTTCAACTCGAGGCTCACCCGACTTCACCGTTACAAGACACGTCGACGATCTCGCCGTCGGCGGTGGACCTATGATCAGATCGACCAGCGCGCCAAAGACGACGCGGCCCGAAGCTACGGGGACGACAATTCTATCGTGGGTTCTCGGGAGCCAGTTGGACGGGATCGCCGGCCAACGCCCGACGATCCCCGACGCATGTGACCCGACCTCTCGCGCGAGCGCGATCTTTTCCTCCCGCGGCAACCCCTTGACGTACTCAAGAACGTCGTCGTTACAACCCTCCGCTTCTAAGACGCTCATCGCATCGCGCATCGCAACGCCGATTTCAAATCCCATGACCACCTCACGAAAGAGCGCTCCGACCAGAGCGTTGCGGGCCACCGCGACGTTCAGTTCAAACCCACCCGTCGTTCCTCGCCTATCCACGTCGCCGGGCGCGCCCCGAAACACGCCGAGCTCGTAGTTGATAAGCCGTCTCGTCACGTACAGCGGGTCCACCAGACCCTCGTCCTTCCCGCGCCCGGACCCACTCGCCTCTAACGATACGATCGACCGTTCTATCTCCTCGTCGACGCGGGCACGTAACCCAACGATCAGCTCCCGGTCTACGAGTCGCCGGCGGCGACGATCCCCACGAAGGAGCGCAAGGATCGACGCCTGAGGAGTCGCCATTTGTAGCCGATCAGCGTCCCTGCGGGCTCCAAAGACCCAACCTGGCGCCTCACGCCCACCCGTGGACGCAGCACCTTTCGTCATCGTCGTCGGTAACGGTCTCATCAGGAACGGGTGTGGGACGAATTACCCTCGGCTTCAGCCCTGCGGTGGGATAGTCCGACCCGGGCCAGAGGCCCGGCCTCCTTTCTCTGCTCGTATCCCCAGCCATCTGAGCGCTGCAAAAGCGTGCAGTAGCGGTAACTGAACCCTTGCACGGTCTCTCCTTTTGTTCTCAGGTTGAAGCTTCCAGAGCTACGTACAGCCACCCGTCCTACGTAGGTCCCTGTGTGTTTGCCTTTAGGCACGACAGCTCGTACCAGATCGCCGGTAACAAAGCCGTAATGAACCTTGGTTCGTGGTAGGTGAAGACGAGGGAACCCAAACTTGTCGGGCCTTGTGCGGGCATAAGACCCGCGGCCTGTGGCTAACGCTTCGACAATGGTCTCTGGGTACGAAGAAACACCCTCGATCTTTCCCACACACAGAGCATCGAGTGTGTGGGACTTCGATACCAAGAACCGGCTACGGTTCCACTTCGTGCGTCCGCCGCTACCGCTCTCGACCGGTAGCTCTGTCACCACCAACGCCCGCCAAAGTGACCAGCGGGTCGCGTTGACAGCGGCAGCGTCTCTAAGTGGGGCCTTTGCTTGTGTGAGTATCTTCTTGAGCCGTCCTTCGTCTCTGGCAAGGAACTCCTCAACCGCGCTTGTATCCTTGGCCTGGTTGCAGGGCACACACGCCAGGGTGAGGTTCGAGACCCTGTCGGTCCCGCCTCTGGACTTGGCCAAGATGTGCTCGGCCTGTAGGGGAACACCTCTAACCCCACAGTAGGCACATTGCCGTTCCCACTTCTCCAACAGGTACTCACGTACCTCGTAGCCGAGTAGTGTGCCCTGCTGGTACTTAACACCTGTGATCTCAGGGTTATCCAGCTCTTGTGTGTCGAAACGCACGAGTTCTAGGTGAACGGCTGTAACAGGTGCCCACCTACGGAGTCGAGACACCATCGACATCGTGGAGTCCACCCTGTGTTTCAAACTCGGTGGTAGGCGGTGGCGGCGGTAGCCGTTGTCGGTGAGGTCCCGCGCACTTGCACACGGTCGGCAGTAACGAGATCTATGCCTCGCGTTCTTCCCACAATTCGCACACGACGCAGGTGATCGATTCGCCCACCGGGGCTTGCGATAGCGGAGGTTAGCGGTCCTGCGGCGACGACGGTAGTTCGAGCGCTGGCCCATGTGCCTGTGGATGAGCTGGCCACGGTGTTCGATCTCGATGGAGATAAGTCCGTGGCGCACGTGCTCATCATCTTCACGAAAGACCGACACTCCCGTGAACTTAGACCCCGGGTCGATACCAACGTCTACTCCGCTTACCTCTGATGCTTCTACTGCTCTGTCCACCAAGCGGATCACGAACGGGGCTAGGCGGTGGACTCTGGCCCGTCCGACGTGTAGGAGTTTCCGGGCACGCGCCGGATGACACGGCATGAGCGGGCGTCCGTGGCGGTCAACCACGAACACCCGCTGAGCCGTTATTACAGGTGGGGCTGCAAAGCCCCGATCTCCGTCTCCACCGGAGTGCTCCGGATTCGACGAGTGACACTGTAGAAGAAGGTGATCCCCTACAGCCTCCCCTCGACCATGTTGCACGACAGTTGCAGGGTTATCCCTGCGTCCGCGTCCCGTTTCGTCCTTACCCTGTAGGTTGTCTGCTGATGCGGATTCCAGAGCAGCAGACTGAGGAAGCATCTGCTGGTGGGTCTTCTCGCTTTCGTACAACGTAGTTCACCTCCTTCAAGGTTCACTCGGTCTGGTCAACCTGGGCCTGGGGGGGCTTCCCCTTGCACTACACCGGCTACCGACGACGATGCTCTGCCGGCGGCTCTAGATGTAGCTGAGCCCGTCTCCGGCACTACCGGAGATGCAAG
>JAJYQJ010000148.1 GCA_021794655.1 Actinomycetes bacterium | reverse complement strand
TGACCTCGTCCGTCGTCTCCGCAGTGTAAGAGCACAGGCCGTTGACCTCGGACGCATCAATGCCCGCATCCTTTAGTGCGGACACGACCGCTTCCGCCGCGAGCTGTCCCTCGGGCCTGTTTATCTGTTTGCCAAATTCGGTCTGGCCGATCCCAACGATCGCCGTCGCATCCTGGAGAACGCTACTCACCGACGCGACGCTACCCGTTCGGTCATAGAGCCGTAAAAGCGACCGGCAGCGCGGTCGGCGAGCGAAACGCGAGTCCCCTTATTTCAAGTACCTGTCCTGGTGCTGGGTCCAAGTGGATGTCGTCTATCCTATCGAAGAGGGTGTTGAGCGCGACGCGTGTCTCCATCCGCGCTAGGTGCATCCCGAGACACACGTGGACGCCAAATCCAAATCCTACGTGCTGGCGAACCTCTCTGAAGATATCGAACTCATCTGGATGATCGTACTTTCGCTCGTCTCGATTGGCGGCGCCGAGGAGAAGTCCGACGTCAGCCCCCTCTTCCACGGTTACACCTGCTAACTCACTCTCGCGAACTGCTCTGCGCAGGATCACTCCAACTGGGGGTTCCCAACGGATGGCTTCTTCGACCACCTGTGGCATGAGAGACCTGTCGGCTACTACCGCCTTGAGCTGATCCGGATTCGTCAAGAGACCAAACAGTGCGCTCCCTGAGGCACGGTAGGTGGTCTCAACGCCGGCTGGTAGCAGCAACCGCAGGAACGAGTAGATCTCCTCGTCTGTCAACTTCTTGCCGTCAACCTCAACAGCTACCAGCTCGCTGATGAGGTCGTCGTCTGGAGAGCTGCGCCTCTCCTCCAATACGTCGGCAAAGTAGGCACGAAGCGTTTCGGACGCCGCCATTCCCCGATCCCAGTTGGCCGGGGTGTTGATCATCTCGACCGCACACCGCTGGAACTTAGGGTAGTCAGCGCGGGGCAGTCCAAGAATCTGGGCGATTACTTGAACCGGGAAGTTAAAAGTCAGCTCTCTTACAAGGTCAGCACTGCCCTTGTCCGCAAACTTGTCGATGAGTTCGTTCACGACGGTTTTGACGAGACCATCTTCCCACTTCTCCAAGAACTTGGACCTGAACGTAGGCGCGACGAGCATTCTGTGGATGCGATGCTCAGGCTCATCCATCTGCACGATCGTCTTGCCCATCACCATTCCAACGATCGCTTCATAGATCGTCGAAGAGTAGGTCTCGTTGTCCTTAAGAACTTGGACGCACTCATCAAATCCAAAAACGGTTACAGGAGCAGGCCTGTTCGGATTAGGTTCCTCCGCACCTGCTCCAAGATCGACCGGACCGACGTGAACAGGGCTTTGCCGGCAAAGTTCGTGCATCCGCGGGAAGGGGTCCACTAGGTCCCCCGTGACCGTATCCTCGAGCTCGAACGGATCAAACGGAGCTGGCGAATCAAACGGAGCTGGCGAATCAAACGGAGCTGGCGGATCAACGACTTCAACGGTGGTCATGCGCACATCCCTTCCTCGGGCGCCTCCATATCGGCCCGCAACACGATCATATTACCGAACGTTCGTTAGGGAAATGTCCAATCAAAGAAATTCTTGGCCTTCATGTATATTTATCCTGGTTGCAAGGGTTGTTCCAATGCTGAGAGCCAAACTCCTGCCCTCCAAAGTTCACCAAGACAAGCGTCAGTTAGACGCAGAACCACGAAGCGTCGAGAATGTAGCGATGCCGACTTCCGCTGAGTCCAACGATCCAACCGACGAGAACGGCACGCCTGGTTGGGCCGGCTCGGCTAAACGTCAAAGCATCCTCGACGCCGCGCTCGCACTCATGGCCCAGCGCGGAGTCGACGGGACGAGCATGCGTGACCTTGCCTCCGCTACTCAGCTGAACGTCGCGTCGCTCTACCACTACTTCCCGTCAAAACGCGACCTATTGGTCGAGATACTCAGCGCCAAGGGAGTTATCCAGGCCCTCACCAGACCTACCCTTTCTAAGCACTCCGCTCGTTCACAGACCCCCTTGGCCGACCTTCTCGAATCGATACTGTCCGCGATGCTCCAGGTCGAGGACTTCGTTCGCTTGATGCTCGGCGAGGCTTTACGCGGAGATACGACCGCTTTTGAGGTCGGCACTGAACTCCTCGACACAACTCAGACCGCTCTGGAGCGTTGGGCAAGCGATCTCCTGCCAGAGCTCTGCGACTCGATCGGCCCGAGCGCCCTCGCACAGGTGCTCCGCTCGATGCTCTTAGGGACGTTCGTAGAGTACTTAGCGGGCGTATATGGACAAGGTCCAACAAGCGACCCTCACCTGCTATTTAGAGCCCGCGCCGAACAGGCCGCATCTATCCTCGAAGGCATGAGAAACGTTAACTAACACACTCGCGTACGAGCATCGCTCGGCGTTTCAAAGCAACTCAGCGTCACTTCAAGAGGCGCTTTAGAACCTTTCCGTTTGGATCCCTCGGCAACTCTTCTACTACCTCCCATTCCTTTGGGACCTTGTAGTCTGCCAACCGCCCCCGCACGTGATCGGCCAGGTCGGAAACAGGGGTCGAATCACGGATCTCGACGATCGCCTTTAGGTGCTCGCCGTCGCGTTCGTCAGGGACTCCAAACACAGCGCAGTCGACAACCGATGGATGATCATAGAGAGTCTCTTCAATCTCGCGAGGAGCGATGTTTACACCGCCCCATAGCACCATGTCTGATACGCGATCGGTGACCGTCAGGTATCCGTCGTCGTCGAGGCGCCCTATGTCACCGACGCTGAACGCACCGTCGCGCCACGCGTTCTTCGTCGCTTCAGGGTCGTTCCTGTAAGTGAACCGCTGGGCGCTCGGCGGTCGTATCCAGACAACTCCATCTTCTCCCGGTGCAACCGCATTGCCGTTGCTGTCCAGTATCCGTATCTCGACCCCCGGCCAAGGCAACCCTACGCTTCCTGGACGTTCCAACCACTCGCCCGGCGAGATGCGAGTCGCTCCCCCTTCGCTCGCACCATAGAGTTCGAAGATCTCTAAGCCTGGAAACTCTTCGATCATGCGGCGCTTCACCGCTATCGGACACGGTGCACCACCGTGAACAATCAACTTGAACGTCGAGAGGTCAATACGCTCCCGACGCTGTCGTGGAATTTCGAGAATCCGGATGAAATGTGCCGGCACCATGAAAGAACGCGTTCCACCTTGTGCGGACACACACTCGAGAAACTCGATCGCGTCGAACCGGCTCGGGATCACCATCTTTGCACCCACATACAACGACGTGAGGCCCCATCCCGCGTGCGAAGCGTGATAAGAGGGTCCAGACATCACGTAGACGTCGTCGGGCTGCCAGTTCCAGAGTAGCCGCTGGCCTTCCATCCCGGCGCGGCGAGCGTCGACGTTGCCGAGCCCACCGTGTACGACCCCTTTGGGGCGCGCGGTGGTACCAGAAGTGTAGAAGACGAGCTCTGGTCCGGGTCCGCTGTCCATCCCTGGATCAACCCCGGCCCTCGATATCGCTTCTTCGTAACCGTCGCCTACCAACAGAGGCGGGGGTACTCCGTCCAACGAATCGAGCGCACTCTCAACTGTATTCGAGAGATCCGCGTGGGTCACGACCGCACCCACACGCGCGTCGTTGAGCATGTAAGAAAGCTCGTTCGCCTTGAGGTGCCAGTTAACCGGCAGGTACGGCGCTTTGATCATCGAAGCCGCAGTCGCAACCTCGAACGGCTCGAACCCGTTACGCAAGACACACGCTACAGGTCTGTCCTCACAGGCTCCAAGCTCGCTAAGCAGACTCCCGAGCCGCCTCGCTCTCTCGTCGAGCTCTCCGTAAGTGAGCTCGCGGCCCTGGGCTACGATAGCTATACGATTCGGGTCGCAAGCTGCGATCGCCGACACTCCGCTCGCGTCCCGACCACCGCTACGAGCACCCGAACTGTCGCCTTCTCCAACAAGTGGACCGCGAATTTTCATCCCAGTGACCGTAGCACCACTTCGCCAGATTGACCTATGGATTCAAAGCGTGTATCAAGTTCACCATGTTCCAGCTGGCAGCCGAAGAGCACGTGCTAATCGCCGCTCCGGCACACACCGTTTGGGAGTACCGTCTGAACTTCACGAACCTTCCAACGTACAACCCTTCAGCGAGCGAGGTGGTTCGGGTAAACGATGGATCTGGCGTCGCAGGACCGGCGGGAGTCGGGGCAGCTTACGAGTTCGTCTTGAACACCGACTTTGGGCCGCATCGAGTTACCCTCACCGTCACCGACCTCATAGTAGATCGCGTCGTATCCGCGGAGATGAACGCTGGCCTCGTCGCACGTGAGCTGTTTCGAGTCGAACCATATCAAGCAGCCGGGAAAGACCACAGTCGCGTCTCGCTCACGTTGTGGCTGGACCTTCCAGAGGAGCTGGAGCAAGACACGACGACGCCGCTCTTAGAAGGCGGCAGGAGCCAGGTCAGAGATGAGCTCGACGCTATGGAGCGGATCCTCTCTGCGCCCTGAACTGCCTTCTACGCCTGAGTCACCTGCTGTGCTCTGAATCACCTTCGGCACTGGCATAGCGAGCGAGCCGTTCGTCGTAGCTCAGCAGGCCGCCGGCAAGCTCACGGGCGGTGGCCATGACGATTGCGTCGGGCAGACGCAGGCGGCCGTGACGAGCCCGAAGCTCCGCCGCCCGCTCGGCCGTCCTGGCGTCGAGGGGTGCCACGCGGATCCCCATCGCAGCAATCGCCTCACGAGCGTCACCGATGCGGCCGACACGTGCAAAGGCCACCATCGCCTCGCTGTAGGCACTGGCCGGGGCTACGAGCTCCGTCAACGTCTCATCAGCGGCTTCGACGTCATCTACGGCGCGCTGATGGTGGGCGTCTGCGTCATCTAACAACCCGATCAGGACGCTCGCGTCAAGAATTAGTGATCCCACTCGTCTCGCAAGCGGTCAAGTTCTCCAGGTTCGTAGACTCCCGTTGCGATGCCGGCGTGGCGACGTACCCGAGAGCGCCGAGCCGCTACGACGATTTCGCCGGCGCCGATCGGTCGCACCGTTACCTCATCGCCTGGTTCGAGTCCCGCGGCGCGCAAGGCAGCGACCGGGAGCGTCACTTGGTTCTTGGAAGACACTCTAGCCATAGCCTTTACTATATCACGGTATGAGTAAAGGCTTGGCTACGGTGTCGGCACGCGCCCTCCGGCAGTTGCGGCACGACTTACTCGGGCGGCTCGGGCGGCCCCGATCTGACCCAACTGTGTCTCCCGCCGCAACCCTATGTAACATGACGACTATGTCAGATCCGACCGATGAGGTTTCCACCCCGCCTTTTGCCCCCGGAATGCTCGGGCCGCTACCACGAAATCAAGACCAAGAGCTCTGGGACCCAGCGAAACAAAGGATGGACCGCGAACAACGTCGCGACCTCCAGGACGAGCGCGTAAAGGCGTTGGTTGCGAAAATATTTGATACGCCGGTTCCCCTATTCAAAGACAAGCTCATCAGTGCTGGACTCGAATCGCCACAGGATATAAAGGGGGTCGATGACCTTTGGCGGGTGCCGCTCACGGTAAAGCAGGACCTGCGCGACTCCGAAGCCGCGAAGCCTCCCTGGGGCGAGTACCGCTTCACAAACCCGAAGGACGCGATACGTCTCGGGACTTCGACTGGAACCACCGGAGAACCGACGATAACCGTGTGGACCCGTAAAGACCTCTGGATCGAGTACGAATCGGGTGCGAGGAACTGGTGGCGGATGGGGCAGCGCCCGGGGATGGTCGTAACCCACGCTCACCCCGCATATCTCTACGGGGGTGGCCTAAGCCTTCAAGGCGCTTACGAGTACTTTGGAATGTTGAGCATTTGGGTTCCACCTCCTGACACCGACGAGTTGGCAGAGCAGGCCGTTAGGTTCTGGACGAGAGTGCGGCCGGATATTCCGTTCATGGGATTTGCTACCGGAAGGTTCTTAGAGGTCGCGAACAAGCTGGGCATAGCGCTCGAAGACGCCGGGCTCACCGGCCTCAAAGCCCCTCCAGGATTTGGCCTCGGCAGGGGTGGGATGCCCCTCATGACCGCCGGTGCGGAGTGTTACGCGTACGTCGGAGGACCGTGTGGAAAGTCCCCCGGGGCTCATATCCACGAGGACTGGGCGATAGTTCAAGCTGTAGATCCAACAACCGGCAAGGAAGTGCCAGAGGGTGAGTGGGGAAACTTGACCGTTACAACCCTCGACCGGGACAACGGTCTCTTGCGCTACGACCTCGAAGAGGCCTGCGCGATCTTACGCGAGCCTTGCCCGTGTGGAGAGACGTCCATCCGCGGACTTTGGGGCGGACGCTTCAAAGACCTCTTGAACGCGCAAGGAACGCGGTTTCAACTAAACGAGCTACAGAACGTCCTAATGGGAATCGACGCGTTCAAGAACCCGTCGCTCGAGTATCAAGTGGTCCGGCCCGACGGTGGAGACGCACCGCTGATCGTTCGCGTCGAAGTTGACTCCAACGACACGGCCGTGCGCGACTCGGCTCGAGACCGAGGAGTAGAGGCGATCCGTGAGAGCCTCGGGGTGACCGCATCGATTGAGATACTCGACAGAGATACGATCCCACGCGCGGGTTACAAGGCCACTCGGGTGATCGAGCCGGAGTAGATCGGCTCCCAATGGAACCATTGGGACCTTCGGCACTGTTGGAACTCCTGCCCGTTCCTTAGACTCGCGCCATGACGACTCCGGGCGCTCCGACGGGAAACAGCGCTCCGATCAAAGTCGACAACCGAGACTCAGGCGTAGGCGGGCGGCAAACCTCGGAGACGACCGATCCAAGGGAGGACGGAGCGGTCCTTGCGAGACTCCCTTGGTTGACGCCTCGTCGGATCATCTACGCGACGTTTCTGTGGTTGGTCCTATTCTCGATCGCCAGCATCGCTGTTTCCAACCCGTTCGCCGACGAGAAGACGGCGACCTCGAACATCGACTACTGGCACGTCATGTATCTCCATGGACTCCTCATCGGCATGGTCGGGATAACGCTGCTCACGACGGCGTCGGTCTTTCGGCTCCGCTGGCGACATGCCTGGATCCTGATACCTCTTGGAGTGATAGTTGCCACCCTCTTCGACACGGTTGGCGGGATCTTCGACAGGGCGATCCCGGGCACTATCGCGGACCAGGTCGCGACCTGGGTTCAAATCATCGGATTCTTCACGCTCGACGAGATGCTCATCGTTATAAGCCTCGCGTTCTTCCTCGACTGGCGCGCCAAGACGGACCACTCGCGACGCCTCAGCTACTTCGTCGCCTGGCTTGCCGGCGTCTCGATGCTCATCGCGGCGGTCATGGGCCACATCGCCGGCTGGATCCTCGAGTTCGGCGACCGTCCCTCGCTGCTTGGTTCGTTCGCACACTTCGAAGGAGAGAAGCTGACTGCCCTCGACTCCAACCTCATAACCTCGCACTCTCACGAGATGACAGTTGCATTCATGGTCTTAGTCATCGCCGCCAGCGTCTCGTTCTACGCGGAGCGCTCCAGTACGTCCCGTTTCCTCCTGCTGCGACGAGTCGGGTTGTCTATGGCGCTAATAGGAACTGTCGCGTTCACGGTGATCTATGTCTGGTCAGGCTTTACCTCGTGGGTGATCCCAGCTCTTTTTACCAACCATCACGGTGTCAACGGTGTCGCAGAAGACGACCTCCTCACCGGCTTCGCTATGTTCGGTGGGTTACTTGCGCTTGTAGGAGCACTCCTCAGCCGTGCAACCAAGCCGGTACTCCCAGCCCTCGCTGCCACGTGGAGTTGGCTCCTCACCATACTCTTGGTCGTCGCCACCGGGTACTGGATTGAGTTTCACGAGACCCACTTCGGTGCCGGAAGCCCCGCACCCGGCGCGCCATCGGACGCTGTATTTACGTGGTTCCATCAAGATGTCGGCCTGTTTCTCATGCCGACGATCGCGGTCATCATGCTTGTTACGTCTCGATATGTGGTTCCAAGGCGCCAAGACCTGATCGCATGGATAGCGGTTGCTGGAAGCACGGTGTTGTTCGCGGGTGGCATAGTTTATGTCTTCGTCGACCAGTCGTTGCACGGCACAGGCTATGTCCTGTCGACTATCGGGCTCGTAATCATCGGTGCGGCGTTCATCGGGACGATCTGGTGGGGCTTCGTTCAGCACCTCGTCAACGATCGCGTTTGACGGCCTTGGATAGTGATGTGTCGCCGTCATTCGGTGAAACGGACGCTTCGTCCGCGAACCTATTGTGATCACGAACCTGAACCTTAAGCAATGCCTCCATCGGCAGAATCCGCGCGAACGTGCGAGGCGTTCACGAAGCGGAGAGCTTTATCACGATGGTGATGCTCGCTCGAGCCGACATCGCTCCCAAGCTTCCCTGGAATCTGGCGGAATGACCCCCGAAGGCGTCAGTTGTCCCTCGCTTCACCAGTCCACGCCCGCTCGCAGTCAACTCAGACGCGATGAGACTCCAGATTGGCCACTCGCTCGATCAGTGTATCAAGTCGGCCATTGGTAGAGATCGCAATAGTACGCAGTTCACCAATCCCTGCTCGTATCTCGGCTCGTATCTCGGACCCCTGTTCGTCGATCCTGGTGTTCGTCTGGTCGATCCTGGTGTTCATATCAGATCCTAGCGTGTCGATGCGGGAGTTCACCTGGTCGATCCTGGTGTTCATATTACTCATGTGGGCTCTCCAGCTAACCGGAGCCATTACCCGTAAACCACGAGATGTTGTGCATACGACGTCGACGTTGCCACAACATGTTGCGTTCACTCCGGTTAGCTGGAGAGCCCATTTACTCATTTACCCCCAAGTAAACCCGAGAAAACTAACCGATATTAATGCCAATAGACCAAGAGCACTCCAAGTGACTGCAGTCATGTAAACCACTATAGCGCAGGGTGATACGACCGCCGCAATGGAGCCCCGCCATGAAGACGGGGGAAACCGTCGAGTCCCGAACGGCTCACTCGCTCGCCTATCGGCCGCAATGGAGCCCCGCCATGAAGACGGGGGAAACTCCTACCCCTGCTGCGTATGTGACCGCGATATCCGCGCCGCAATGGAGCCCCGCCATGAAGACGGGGGAAACCGTTCGGTCATCGAACAGACCAGCCAACGTGTCGGTGCCGCAATGGAGCCCCGCCATGAAGACGGGGGAAACGTGTCGAGCGTTCGCCAGGTCGTGCTCCAAATGCACGCCGCAATGGAGCCCCGCCATGAAGACGGGGGAAACCCGGGGGCGTCGAGGTGTATTCGTCCTCGTCCAGGGGGCCGCAATGGAGCCCCGCCATGAAGACGGGGGAAACTGAGTCGTCGGGGTGTCGAACGTCACGCCACCTTCGCGCCGCAATGGAGCCCCGCCATGAAGACGGGGGAAACACATTCTTGAGGGCCGAGAAAGCCCCCACGGAGCCCGCCGCAATGGAGCCCCGCCATGAAGACGGGGGAAACCGCCACGATGCCCGTGGGGGCCGTAAAGGTGAGATCGCCGCAATGGAGCCCCGCCATGAAGACGGGGGAAACGGGAATGGTGGTCCTGGGGGTGTTCGCGGCTATAGCGCCGCAATGGAGCCCCGCCATGAAGACGGGGGAAACAGCGGTCAGGGGATTACGGTCACTAATAACGGGTCGCCGCAATGGAGCCCCGCCATGAAGACGGGGGAAACGAGACCCCGCAGTGGAGC
>JAJYQJ010000130.1 GCA_021794655.1 Actinomycetes bacterium | reverse complement strand
TCGTTAACTTCCAATCGAGTGAGTCCATTCAAGCCGTCTACACGTTCTACGCTAACGAAGCAGCGGCAACTGGCTGGCATCCTGATCCCCTCCACACCATCTCTTTTGGCCTCCAAGACGTGTGGAGCAAGACCCTACCTGACGGCGTATCTGCTGATCTGATGCTCACGTACGGAGGGCCCGATAATGCGACGAGCCCAAATGAAGTACTCCCGTATCCTTATACGCTCAGTGGCGATGTCTCGGCGAAAGGCAGCTAGAGCGGTGGTTGTTGTAAGTAGACCCCGAAGTCACAGAGGTGTGGCTGATCGCTTCGGGTCACATCGATACGTCTTGAGTCGTGTCGTAGTCGTCTTTCTGGTGGCTGCTCTCGCTTCGGGTTGCTCTGCATCTTCGCCAGCGCCCCTCTCGAAGAACGCCAAGGCTGTTTTGTACAACACGCACCGACCAGGCCGACCAGGCCAGCACCGGTCATCCCACCAGCCGACCGGGCCCCAATCGGGCAGACTCCCACCGAGACCTACGGCAACCTCGAGGTCCAACCGTTGCCTGCTGACTTCAATTCCGCGTGTGAAGGACAGTTCCAGGCCGGACAAGTCGTCCAGCTCCATGGCAGCGGGTATGGACCAGGAGCCAAGGTGTCAGTTGATCTGTCCTCACCAGGTGAAGGGTCCAACTTCAAGCACCAGGTTGCCTCACTCGTCGCTAACGCGACAGGCGATATAAACGCAAACGTGAGGATACCTCTTGGGACATCTGGGTTCACAGTCCCAGGCCAAAGCGAGAACATGGCCTTTCTCGAGGCTACGGGGACCTCTTCTACTTCCATGCAGACAAGACAGATAGATAACGCTATGGTCGGGATCGCAAAACCCGGGAGTCACTGTGCGGGTTGAGTCCCAACGAGTGGTGTACGAGCTGTTGGACCAACTTGGTGAACTCCACCCACTAACCAAGCGTTACCTCGGACTCCAAGCAGACTCTCTATCACGGTGCAACTGAGAGGACCGTCGATGTCTACGAGACACCGGATGGCCGGTGTCACCCTCGGGCATCACCACCGCGACGATCGTCCCTCGCGCGGGCACCTCGTGAGCACGGGTCGGCGGGGACCTATCCCCGCGCTCGGGCGCCGAGATCGTGAGAGGCGCTGAAGGGGGAGACCCGAGTGCGATCGTGTTCGACTCGGTACAGCGCGCGTCGGCGAGGGGAAACGATCTCGTTCTAGCCGACACCGCGGGACGTCTTCATACGAAAGTAAACTTGGTCGAGGAGCTGAAGAAGATCCGCCGCGTCGCGGACAGACCGCCCGGGAGGGTCACCGAAGTCCTCCTGGTGCTCGATGCGACGACCGGTCAGAACGCGCTGAACCAGGCGCGCGAGTTCACAGAAGCCGTGGAGGTGACCGGTGTTGTCCTCACGAAGCTCGACGGGACGGCGAAAGGCGGGGTTGTGATAGCGATCCAACGTGAGTTGGGGATTCCGGTCAAGATGGTCGGTCTCGGGGAGGGACCGGACGACCTCGTCGCGTTCGATCCTGAAGCGTTCGTCGACGCGCTCTTCGATTAGATCGCCCGTCGTAACGAAGACGGCGTGGCGGGTCGTTCCTCGAAGGGGTTGCCATGCACCGTGGCGTACGGCGTCGTTCTGTGGAGTTCATCTTCATGTATCTGAATCGTTTGACAGCGCGATGAGATAGCGCGAAGCTCGAGCTGCCAACATCGAATTTTTGCGGAGTGTCCAGCGAGCTTGTTGGCGAGGCGGAGGAGGATTCTCTCTCGAAGAGAACTCCAGAGTGGGAGGGGACTCCAAAATGGTCAGCAGGTCAGCAGGTCAGCCATTGGCCGCTTGAACAGTATTGTTCGGCAATTCTTGAGCGTCTTGATGGTGCTGTCGTTTTCAGCGGTCTCGGTCGCCGCTGCGACGACGGTGACTCTTCTCGCAACTCGACCAACGCCAGGTTCTGCCAGTAGCCCCATTGTTCCGAATAACATTGTAGACATTGTGTGTCCGTCAACTTCTGACTGTTTCGCTCTTGGCGTTGTCGGCGGTCCTCAGGCGGCGGTAGTTCTTGGTACGACGGACGGCGGCGCAATTTGGACTGAACAGAGCATCTCAAGCAAGTTGATAAGCGTGGGTAGCATTGCTTGCATGTCTACAACGTCCTGCGTTCTGACTGCATACGAAGAATCTGCTGGAGGATGGGTTGTATTATTGACCACGGACGGAGGGAACAACTGGGCGATAGTCAATGGAGGTTCCTCCATCGGTGCGAGTCCGATTCAATGCCCTACCTCCTCGGAGTGTGTAACATTGACCGGTGGAACCTCCACTAACGCGTACGTTACAACCGATGGGGGTGAGACCTGGAATACGTACTCAACTTCACTTCCAGACGGCAACCTCTATAATTCCATCTCTTGTGCATCCGCAAGTGATTGTGAAGCTGTTGGATATAACTACTTTACTGCTCCAGCGGTAATTGCCTACACAACGGATGCTGGCCAGCAATGGGCACAAGTTACATATCCTCCCGGCGTTCAGACCGGTAATTTCGATTGGAAAGGCGTATCGTGTCCGACGACTCTGGACTGTTCTGCCGTAGGCAGTTACGTAACGTTGCACCCTATGGCTGCGTATACGACGAAGACGACCGATGGCGTACCGGTGTGGAACGGGGTTTCAACGCCTAGTGCGTCTCCTGCTCTTACTCTCTGGGGGATGCACGCAGTATCCTGTCCATCAACGTCTGAGTGTTTTGCTCTTGGTTCCACGAGCACTTTCGGTGCAAGTATCCTCTCGAATGGGAATCCGTTTTCCGACTCGTCATCGAACTCGTGGGCATGGTTGCACTCTCTGACCGAGCAGTCATACCTTTCTGACATTTCTTGCCCTTCGACCCAGGATTGCATTGCTGTTGGCTCCATCTACAACAGTGCATCACAGACTAACTACGGGATGATCCTCGCCACGACCAACGGAGGCAATACCTGGTTTTACCGACAGGTCCCAGGCGTGCCTTTCTCCCCAATTAATCAAATCAACTACGCAGCGCTCGGCGACTCGTACTCGTCCGGAGAGGGTACTGCATCATCGATGCCATCGGCGGCAAACATCAGCCCGACGTACCTGGGCGCTGGGCAGGATGGGAGTGTCTACGCTTCGAACACCCCGTCTGATCAGTGCCACCGTTCACCCGTCGCTTACTCCGAGGACCTTGCGACATCCAATGGTTGGAACTTGGGCTTTTATGCCTGCAGTGGAGCGACCACCAACAACATCCTGACCCAGAAAAAGAACGGCGAGCCACCACAGATAAACGATCTTAGCGGGTCGACCAACCTCGTCACCTTGACAATTGGTGGTAACAACGCAGGGTTCGCGGGAGTGATCAAATCGTGTATCGCTCAGACGATTAAGGCAAATACCGAGAATAAAATCACCTTCGGCCTGGCCGGTGCAGATCCCAACTGTGTCGACAATAAACACTTCATCTACAACGAGAGTACGGTCATCGCAAACACCGAACAAGCACTACTGGCGACATTCAGCACAATCAGGGCGAAGGTACCAAACGCCTCGATCATCGTCTTGGACTATCCCCAGTTGTTCCCGACACACAGTGCTGGGCAGGGATGCATCCAGCTCATCCCCTTTCTTACCTCGCCTGATCAGATCGAGTTCAACCTTCTTGCCCGGATGCTGGATGCGTTCGAGCACAGGGCTGCCTACGATGCCGGGGTCAACTTCGTGGACGTCCAATCGGATTTCCTGGGTCACGGCGCGTGTGGAGCTACGGGGGCCTACATCAACGGCATCACTGACCCCTTAGTTGGGTCGTTCCACCCTAACGCGAAGGGGCAACGTGCCTACGCACATGCAACCGCGGACTACATCGCTGCATCCAACCAAGCCGAGTATCCAGAGACCCCACAACAGCTTCCTCAAAATCCACCGCCTGGAATCGACCCACCCGGGCGTCCTGCACCGGTCATCCCATCAGCTGACCTGGCACTGATCGGCCAGACACCGACGCAGAGCTACGGCAACCTAACGGTCGACCCCTTGACGAGCGACTTCAATGCCGCGTGTGAAGGACAGTTCCAAGCTGGCCAAGTCGTCCAGGTCAATGGCAGCGGGTATAGACCAGGAGCCAACGTGTTAGTTGATCTGTCCTCACCAGGTGAAGGGTCCAACTTCAAGCACCAGGTCGCCTCACTCGTCGCTAACGCTACAGGCGATATCAACGCAAACGTGAGGATACCTCTTGGGACGCCTGGATTCGCGGTCACAGGCCAAAGCGAGAACATCGCTTTTCTCGAGGCTACCGGGACTTCGGCCACCTCTATGCAGACAAGACACATAGATAACGCTATGTTTGCGATCGCAAGACCGGCCAGCCAGTGTGGGACGGTAGACCCACTCGGATTCAAGGGATTTGACTGGCCGGTAGCTAATCCACCAACGCTCAACACGGTGATCTCGGGCATCCCGGTGCCTGTTCGTTTCGCTATTCCTGAAATCTCCTCTCCGCTGAAAGATGTTCTGTCTCTTGGATCACCGCAGTCGGCTCCTGTCTCGTGCGTTACTCTGACACCAACTGGCGCTTCGACTTCGACGACTCCTTCGCTTGCTGGCCTGGTCGGCTACCTACGACCAGACGACGGGGTTTACTTTTATCCGTGGTTTACATCGAGGTCGTGGACAGGTTGTAGAGAACTCACGTTGACCCTCGGTGATGGCACGGTTCATCATGCCTACTTCCGCTTCGTTCGTCCTTGGTGGTGGTTGTGAGTAGGCCAATAGGTCCAAGCAGGTGTTGTGTTGGATCACCCTTCTGGCCTGTGGTCAAGCGAACTTTGCTCGTGATCCTCATAGCTACGATTGCTGCCAGTTGTACCTATTCGCCGCCTCCTGGGACCGGTGATCCGGGCAATGTAAGGCTTCACACATTAGATCGCCAATCGTTGTTCCACGTCCTTCCCCCTGGAGCCACGTTGACTAAGCCGATCACTCTTTCGCCCGCTTATTGGAGCCGCAACTGGGGGGGCTGGAGCGGCCCCGCTGTCACCGTGACGTTTCAATCAGACCAGTCAATAGAGAGCGTCTACACCTTCTACGCGAATAAAGCAGCGGCAACTGGTTGGAAAATAGATAATCACGGGGTTTATGGGTTGGTGGACACTTGGAGCAAGACCTTACCCGACCGGGTGCCAGCCGACGTAACCCTAGTGTGTCTTGGCGTAAACACGGCGACTGGCGCAAACTCGTCAGCTGGGTCTTGCACCCTTAATGGCAGCATGAGTGCGAAACTCAGCTAGATCGGTGGTGGTTGTGGATAGACCGCGAAGTCACAGAGGCGCGTTTGTTGGTGTCCAAACATATCGCCGTGCCCTGAGCCGTGTCGCACCCGTGTTCGTGGTGGCTGCTCTCGCTTCGGGTTGTTCTACATCTTCGCCAACGCCTCTCTCGAAGAACGCCAAGGCCGTTGTACAACACGCACCGACCAGGCCAACCAGGCCGGCACCGGTCATTCCACCAGCCGACGGGGCTTTGAGCGGGCAGACTCCCACCGGGACCTACGACAACCTCGAGGTCCAACCGTTGCCTGCTGACTTCAATGCCGTGTGTGAAGGACAGTTCCAGGCCGGACAAGTCGTCCAGCTCCATGGCAGCGGGTATAGGCCAGGAGCCAACGTGGTAGTTGATCTGTCCTCACCAGGTGAAGGGTCCAACTTCAAGCACCAGATTGCCTCGCTCGTCGCTAACGCTACAGGCGATATCAACGCGAACGTGAGGATACCTCTTGGGACATCTGGGTTCACAGTCCCAGGCCAAAGCGAGAGCATGGCCTTTCTCGAAGCTACTGGGACCTCTGCTACTTCTATGCAGACAACGCAGGTAGATAACGCTATGTTTGGGATCGTAAAACCCGGAAGTCACTGTGCAACGGTAGGCGGATCTGGATGATTGTTTCGTTGTCGATTCTTCAGCGCTCAACGCGGTGATCTCCGGGTCCACCCGTTCCAGTCCGGGTTTCAGTCTCGGATGTAACTTCCTGGCTTGCCGATGATCGGGTTATGTTCTATCCGTGGTTCACGTCGCAATCGTGGACGGGTTGTAGAGAACTCACGTTGACCCTCGGTGATGGCACGGTTCATCATGCCTACTTCCGCTTCGTTCGTCCTTGGTGGTGGTTGTGAGTAGGCCAATAGGTCCAAGCAGGTGTTGTGTTGGATCACCCTTGTGGCCTGTGGTCAAGCGAACTTTGCTCGTGATCCTCATAGCTATGATTGTTGCCGGCTGTGGCGTCCCTTCTCCACCTCCAGGAACCGGCGATCCAGGTAATGCAAAGCTCCACACCTTGGATCGCCAGGCGATCTTTCACGTCCTTCCCCCCGGCGCCACTTTGACCAAACCGATCAGACTCATTCCCGCCAAGTGGGACTACAGCTGGTATGGAGGTTGGAATAACCCAGCTGTCACCGTTAGCTTCCAATCGAGTGAGTCCATCCAAGCCGTGTACACGTTCTACGCTAACGAAGCAGCGGCAACTGGCTGGCATCCTGTTCCCCTCCATACCATCTCTTTTGGCCTCCAAGACGTGTGGAGCAAGACCCTGCCCGACGGCGCAACTGCTGATCTGATGCTCACGTACGGAGGGCCCGATAATGCGACGAGCCCAAATGAAGTACTCCCGTATCCTTATACGCTCAATGGCGAAGTCGCAGCGAAAGTCAGGTAGAGCGGTGGTGGTTGTGGATAGACCGCAATGTCGCATCGGCACGGCTGGTGGTATCGGACCGTTCTACATCTGCGACGGCGGTTCGCTCGAAGGACGCCAAGGACGTTGTACAAGAGCCTCCCACTCCGGTCATCCGACCGGTCACCGGGCTTTGACCGGGCAGACTCCTACCGGGACCTACGGCAACCTCGAGGTCCAACCGTTGCCTGCTGACTTCAATGCCGCGTGCGAGGGACAGATCCAGGTTTGCCAAGGCTGGCCAAGTGCGACCTATAACAGTAATCCCGCCAGGGGTCCATGGGCACTCATGCATCTATGCAATACGGTCTCAACCGCAAGCGAAGGAATCAATCAGTTGTGTCGAATTCCTTATCGGTACTCCGGGAACTATGACGGGCTGCTTTTGTGGAAAAATGGCCTTGATGCGACGTGGTGGAACGGCGGGGAGGTTTGGGAAGTGCTGCAAGTCGTCGGTGGATGCAACACACATCTTCCGTTAGGGGGTTCACTTTGCAATCCACATCGACCCGTCAGCTCCGTACGAGCAGGCCGCACGTGAGCGTAGAACGCGCGTTGGTTGTGGGTGGCTATCTGCTAATCACCGCTGATGCGGCAATCGCCGTATTTGCGGGCTACACAGTTATCCCGACGTTTAACGATGGTCACCTGTACGAAGTGGGGCGGTTCATCAGTGAAGTCGTCGTCGTAGCGGCGTGGTGGTCGATCGTCCCAGTCCTTCAAAGAGCGAACGCAAGAAGACACTTACGAAGACCTCTTTGGATGTTTGCGGCCGCAAACGTTTTGCTCGCAGCTGGATACGCGTGCGTCGTGGTGGGTGAAGTCGGTTCAGGGGCCCCATTAGTGCAGCGTTACGCACTGTGTGGAGATTGGGCTGTTGCGATAGTTGGTCTCTGTGCCGCCGCAGTTGGTTTCATAAAGATTTCTCTTGGGCAGAGTATCTTACTAGACGACGCTGTTGGCTCGCGGGAACCCTTAGTCGAAGGAGAAGCGTCACTAGAGACCACGAGGTCAAGACTACGTACTCCACGCGTGTTCGTTCTGGCCGGCTACGTGGCTCTAGCCGTAGCGACGGGAGCTGATATGTGGCCGACGGAGGCTAGTGACTTAAAGGGCTGGCTCTTCTTGGAGGCGGCGGTTCTTGTGAGCTGGGGAATGATCGGTTGGGCGTGGTGGTCCAGTATCGAAGGACTTGGCGCGTCGCTGCCCGCCAAAGATCGCTTGCGCGTGTCGTTTCGATACTTCGCGATCGCAAGTGGTGTTATGGCGGTTGTCAACATGGTGTTCATCCCACAGGCTGCGTCTCCTTTCCCGGGGTGGAATAGCCTTGGTGTTTTAGCAAATAGCGTCATTGACGCCGTAGGATACGTTATGGTCGCGGTTGGGTTCTGGCGTGCGTCGGGTGTCGTCGGTGGACACGGGACCGCTTCGATCCAGGGTAAAGTTGATCAACGTGATCTGGCGTCGTCGAGTTGATCGCCGCCTCTTCGACGTTCGGGTGTACCTGGCGGTTATCCATCGGCTCTCAGGTCTAGTAGCCTCTAGGTCTCATGTTCGACGCTCTATCTGACCGGCTGGATCGGATCGCGACCCGCCTGCGCGGGCGCGGGCGTTTGACCGACGCGGACTTGGACGAAGCGTTGGGCGAGATCCGCTCCGCCCTCCTCGACGCCGACGTCGAACTCGGCGTCGTCCGCGCGTTCGTCGCCGCGATCAAACAGCGTTGCGCAGGTGAAGCGCTATCCAAGAGCTTGACTCCCGGCCAGCAGGTGATCAAGGAGGTCCACGAGGAACTCGTACGAATCCTCGGCGGCGAGAACCTCAAGATCACCTACGCTTCGCGCCCGCCGACCGTCGTCTTACTCGCCGGACTCCAGGGATCGGGGAAGACGACGACCGCCGCAAAGCTCGCCCTCTGGTGGAAGCAGCAGGGCCGCAACCCGCTCCTGGTCGCCGCAGACCTACAGCGTCCCGCCGCCGTAGAGCAGTTGCGGATCCTCGGAGACCAGGCGGGCGTACGGGTATTCAGCGAACCGACCGACCCCGTCTCCGTCGCCGCCGCCGGCCTCGAAGAAGCGAGACGGATCGGACGAGACGTCTGTATCATCGACACCGCGGGGCGCCTCGCGATCGACGACGACCTCATGGAAGAGGTCCGTAAGATATCGGAGGTAACTACTCCTCACTACACCTTCTTGGTGATCGACGCGATGACCGGCCAGGACGCCGTCGCAACCGCAACCGCGTTCCACCAGACCCTCGCCTTGGACGGCGTGATCTTGACGAAACTCGACGGCGACGCCCGCGGTGGCGCCGCCCTCTCGGTAAAAGAGGTCGTCGGTCGCCCGATCGCCTTCGCCTCGACCGGCGAGAAACTCGCCGACTTCGATCTCTTCCACCCCGACCGTATGGCAGACCGGATCCTCGGGATGGGCGACGTCTTGAGCCTCATCGAACAGGCAGAGCGTGCGATGGACCGGGACTCCGTCACGAAGTCCGCCACCCGCATGATCGAGGGGAAGTTCTCGCTCGAAGACTTCTTGGAGCAGCTCCAGCAGGTCAAGAAACTCGGATCTTTGGGCGGAGTCTTGAAGCTACTACCGGGGCTCTCAAAAGAAGTCCGCCAAGCCGCCGGACAGATCGACGACGGCGAGATATCACGAGTCGAAGCGATCATCCGCTCCATGACACCGCTCGAACGAGACGACACGACGATCATCGACGGTTCACGGCGAAACCGAATCGCCAACGGTAGCGGGACCACCACTTCGGAAGTCAACGCCCTCTTGAAACAGTTCAAAGAGGTTCAAAAGATGATGAAGGGGATCGGCGCCGGCGGGAAGACCCCCGGACTCGGCGGACTCGGCGGACTCGGCGGCGGACTCGGCAAGCTCGGTTCGCTCGTCGGCGCGGGTCGTTCCGGCCT
>JAJYQJ010000147.1 GCA_021794655.1 Actinomycetes bacterium | reverse complement strand
ACATCGAAGTCGCTCCGCGTAATCAGCTTCTCCTGGAGGAGCCGCACCCGTAGCGTGGCGAAGCTCACGCCGAAGTGCCGCTGGAGGTGCACGACGAGCGTCGGGTTGGCCAGGTCGTCGAACGGTGCCAGTTCGCCGACCACCCGTCGTAGCTCGTCGCTCGGCACGAGGAACTCGCCGGCGAAGGCATCCGCGAACCGCTCGCGGCCGTGGTCCTCCCCGGGCATCGAGACCACGACGTCTGCTACCTGGGAGTGGAAGTAGGCGTGGGCGAGCTCGTGAGCCAGGGTAAAGACCTGTCGACCTAGGGTCATCTGGGAGTTGACAGCGATGCAGAAGCCCGCCTGGGGGTGGTTGTAGAAGAACCCCGAGGGTGCCTCGCCCAGGTCGGCGCCGAGCGGGAGCCGCCAGATGAGCACGTGCTCATCGAGCACCTGGAACGGATCACCGAGCGCTCCGCCGCCCAGGTTGAGCTGGCGGCGAAGCTGGCGAGCTGCCCAGGCGCCCTCCTTGCCACTTGTACCGCGCGCCACAGCGAACGAGCTGCGACCCGGCCCCGGCAACACCGTGCCCATCTCCCCAGCCAGCTCGACGTACTCAGAAATACGCTGCTCGAACATCCGGAGGCCACCCTGCGCGCTCTCGCCGAGATCCCTCGGAGCAGCCCGGAAGATCATCCCGCTCACGTCGACCCCGGCCCCAGCCAGCTCTTCACCTGCCAGCAAGGACTCCAGCGACGTCCCATAGAGGCGCGAAAGTGCCGCCGCGACGGCGAGCGGGACCTGGCGACGCCCCGCCTCGTAGTAGTTGAGCAGGACCCGGTTGATCCCCACCGCCTCGGCCGCCGCCTCCTGCGACAGCCCGGACCGCTCCCTGCCCGTACGCAACATCTGACCGATCGAGTCCAGCGCACACCTCCTTGGTGTTACAATCCTAGCGTTATCGTTAACCAGTGTAACCGCTATCAGGGACGGACCGCACCAGAGAAGGGAGGTGACAACCATGACCGATCGCAGGGCGGGCCCGAAGCAGGGCCCCTATGTCAGCAAGGAGCCGCGGGCACGCAACCAGGACGGGACCTGGCGGAAGAAGCGCAGCGACGCGGGTAAGCCGAAGCCATCACCGAAGAAGGGCAAGTGATCGCCGTGGGATACCCGACGGCGACCTGCCGAGTGCGAGTACCCGCCACACGAACCCCTGAAAGGAGAGACCCGGTCCTCAATGCGTCGGCGCCCTAAGTGCGATGACCAGTTCCACGGGTCGGTGCACGGTCCCGGTCATCATGGCCGGTCTACCGAACGAGGCCAACCGGTGGAACTGGCCATCTCCACCTGCAAGGGTCCCGGTCACCCCCTCCTCGTCTCCTTCTCGAAGTCCGCAAGGCACGCGACATCAGCTTCGAGTTCAGTGCGGCCGGGCAATGGGGAGAGCGAACTCGGAGGCTCGTCGTGAACGAACATGGACGAGCGGGTCATACCCCTCTCTACCCGGTCGACGAGGTCGCCGGTGATGACTACCTCTTTCAGCGACTGCGTCTTGACGGCACGTTGGAACCATTCCACCACGCCTCGGAAGAGCCGCTCCTCGACGGCGCGCTCCCAGGACGTACGCAGGTCACTGTAAGATGGCTCATCGGATTCTGGCGGGGTGAGGCGCTTCACCGGACGACGATCGAGCCCAGCACACGCCAGTTCGGCTTGCCCGCGTAGAGGAGCGCCCGGATCCGGTAGTTCTCGAAGTTCCTGAACCCGAAACCGATGCGTTTGATGCGCTTGATGAGGTTGTTGAGCGCTTTGGTGGGTCCGTTGGAGACCCTGGCCAGGTGGTAGTTGCAGAGCTTGGCGAACCACTTGGAGATCGTGCGTCCGAGCTTGTGCACTTCGGGTGGCATGGCCTTCTTGAGGCAGTGGTCCTTGAACTCTTCTGGAAGCTGGCGGGCCACGTCGGGATCAGAGGTCGCATAGAAATCGCGGAGGCGCTCTTTGATCCGATAGGCGATGGCCACTTCGGCTCCGGGGTCTCCGAGCTCGAACAACGACCACAGGCGCTCCGTGGCTTTGTCGTCGAGAGTCTCTTCGCCTCGCAGCAGCACGCGCCGTGCTCGATAGAGGGGATCGTCTCTGCGTCCTCGGTGCCCGGTCTGCTCGTTTTGGACCCGCCGGCGCACCGCGGTCGAGGCATCGGTTGGCCAGTGAGACCGCATGGAAGGCGTCGACCACCTGATGGGCTTTGGGCAAGACGACCGAGTACACCGCTGCATAGGTGTCGGACATGTCGAGGGCCTCGAAGTCGATCCGCTCCTTCCAGGCCTTGGGCTGTTTGTCCAGCCAGGCGGCCACGTCCACATAGGTGCGGCTCGGCAGGACATCGATGATCTGATGATGCTCGACGTCGACCACGGTCGTGGCGTAGTCGGAGTGAGCATGGGGACCGAGCTTGACGAACTTGGTCTCATCGAGGCCGATGGCACTGGTCTTGTTCATCCGCTTGCGGTCAGCCTCCAAGAGAGCCTTGCCGTAGGTGGTCACGGCGTCATTGACCGTGTGCCAATCACAGGCGAGCTCGCCCGCCACCTCTTTGACCGTGCGTCCGGTGCCCACCTGAAGCGTCGCCCACTTGGCCGCTCTGGTGGTGAGCAGACAGTTCTTGGCGGCGATGCGGTGGTCGCCGAGCATCCAGCTCCTCTTGGGGCAGCTCGCGTTCGCATAACGCATGCGGTGCTTCTTCCAGGCCAACGACATCGGGGTGCCATAGACGGGAAGGTCGACGTAACGGACAACCGGACGCTCTTTGACCTGGGCTCGCTCCCCGCACGCCGGACATCGAATCTGACCAACGACCTGCTCGATCACGAGCTCCACGTCAGGGCCATTTCGCGTGTACGCGAGAACCCGGACCTCTTTGAGACCCACCAGGGCCCCGACGATCTCGATAGGGTCAGTGAGGACGAAGGTGCTGCTCGGAAGTTGGCTCACACCACAACCCTGGAGCACCTTCGTCCATTTCTGGGGGACCTACGTCAGGACGCGACCCCGCCAGAATCCGATGAGCCGGTCATGCGCGGGTACCCCTGCACGAGGTGCGCGCCTGACCAGCGGTTGTGGTGGCGGGGGTTGGATTTGAACCAACGACCTTCGGGTTATGAGTTCCTTGGGCGGGGGTTCATCCTGTGTCATCCTGTCCGGCCTATGCCTCTGAGCTGGACGATTCTGTTTAGTAATGTTGGCCTGTCCGTGTAGATTCGCTCCGTCTGTGACCATTCTGTGACCAATCCGCGACCACGACAGTGTGCCTGTTAGCAGAGTAGGATTGGGGCGTGGAGCTGATGTCGATGATCGAGGTGCGCCCAGGGGTGCGAAGCGGAAAGCCGTGCTTCGCCGGAACGCGCATCGCCGTTTACGACGTCTTGGAGTACTTGGCGGCGGGCATGACGACCGAAAAGATCGTCTCAGACTTCCCCGAACTCACCGCGCAACACGTGCGGGCTGCGATCGAGTTTGCCGCGCTTCGTGAGCACCGCCTCACCAGCGCGTGAAGCTACTGCTTGACCAGAACCTGTCGCGTAACTTGGTCAGCCGCCTGGTTGACCTATTCCCGGGCACGACCCATGTGTCTGTCCTCGGTTTGGACACGGCTGCCGACCGGGAGATCTGGGACTATGCCAGCGAGCACGGCTTCGTGATTGCCTCGAAGGACTCTGACTTCCGCCAGCTCGCCTTTCTACATGGCCCGCCACCCAAGTCGATCTGGCTTCAGGTCGGTAACGCCTCCACCGCCGAGGTCCTCCGGGTCATCCTTGACCACAGCGACGCGATCGAACAGTTCGCAGCGAGTCCCGAGGAGGCATTGCTTGTGCTCTCTTCTCTTCAGCCCGGTTGAGTCGAGACCGGCGGCGAGGATACGGAGCTGAGTGGAGTACCGCAGCGGTGTCTGATCGTCAATAGGGAATCAAGCCGGTAACACCGTATGGACGAATGCCTTTGGGTCGGCGACCAATTCCGGCACGTCGGGACTCTCAAAACGCATAGGCAATGTTGACCGGCTCGGCACCTGGGTCGATCGACACCTGGTGGACATCCGCACTGGTGAAGTAATCGCGTGGACTGGCAATGTAACGGACCCATCCCCCGATAGAAAGGCCCCGGAGTCTGTCCCGGCGGCGTAGCGCCCGACAGCCGGGGCGGAGCCACCGTAGTGACCGTCCACATACCTTATGGGAGTGCTGAGGAATCCCTCATGTTTAGGCACCGAGCACGAAGCGTGCCTTCTCCGTCCGGAGCATTTCGTACGGAGACACCACCTTGACACCGACCCCGATGCACGCATCAGGAATCTTGATTCGCTTCGTCGAGTTCGACGGGATTTCGTGACTCACAACGACGTGCGAGAGGGCGTGAGCCTGTGCAACCAAGTAGTAGTCCGCCCCGGTCTGGAGGAACGTACTGATGGCTGTCGGCTCATAGTTGCCCCTACTTGCCCACGTGCTGACTGCTGCCAGGCTCGATGAGGTTGGTGCGTCTGGCGCGAGAAAGAAGGCGTTTCCCCGTTCCTGAGCCCACGTCGAGAGATCATCGTTTCCGGCGAGCAGCTCGTCACGAACCTTTTCGATGCTGAAGACCGTTCCGTTGGCATTGCTCTCATCCAGCCAATCCCAGAATGCCGGACAGAAGTCGAAGCCGTAATGCAGCTTCTTCCCCTGGATGAAGATGTTGGCATCAAGGAGGTACGCCATCACACAACACCGAGGTGACGTGCAAGCTCGTCGAAAGTGGAGTGCTTCTTGAAGCCGAGCATTTGGTAGGCATCTCGATGGAGGGTCTGCCCTTCGAGGGTGCTCTCGATGAGCGCTCGTGCGAAACGCTTGCTCACTCGCACGGGTTGGGTGTTGTAGAAGTTGCCACCGCCACTTGGCCGATCTTCCATGATGGCACGTACTCGCTCACGCTCCTCCCCGTATGCAGTCCGAAACTGCGACAGAGTAAAGTAGCCCATGTCGAAGAGGCGGCGCAGGACAACAAGGGTGCTCACTTTGAACTGTCGAGCAAGTCTCTCCAAGTTATCCGTGAGGTCGTCTCCATCAAGCTCGACACCTTGGAGTGCGGCTGCAGGGACAAGGAACTCCGCAGCAACTGCGTTGCACCACCGTTCAATCACATTCGTCGGCGAGCCAGCCATGTCGGCATCGTCCACCCCAGACTCACCAAGCCAGATGTGGCCAAGCTCGTGGGCGAGCGTGAAGATTTGTGCGGCCTTCGTGTCAGCTCCGTTGACGAAGATCAGAGGTGCGAGATCGTCGGAAAGTGCGAAGCCCCGGAATTCTTCTGGATCGAGTTTCCGATGGGTGTTACTGCCCACGATGCCGTTCACCATGACGAGGACGCCTTGCTGGTCTACTGCGTTGAGCAGACGGCTGAACGCCTCACTCCACGTCGAACCTCGCTCACCGGGTTCAAAAGAGAGCACGGTTCGCATCTGCCGAGCAGCTTCGACAATGTCCACGTCCGTCGTGAGGGCGCCAACGAACAAGACGGGGTCCTCTCGGTGGATGCGTGCGAAGTCCCGGTACCAGTCCTGACGCTGCTGGCACTGGTAGACCGTGTCCAGGAGATCCGGACTCGCCTGCCCGATCTCTACGTCGCCGATGGTTCGAAAGTCCGGTACCGGGAGGCTCTCCTCTGGAGGTTCCGGCAGGAACAGGTACCCGATCGGCGTGTGCGTCGCCTGAGCAAACTTTTCAAGTTGCTTCAAGGTGGGCAGCTTCGTCCCGGCTTCCCACTCAGCAAGGGTAGGGAATTTTCTGCCGAGTTCCATTGGAGAGATTCCAGATCGGTCTCGCGCCCAGGTCAGCAACTCCACCCGGACAGCGACCCTCACCGTCACTCGGAGCGGAACCTGGACGGTCACTGCCCGCACCAAAGCGTGCTGAACGCGGACTTCAGCACGTCAACAGGACAGAAGAAACAGATCGAAGGACACATAGCATAATGATACGAGAAGGGTCTGTCCCCGGCTGGGAACAGACCATTTCGTTACAGGCCGAAGGACGAGCCGTACCCGCCGTTGCCGACCACCACCAGGTGATCGTCCAAGACAATCCCGTACCGGCTGCACGCAGCAGCGATGGTACGAAGGGAGCGTTGCTCGGGTTCGGTGGCGCTGGTGGCCCCCCAGCGGCGGTACCAGACGAGGATGCAGGTGCTGGACTGGCACGCTTGCGTCCCGAAGAGGATCGGGCGAGCGGACGGGCGGGCCGCTTGAACGTCGCTCACAGCGAGGAGCGCCATGCCGACCCGCCGATGCCGGTCGTCCAGGAGGAGCGTCGACCCAATGTCTCACGACTGTTGTGACCAATCTGTGACCACGACCTCTCGGGCAGCAGAAGGGCCAATCCCGAAAGACCGGCCCTGACCTGCGATTTCTTTGGTGGCGGGGGTTGGATTTGAACCAACGACCTTCGGGTTATGAGCCCGACGAGCTTCCAGACTGCTCCACCCCGCGTCGTCGCTTGTCATGTTATCACGAATCGCCGTATCAATCCAAGTGTCCGCACTCACTCACCTCAAGTCCATGCCAGATCACTGGAAACGAGCGTACTGTCGGTAGCTAGTTGCGGCGACGCCTCGTTTCCTTGTTACGCGCCACCGCCGCTCGAACAAGCTCTCTGAACGCGGCGGCGTCGACTTGGTCTTTCTCGAAGACGTCGATCGCACGACGCTGGTTGCCGCCGAGGCTGGAGTTGAACAAACAGTTTGGATCGTCGAGCGAGGCGCCGTTCGCGAAGGTCAGCTTGACGTGGTCCTTGTAGACCTCACCGGTACAGATCATTCCGTTATCCGACCATACCGGCACACCCGCCGGGTTTGTAGGTTTTTTCCACTTCAGCTCCTCGACGACGTCAGGGGATGCCTCCTTGATCAGCGCCCGGAGCCTCGAAAGCGCTGACCCTCGCCAGTCGTCGAGGTTGGTTAACATCGCATCGATTACCTGCGACGGGGAGTCTTCGCTCAACGATCACTCCTTCCGCGTCTCGTCGCGTCGTTTCATGATGCCAAGAGAGTCTATCGACCGATCACTGAAACAAGTACTTTGTGTACTACCGACGGCCGCTAAGCAGGAGCCGTCGTAGTCGTTGCCCCGCGCGACTGGGTCGTCGAGCTATGTGAAGTCGACGTCTTGTGAGGCGTAGCGGACCCAGACCCAGACGAACCCGATCCAGAAGAGCCAGACCCAGAAGACCCCGGCGGCGAGGCGCCAGCAGACGCCAAGAGCTGTTGGGCTGCTTGGATCGCGGCGTCCATGTTCGCGACGTCTGTCTGGTAGGCGCCCAGGTTGCCCGCCTTCAAGTCTGCCTGTGCTTGAGCGTAGTCAGACGCCGCCGCGTCCAGGTAGCTCTTTATCTTGGCCGATAACGCGCTACTCACTCCACTGGTCCCCGGAGAAGACGTACCGCTCGTCCCTGGTTGGACACCGGCGGCTCCCGAGACCGGAGTGCCGAGTACGTCACCTAATGCGACGCTAAGTGACGGTTCGATCGCGACGTGCTGGCCGAACACCGCGATGACGTCGCGTAGCTGTGGCAACGGATTGCTGGTCGAGGTCACATAGAGCGGGCGAACGTAGAGGATGGACTGACCCACCGGGATCAACAGTATGTTACCTAGCAAGACACTGGAGCCGTGTTGGTCGAGCAAGGTTATCGCGGACGAAACCTTGCTCGACGAGAGAATCTCGGAGTTCGCCTGGGCGGGGCCGACAACTGATTGGCCGTTTGGAGTCTGGTACAAGGTGATCTGCCCGTAGTGGTTAGGGTTCGAGTCCGCGATTACGAACGCCGTCAGGTTCTGGTTGCCCTGAGATCCCTGGGTTCCCTGGGAGATCGAGACGTAGGCGTCGGAGAGTGTAAACGACAGGTTCTGGCTGCCGGGCCGTTGGAGGACCTGGTAGATCGGGGTCATCGGTTGGAGCGAGGAAGACACAACCTGTCCTTGGGCGTTGGTCGTCTGGGTCACCGACAGAGACTGTGATGGCGCTCCGACGCCGACGCTCGGGGAGACGTCCCAGGCGTTACCTGCCGTATAAAACGCTGTCGGATTCGTGATGTGGTACTTCCCGAGCATTCCTGCTTGAGCGGAGAACATGTCCTCTGGGTATCGCAGATGGTTGCGCAAGTTCTGGCTCATCCGAGACTCCGGTGTGAACATCTGGGGAAACTCGCGCTCGTAGGTGCGCAAGATGGGATTGTTTCCCATCGCGTAGAACGTCATTGCCCCGGTGTAGGAGTTGATGACTACCTTTACGGAGTTGCGTACGTAGTTATAGCTTCCCGGTAGCCCGCTCCCGGGTGGGACGTTAATGTTCGATACGTTCTCTGAGTACGGGTACTGGCTCGACGTTACGTAGCCGTTGATGATCCAGTCGATGTGTCCGTTGTTGACGACGGCGTAGGGATGAGAACCGACCGAGAGGAACGGTGCCGCCTTTTGAACCATCTGTTGGACGTCTCTCACAAAAATGATCCTAGAGTGCGACGTTATGAGGTTCGAGATCAACAAGTTGAAGTCCCCGAGCCTCACCGCGAAGGCTGCCCTCGTGAGAAACGAGCCCATTCGAACCCCGCCGTTGGCCCGGTAGTGGGTCTCGGCGTTCGTGCCGTTTGGTAGCTGGAAGTCGTACTCGGGTTGAGCGGTGTTCGCGACGACATAACCTGGGTCGTTGAGTCCGAAGTAGACGTTTGGCTGGGTTATAGCGGGAAGCCCGTTCGAAGAGGTAGGTGGGACGTTTTGAATCGCGAAATTGGGATTACCGTTGGCAAGTGACTGGTTTGCGAGCGCCATCGCGAGGCCCTCGCCGTGCGTGTACTGCAGATGGGTGTTCACCCAAGACGAAGACGGTAGGTTCGCCGGGTTTATCTGGCGTACCCCGACGACGACGGGGGTCATCTGACCGTTGATCGGGTACCGATCGACCCCGGTCGACTGGAAGACGTAGTAGGACTTGAAGCCCTGGAGCTTCTGGAAAGTCTGCAACGAGATCTGAGGGTTCGGGTCCCAAAGCCTCACACTCGCGAGCGTCGGCGCGCTCGCCGCGACGGACGACGGGTTAACACTGCTCGCACCGGCGAAGTTCGAAACGGTGACGTGGCTCAGCCCGTAGGCCGCGCGGGTAGCTTGAATATTTCGCTTGATGTAGGGGATTTCGAGACTGCTCTGCGCGGGGTTAACCTTTAGGACTTGGAGGAGTGCCGGGTATATGACGCCGACGACGAGTGCGACGAACGCCCAGACGCCTACCGCTAGAACCGGCAGCGTCCAACCCTGACGGCGGATGTTCCACAAGAGAACCGCCGCCGCCGCGATCGAGATCCAGATGAGCAACTCGAGGGCGGGAAGCCGGGCGTGAACATCGGTGTAGCCGGCCCCGTTGACGACTCCTTGGCCAGAGACGTCGAGTTGGAAGCGCTGCAGGAAGTAACCGGCGGCCTTTAGCAACGCGATCAGCGCGAGCAAGACGGAGAGGTGAGCTTTGACCGCGGGGCGGACCCGCGGTGCAATCCGTTGCGCACGAATCCCACCGTTTAGATAGTGGAACACCGCGGTTATCACCAAGATCGCTACCAACGACGCAATCGACCAGTCCACGATGAACATCAAGAACGGCAGCTTGAATACGAAGAATCCGACGTTCCAATGGAACTGGGGATCGACGGATCCAAACGGTACTCCGCGGCTGAAAAGGATCCAGTTGTTCCACTGCCCGATACTCCCCGACGCCGCAATGAGCGCGACAACGAGCGAGACCGCACCGTAGACCCGGCCCGCGTAGGGTCGAACGCCCTGCTGGTAACGAACGACTAACTCATCTTCTGGATCGAAGCTATCTGGACCCCCGCTTATCCGATCGCAGACAATCAGATTCACGAGAAGGACGATAAAAAACGCAGCTCCGAAGCTCGCGAATAGCCCCACTTTTATAGCGAGGAGCGTCGACCAGACCGCATGCTGGTGGACCGATGAAAACCAAAGGTTGTCGGTGTACAGCGTCGCGAGTGACTTTAGCGACGCGAAGAGAAAGATTACGACGACGACGCCACCGATCAGCCACCAGCGACGCCGGTTACGCCCGGTCGAACCACCCGAAGCAGGTCGGCGCGCGCGCGGCGGTCTCGGGGATGAGATGTCACCGGTACTTCGCACGGAGCGAGCCTACGTCCCCTGGACCCTCATCGCGACATCACCCTGAGATTTCACCCGGGGTGACACCCTCGGAGAGCCCGTGGGCGAGACAACGAGAGCCGTACGCTCATAAGGGGGCCGGAGCGAGCAAGCACCGGCAACCTGGATGCGCGGGCGGGTGCCGGTGCCCGGTCGGGAACTCGCCACCTGGTTTCACGAGGTCCGCCAACGAGTTGTCGTCGCAGTCCGGACACGGCGTCGCCTCGCCGGTCGGCTGCCAACGTACCCCGCCACCCTCGCTCGCCGCGAGGACTCCACTCGAGAACGCTCCGAGCACGAAGTCTCCGGCGAGCCGCTCGACTCGTTCTCCTCTCAGCTCCCGATAGGCCGCCCCAACCCGTTCTGCCGTCTCGTCCCCCGTGGAGCCCGCAGTTGATCCATCGGTCTCGAAGATACGCCTGCGAAGCTGGGTGACGAGTTGGGCCGCGAACTCTTCGGCCATCGGCGCCGACGCCTTCTCAGCGGCGCCGGCCCCAGGTCCGTCGCTCCCTCGCCTCGCGGCGCCGACGTCACGGGTAAACTCGACGCCCGCGACGAACGCGTCACAAAGGTGTTTAGCCGACGCCTCTACGTACTTGAGTCGCTGTTCGGGCTCCAGCGAAGCGAACTCCTCGCTGTCGAACGACCCACTCCGTATCCGATCTAACAACGCGTTCTGGTCGTCTTGGAGTACCCGCTTCAGTCGCCGCGCCAACTTCTGGACGATCGGGTCGACGAGCGCCGACCGGCGGCCGGCCAAGAGCTGGCCCGCCCCGAGATCCACTCCCGACTCGCCGGCTCCATCCCCCTCCTTTAGATCCCCGGCGATCGCTACTTCTACTTCCTCCTCCTCGACATCTTCGGCGACCTCGACTGGATCCGGACTCCCAGATCTGATGCGGGCAAAAAGCTGTTCAACCGACGGCAACTCTGCGTCCGTGCCGGCACCTGCGCCCGGATCTGCGCCCGGATCTGTGCCGACGTCTGTATCGGTGAGCGGTTCGCGTTCGTGCGTCGCGGACCGCTCGACCGTGGGCAGCTCTATATCGTTTGTCTCCGAGAAGGTCGGCGAGCCGTCTGTCGCCTCCGCAATCTCTAGGTCGTAGGGCACGTCCAACGGCGCCACTTCTTCGACGTCGACCGGACGCAACGCGGCCTGGCGAGCGGCCTCTCTAGCCTGCTCGTCGGTGTGGACGAGATCGTTCACGACTTGATCTACGGTGTCTCGGACCCCCATGACGGCCGCCGCGAGCTCGTCCCTCGCCGCTCGAAACTGCTCGATTTGGAGTTGTAGAGCTCGCCTGCGCTCCGCCATGTCCGCCATCACACGTTTGCGCGCGTCCCTCGCCTGTTCGACCATCTCTTTGCCCTGATCTCTCGCCTGCTCGAGGATCGTCTCGCGCTCTACCCGGGCAGCGTCTCGCATCGCCGCGACTTCCTCTGACGTCTCCCGGGTGGCCGACGCGGCCATCAGGTCTGCTGCGGCGACCTTCTCGGCCGCCGCCGACTCCGCCCTGATCTGAGTCTCGTTCGCCTGCTCCTGGGCTTCACGGATGAGGGCCGCGGCCGCCTCCTCGGCTTCACGCAGGACGCGCGCCGCCTCCTCGTGAGCGTTCCTCAGTACCTGGCCGCTGTAGTGGCCGAGCGCGCTCGACAGCGTCGCCTCGTCGATCTCGGGGTTACGCACCCGCTCTTCAAGTTCGTCGATCTTTGCGATCAGCTCCTGCTCGCGCTCTTCCAGCCGGTGGACCTCGCGCTCGACGGTGTCGAGGAACGACTTGACTTCTTTCTCGTCAAAACCCCGGCGAACGACCGTAAAGCTTCGACGGGTGACGTCTACGGCGGCGATTCTAGATGGCGAGATGGAACGTCGATCTTCGGGCATACGGTTAAGAGCCTACGACTTAACCGACCTCCGGTGTGGTTTATCTCGATTATGTGCTTCGAGTCGCAGGCGGGTCCCTTCAACTGCTCGCTCTAGCCGAGATGTTTCAGGATCTTGAGTGCCTGATCCAACGTCGATACCGGGTATATATGAAGGGTCCGGTTGTCCTTGGACATCGCCGCTCTGTACTCTTGTGGTGGGACCAAGAAGACCGTCGCACCGGCACGCTCGACCGCGATCGTCTTTTGCGCGACCCCGCCGACGTCACCGACGTTGCCGGCCGGATCTATCGTACCCGTCGCCGCGACGACCCGCCCGCGTGTCAAGTTGCCCGACGAAAGCTTGTCCATGATCCCGAGCGTCATCGCGAGTCCGGCCGAAGGACCCCCGATGTCGCTCGTCGCGATGCTCACCGGAATCGGATACGTAAACGACTGCTGGGTCTGTATCGTCACGCCGAGATACCCCGCCGACGGGCCGGACACTCCCGAACAACCGGTCACGCTCGGCAGAGAAGGCGGGCGCCTCGCGAGACGGACGGTCGTTACCACCACCTTCCCGGGGGCGATAACCCCTGCCGACGTCGCGGTCGACTGCTCGACTGAGAGCTTGATCGTGCTTCCCGGTGGGTCGGAGTGAACCGCTCTTATAAAATCACACGCCGTCGCGATCGGGGTAGACCCGACCGCCTTTACGATCTCGCCAACCCGGAGAACCGACGACGCGGGCGCACCTGGGACCGTCGCGAACACGAGAGCGCCGACGTTCGTCTCGGAGACCGGGTAGCCGAGATGCGAGAGCGCCGCTGCCTTCGCGGCGGCTTGGGACTGGGCCATCTCGACATATCCTTGCGCGCTGAGCTGATCCGGCGGCGTGTAGGGTCCAAGTAGCTCGGCGCCCGAGACGACCTGGGCGTTCGACGACAGAAGAGTCGGGATCATCTGCAATACGGTGAGCTGTGATACGAACACGTCAGTCAACAGCACTTTTCCTCGAATTTTATGTGAGTCCTTTGCCGGAACGGTTATCAACGGACCGACCGGCTGCGCGTCGCCCGGCGTGATCGAGTAGTAGTTCAACTGGATGTGGCTTGAGATCACGACCGCTGCGAGGACGACGATCAGGATCACTACGAATATCGAGACCTTCTTCGAGCGGCGCTTCCCAGGTTCTTTGACGTCTGCGTTGTTGTCCGGCGGGTTATTGGTCATAGTCTGAGTAGGTGCCCCGAAATCCTTCCACGAAACCGGACCCAGCTGGGGTCGGCCCGATCGTCTCGCGTGAGAGGGACAAAATGTTAGACGCGATCCTCGCCGGTTACCAAGGCGACGACAACAAAGCGAGGCAGATACTCGATGACCCAGACCCCCGCGTCAGAGCGAGAGCTCTCGGCGCGCTGGACAGAATCGGCAGTATCCACACTCGAGATCTCCTCGCCGGTCTCGAAGATATCGCTCCGGCCGTCCGGAGGCGGGCGTGCGACGTCGCGTCGCGTTACGGTTCAGCGTCCAGCTCTCCGTTGACGAGCGCTCTGCACCGGCTCTTAGAGGACCCAGACCCTCTCGTCGTCGAATCTGCGTGCTGGGCACTCGGCGAGCACCGTGACGCGACCGCCGTTTCGCCGTTAGCCTCGCTCGCTTCGTCGCACCCGGACCCAAGGTGCAAGGAGGCAGCAATCGCCGCCCTCGGTGCGATCGGAGACCCGAGGGGGCTCCCGACGGTCATCGAGGGACTCTCTGAGAAGCCGGCGGTCAGACGAAGAGCCGTCGTCGCACTCGCGGGCTTCGACTCTAACGAGGCAGACGCCGCGATCCGCCGGAGCCTCGACGACAGGGATTGGCAGGTAAGACAGTCCGCGGAGATCCTCTTGGGCGAGTGAAGCACGGCCGCTTCGAAGCGGCCCGTCGACCTCAGGTGTCGGTCGCGAACAACTTCGCGTGCTTGTCGAAGTACTCGAGACACTGACCGGCCCCGATCGCGACGCACTCTAAAGGCGCGTCGACCACGTTCACCGGCACCGCCGTACTCTCGGCCAACCTGCCCGCAATTCCGCGAAGCAGTGATCCGCCTCCGACGAGATGGACGCCCTGGAAGATGATGTCTTGGGCCAGCTCCGGAGGAGCCTCCCCGAGGCACTTCGTTGCGGTCGTCAAGATCTGCTCGACGTCGTCTTCGATCGCGTCGCGCACCTCAGACGGCTTGAGGATGACGGTTCGCGGCACTCCGGTCGCGACCTCACGACCTCTGATCTCGACGTCTTGTTCTCCCTCGAAGACTTCCGCCGATCCGATCGCGAGCTTGACCGCCTCCGCAGTTCTCTCTCCGATCGCGACACCGTGACGTCTGCGGACGTAGGTTTGAATCGACGCATCCAGATCGAACCCTCCGCATCGAATCGCGCGCAGCGAGACGACACCACCGAGTGATATCACCGCCATCTCAGACGTTCCCCCCCCGATGTCAACGACCATCGACCCCATCGGTTCAGCGACCGGGAGACCCACTCCAATCGCGGCCGCCATCGGCTGTTCTATCAAGTAGCACGACGACGCACCGGCACGCCGCGCCGCTTGTTTGACCGCCCGTCTTTCGATCCGCGTGATCGCCGACGGCACGCTTATGAGCACCCTCGGACGGTTCAGCTTGCCGACGCCGACTCTCTTCAAGAGCACCTGGAGCATCCGTTCGGTTATCTCGAAGTCAGTGATCGCTCCTTGGCGGATCGGTCTGACCGCGACGATGTAACTCGGCGTCCGCCCGATCATGTTCCACGCCTCGTCCCCCATCGCGAGGACCTCGCGGGTACGGGTGTTGAGCGCGATGACGGTCGGCTCGTTGAAGACGATGCCGCGACCCTGCGCGTAGACGAGGGTGTTCGCAGTTCCAAGGTCGATAGCAAGATCACGAGACATCGCCCTCATGGTACGCAGAGTTGGGGCGACCTCACCTCGCAGCTCGGGATCGCTAACCTTGGCAGGTGAGTGAATTCGGCCAAGATCCTTTCGGAGACGGACCCGACGAGGCTGACAACTCTGACTTCGAATATCTTGAAAGACCAGGTGAGATGCCAAGTTCTCCCGGAGAGCCCCCACTTCAGGGCTGGCTTCCACCAGAGCAGCGAGTCTGGCGCCATCCGTCAGAATTTGTTTTCGCAAATTCATCAGATCGCTACCGCTCCAGCCGCGGCGGACCCGCTCGGAACCCCGGATCGGCGTCTCGACCCCATCTCGGGGAACGTCACCGCACCAGTTTGAGGGGGGCCGTGCTGCTCGGCGGTGGCGTCGCACTCGCGATGGTCGCCGGCCTCGTGCTGTTGAACAGCGGCGGATCCAGTACTCGCGCGCCCTCATCTTCGCTCGGATATCCGATCAACACGACCGCGTCGTTGAACACCGGGATCGCCGCCATCCCTCGACGGGTGAGCAACGTCGTCAGATCGATGGTGCTGCTGAAGGACACCACTTCGTCAGGGACCACGTATGCGGGCTGTGGTATCGCAATCGGCCCTCATGGACTCGTCCTCACCTCCGCACAGTCCATCAAGGGAGCTACTTCTCTCATCGCGTCGGGTTCCAACCTCGCGCCGACCGCCGCAACCGTCGTCGGCGTCGATCCGGGCTCAGACATCGCTCTCGTGCGCGTGCCCGGCGCGACGATGCCGACCGCTTCGCTCGCCGGAGACCGGTCAACTGCCCCCGGTAGCGGGGAAACCGTCCTCTCTCTAGCAGGAGAACCTACTTCGAACTCTGACCCCGGAGGAGTCCTCGCGCGCTCCTCACCTGCGACGTTCGACTACATAGGATCACCCCCGCAAGACGGGTCTGGTTCTTCCCTCGCCGACATCATGGTCACGACGTCGAACAGTCCACAACCACCCGGCGCCGTTCTCGTGAACAGCGCCGGCGGCGTCATCGGACTCCTCGATCAAAGCGTCTCTTCAACTCTTGGACCTCGCGAGTCGCCCAGATCTCCGAACACCGCCTTCCTCCCCTCCGACCTCTTGGCCGGCGTCACGAACTACCTCGTCCACAACCGCCCGTTGAAACACGGGTGGCTCGGGATCGACGGTCGTGACGCGACGGTCCCCTCGACCGTGACGGGCGGGCCGACAGGGGCCCTCGTGGCAACGGTAGATCCAAACGGCCCCGCCGCCAACTCGCTCAAGGCCGGAGACGTGATCGAGGCGGTGAGCGGCCATCCCGTTCGCTCGATGGCCGAGCTACGAGCACGTCTCTACGTGATGCCCCCGGGCACGCCGGTGCAGCTAAAGGTCGTAAGAGACGGCACCCCTTTGAACGTTGAGGTGGACCTCGCTTCCTCGCCCTAACATGCAACTGTGAGCATTAACGACCCCAACGAATCACCCGACCCATTCGAGGGGCTCCTCGGCGACCTATTGAAAGTCGTCGGCCAAAGCGGACCCGCCGGATCCATGTGGTTCGACGCGGCGCGTTCCCTCGCCGTCGGTGTCGCCACCGACGGTGCCGCCGACGGCAACCCCGACCCACTCGAACGCATCAAGTTCGAGGAGATCTCGCGAGCCGCCGAGATGCACGTGAGCCAGCTAACGGGACTCGAAGTCGTCAGTCACGGCAAGACCCCCACAATCGTCCCGGTTCGACGAGGTGTATTCGCGCAGCGCACGTTGGACGCCTATCGCCCATTCTTCGAAGACATGGTCGCGGCAGCCGAGGGTGCGGCCAACGCGACTAACCCCGAGTTAGCTGGATCCGGCAGTCTCGACCTGAGCGTTCACGACAGCGGTGGACCCGACGCTCTCGAAGGGCTATTAGGTCGGTTCGCGACGACGATCGGCCCTTTGCTGCTCGGGATGCAGTTCGGCTCGGTCGTCGGCCATCTCTCCCAGAGCGCGCTCGGCCAGTTCGCGATCCCGGTTCCGTGGCCCCCCTCCGAGGAGATCCTCGTCGTCTCGGAGAACGTCACCGCGTTCGCGAACGCCTGGAGCGTCCCGCACGACGAGGTGATGCTATGGATTTGTGCGCGTGAGATAACGATGCACACGATCCTCTCCGTTCCCCACGTCGGCGACCGCCTGAGGGAGCTAATTCAAACCGGCGTCCTCGAATCCGTCGAAATGCAAAACGAGCTGACGAACCGCCTCGGCAACAAGATCGGAGATCCCGAGTCACTCCAGAGTCTCATCTCTGACCCCGAGTCTCTCTTCGGCGACATCTTCTACCCCCCCGGGCGAACCTCCTCCGCCGCGTTCACCGCTATCGCGAGCGCGTTGGTCGGATACGTAGACCATATAGCCGCCTCCGTGACATCGTCGCTCGCCGGCTCGGCCTCCAACGTCATCGAAGCCTGGCGCCGTCACCTCGTCGACGACTCCAACTCAGAGCGGGCCGCCGGAGCTCTATTTGGAGTCGACTTGGGACGCGATCAGATCGAGAGAGGAACCGCTTTCGTCGCGGGGGTCATCGACAGGGCCGGACAAGACGGCCTCTCGCGCCTGTGGCAGTCCAAGAGGAACCTGCCGACTCCCGCCGACGTCGACGCCCCCGGACTCTGGCTAGCGAGGATCGACCTCCCCGACACCGGCGAAGACACCTTGTTCGGGGAGTGACCGTCGGCGCCCACGCACGTCGTCGCTAGACCTCCATCTCCTCTGGGACGCCGAGATCCCACTCCAAGGCCAACCTCTCGCGCTCCGCGTCACGCACGACACGCTCTCGATTTCTGCGGAACTGGGGGTCGTGGGGCGGCAGTAGAACCAGCCTCGCCAACACACGTTCCTTGAACGCCTCGGTCAGCTCCGGCGGGCCCGACTCGGAGACGACGTCCCAATGGGGAGCGACCGGACCGAGGTAGACGACGCGGACACGCCCTAGCGGCTCTCTCGGCTCGAACTCCTCTGTGCTCGAATCGCTGGATTCGGTATCGGCGGGCATCGTAATCTCCTCGGTCACATATCAGTCGGTTCAACGGTTACTACCTTGACACACCAATCGTACCGGCCACACCACGCCCGGGGAAACGCCGCCCTCACGCGACCCCGGCCGACCCGACACGAGACGGGCGTCCAAACTCTTAATAGCATCTTAGAATCAAACCACGACTCCACGGTGGCTCGGCTCGGCGCCACATCGCCGCCAAGGGACGCGAGCCAGACACCACCGACGATCGCGACGACTCGGCGTCAAATAACTACGTTGAACAGGTACTAAGACCTCCTCGGACTGCGACATCCAATCCGCCCCTTTGAATAGAAGCGGGTTCTCAACACAGTGACGACCCAGCTTCGCGGCGCACCGCTCTTTGCGATCCGTGTTCGCGCGCCTCGTTGAACAGGGCAAACGCCGGACTTGCTTAACGTATACAGCTCGACCCCGAACGGTTATCATTTAATTGGAAGAAGGGGACAGACCATGAACTCAGATTGGATGGAAGACGGTAAGTGTCGAGAGGTCGCTCCGGCAGTTTTTTTCCCGAGCGACGGGCTCGGGGTGCAAAAGGCTCAGCGAATCTGCGCGACTTGCCCCGTTAGCAAGGAGTGTCTCGAGTACGCGTTAGTAAACCGCATCGACCACGGTGTCTGGGGCGGTTGCTCCGAGCGCGAGCGACGCCGGATCATCCGTCGTCGACGCTTGGAGCAGGTCGCAGTACCGGGATAGCGCTTCCAACGCGTCGCGCGCTCCGCGGATCTAACTCCAGAACTCATCGACACCCGCGTGACGTCCGAGCGCGTCGATGATCGAGTCCGTCGTCAACATAAGTGACGGTCGAGACGCCGACGTAATCGCCCAGCTCTCCTCGCGGTGCGACGCCGTCCTCCTCGACGTCCACGAAGACGCCGTCCACGACCGATCGGTGTTCTCCCTCGCCGGCGACGAGGACGACGTATACGAATCGTGCCAGTCGTTAGCGAGAACAGCTTTGGAGCTGATCGACATCCACTCCCATCAAGGACCCCATCCGCGTCTCGGCTCGATAGACGTCGTCCCTTTCGTTCCCCTCTCCTCGAGCTCACCGGAGTCCGTCGTCGTCGAACGGGATCGCTTCGCGACGTGGGCCGGAACGAACCTCGCACTCCCCTGCTTCTACTACGGCCCACTCCCCGACGGAACCCTACGCTATCTCCCAGACGTCCGTCGCCTCGCGTTCTCCGCACTCCCACCCGACACCGGACCGACCGTCGCCCATCCAACCGCCGGCGCGTGTGCCGTCGGTGCAAGAGGGCACCTCGTCGCCTACAACATCTGGCTCTCACGTGCAGACGTCACCGCGGCACGTGACATCGCGTCCAAGCTCAGGAGCTCCGACGTGAAGTCCCTCGCGTTCGACATGGGCTCGACCGTCCAACTCTCGTTCAACCTCACCGACCCGTTCACGACCGGTCCCACCGACGTCTACGACGCCGCCTCCCTCCTCGCCTCCGAGCGAGATCTCGGCATCGAGAGGTCTGAGTTGGTCGGACTCATCCCAGCCGCCCTCCTCGCGCGCATACCACGACACCGCTGGGCAGAACTCGACGTCTCACCAGAGCAAACGATCGAAGCCCGCATGCAAGACCGTGGGATCGCCGAGCGATAGCGTCGAGAGATCAGCGTCGAGAGATCAGCGTCGAGAGATCAGGGTCGAAGAATCAGCCGTCGTCGTTAACGCGCGCTCACGCGCTCGCTGACCCGACGCGCCGCTGCATCGCCCGCGCACGCCTCACCCGCCTGCGCTCGCGTTCACTCATTCCGCCCCAGATACCGAACTTCTCACCGTTCGCGAGTGCGTGCTCCAAACAGTCCTCTTGGACGACGCATCCCTTGCATACCGCCTTCGCCTCTCGCGTCGACGCCCCACGCTCCGGGAAGAACAGATCTGGGTCGACTCCCATGCAGTTGGCCTGAGCCTGCCAGGCACGATCCTGGGGACCGTACAACAACGACACAATGTCCACCGGCTCACCTCCCCTTGCCATCGAGGGTCCCTCGCCGTCGTATGGCACCAATGTAGTTACAATCTTGTCATTTTCTACCAACAGTTCCTCAAATGCAAGGGGGGAAGCGGCCGTTCGTTCCAAAAACCCTCTCTCACCTGCGCACCTGACACGTAAAATATATGTCGGAGAAACTCGTTATGGGGCTTAGAGCCAACTCTGACGCCGCGGACCGACCGCCCGGTCGCGCCGGTGGCGCCTACGCTGGAGCGAGGACGTACAACCGATGCCGCAAGTATCCATTAGAACGAGGAGGCACGATGAGGTTTGGCTTGCACATCCCTGATTTCACCTGGGCGGGTGGACCACCGGTGCTCGGACGACGGCTCGCGGATATTGCAAAGACCGCCGAGAACGCCGGGTTCGACCGGGTGAGCGTCATGGACCACGTCTGGCAGATCGGTCATATCGGCGCACCCGAGCAAGAGATGCTGGAGTCCTACACGACGCTTGGCTACCTGGCGGGCGTGACCGAGCGGATGAAGCTGCTCGCGGTCGTCAGCGCGGTCGTCTATCGCGAACCGGGGCTACTCGCGAAAGCGGTCTCGACTCTCGACGTCGTCTCGGGCGGCAGAGCGATGCTCGGCATCGGGGCGGCCTGGTACGAGGACGAGGCCCGCGGTCTTGGGCTGCCGTTCCCGCCTACCGGCGAGCGCTTCGAACGCCTCGAGGAGACGCTACAGATCTGCCTGCAGATGTGGAGCGACGACGACGGCCCCTACGAAGGCAACCACTACCAGCTCGCGCGGACGCTCAACTCACCCCAGCCGCTCACCCGGCCGCACCCGCCGATACTGATCGGGGGGTCCGGCGAGAGAAAGACACTGCGTCTCGTCGCCCGTTACGCCGACGCGTGCAACCTCTTCGACAGTCCTGAGTTGGCTCACAAGCTCGACGTGCTCCGGGAGCACTGCGAGCGAGAAGGTCGGGACTACGACGCGATCGAAAAGACGGTGCAAACGAGGTTCGACCTCGGATCGAACGGGGAGCGAGTCGACGAGACGATCGATCACCTGCGGGCGCTCGCCGAGCTCGGCATCGACCTCGCCCACGGCACGGTGATAGACGTCGGTTCCATGCGGCCGCTCGAGCTGATGGCCGAAGCGGTGCTACCCGCGCTGGCACCTGCTTGAACTCTGGGACCGCCCCCGTATCCACCGGGACTCTCGGCCCCACAACCCTCGGCCCCGCGAGGACTCAACGCTCGACCCGGGGCAAGACGGTCGCGTCACGCCATCGGCTCAAAGAGCTCACCAAGGCGACACCGTCGGCCGCGTAGAGCTCGTCGAGCGTCACCGTCCGTTCGACGAGTTTCCCGAGTTCGATCAAGCGACCGCGCTCGACACCCGGGAGGCACCCGGAGTCGACGGGCGGAGTCGACCATCGCCGATCGACGAGGACCGCGACGTTTGCGATCGTCGACTCCGTGATCTCCCCGCGCTCGTTCACGAGAACGACGTCGTCAGCTTCCAGATGGCGCTGCGCTCTTTCTTCGAACGCGGCGCGCCTCGTCGTCTTGTGATAGAGCCACACGCTCGAAGAGTCGACTGGATCGAAGTCGACGGCTAGGAGCACCGGTCTTTCAAGTACCGGAGGGGTCGATGACAACTGAAGATCGATCGCGCCGGAGCGAGAAAGAGTGACGCGAATCCTTCTTGGTAGAGTCGCGCCGGCGAGCGCCTCGGACAGGGCGTCGTCGAGACGGGAAGCGTCGAAGAAGAAACCGAAGTACCAGGCCGAAGCGGCGAGACGATCGAGATGACGATCGAGGATGTGCGCGCCGTCACCGGGTCTATAACCCATCGTCTCGACGAGGTCGAACTCCTCGAAGCGTACTCCGAGGATCACTGATTTCGCGAGGAGCTCCGCGTGTTCGCCCTCCGCGGTCGAGTCCCAGGTGACCGCTCCGCCGGTGCCGTAGACGGCGTGGCGAGTAGCGCGGTCGACGACCGCCGTTCGAATCGCGACGTTAGAGCGCGCTCTCAGCCCAACTTGTAAAGGCGCGACGAACCCGACGGCGCCGCAGTAGGCACCTCTACGACTCTCCTCGAGCTCGGCGATCAACGCCATCGTTCGCCGCTTCGGCGCACCGGTGACCGAACCGCACGGGAACAGAGCTTGGAAGATCTCGACGAGCGTCGTCGACGGTCGGAGTCGACCGGTCACCGTTGAGGTGAGTTGCCATAGCGTCTCGAAGCGCTCGAGCTCTAAGATTGCGGGCACCTCGACGCTGCCGAAGAGCGCTAGTTTTCCGATGTCGTTGCGCACGAGATCAACGATCATGACGTTCTCGGCTTGATCCTTCAAAGAGTTGGCGAGCCTATCGGCGTGCTCCCTGTCCTCGTCCGGCCGGCGACCACGAGCGATCGTGCCCTTCATCGGCCGCGCACTCAGCAAGTCTCCGTTCCATTCGAAGAAGAGCTCCGGCGACGCGCTCGCGACGACGAATCGACCGGTGTCGATATACGCGTTGTACGCTCCGCGTTGTGCGAGAGCGATATCCCGGTAGAACCCGCGGAGGTCGCCGTCGAGACGTGAGTGAAGTCGGACGGTGAGGTTGCACTGGTAGGTGTCACCGGCCGCGATGTGTTCTCGCACCGCGTCGAGGTTTCGTGAGTAGGAAGCGATGTCCCAGCCGGCTCGCCACCGCTTCGAAGAGTACTCCATCGGCGCGTCGGTCCCAAAGTCGAGCGCGCCGGTCGTTCGGGGGGGAGCGAAGAGGCAAAACCACGCGAGGGGAAGCTCACCGCTTGGGTCGTCGTTGCCGGTGCGACGTCGCACCGGCAAGGTGGCGTCGAGTCCCGCGGCGGCCTCATAAGAGACGAATCCCGCCGCCCACGATCCAGCTATGGTCGCGTCGTCGACGGCCTCTAACACCGCGACGACCTCGCCCGGGGTATTCGCGACCATCGCCGGCGACGCCGGTGAGTCAAAGACGACGGCTTGTCCCGCGCTCAGGTCGTCGAAGCGGGCGTAGGGAGCTGGTCTCGACCCCGACGCGGACGTCACCCGGCGGGTCGGAGTATCTGGCGGTGCTTCAAGAAGTCGACGAGGACGTATCCGCCGAGGTGGTCTTTCGTCGTATAGAACGTCCTTCCACCGTTGACGTTTGCGATCTGGGCGACGAAGGGATACTGGGTGTGCTCGAGATCGAGGGCGAACACGTTGATCGTGATCTTGGCGCGGGTGCAACGAAGAACTTCGGCCATCGTGAGGCGCAACGTCTCTGGAACGGGAGGGTAGTTGAAGAAGACAGCCCCGTCGGGTTCGACGTGGGCGGTCGGTTCCCCGTCGGTTACGCAGATGATCTGCTTCGTGCCGTGTTCGTGGGCGAGCATCCGCCTCGCGAGTGCGAGAGCGTGTTGGAGGTTCGTCCCGTAGACGTAGTCCCACATCGCGGCCGGGAGCTCGTCGGGTCTTATCTCTCTTGCGACCTCGGAGAACCCGACGATGCCGAGGTAGTCGCGCGGGAATCTAGTCGAGATGAGGGAGTGGAGTGCGATAGCCATCTTCTTCGCCGGGACGAAGTTCTCGCGCATCGGCATCGACATCGACAGATCGACGAGTAACACGGTTGCGGCGCGCGCGATCGACTCTGTCTCGACGACGTCGAAGTCTTCGGGAGAGAGCTGCACGGGGAGCCCGGTGCCGCGTCGGCGTATCGCGTTGTGGACCGTCGAGGTGAGGTGGAGGTTGAACGGGTCCCCGAACTCGTATGGCTTTACGAGCTCTTCACGGTCGTGTCCCGCCGGTCCGGCGACGCTGCGATGGTAACCGGCGGTGTCCTTGTTGACCTCTGCGTAGAGATCCGATAGCGCCTGCTGCCCGATCCTTCTCACGCCTCGCGGGGTGAGTTCGACCCGGGCGCCGCGCTGTTCGACGAGACCTGCGTCTTGGAGGTCGCGGGTGAGCTTCGCCAAGTTCTCCAAGTGCTTCGCGACGTCTTCTCCGAGTTCGCGCTCGACCTGTTCCAAGTCGAGCTCGAAGAGCGCGGCGGGGGACGCGGCGGACTGGAGAATCTCTTCCATTCGATCGATCTGAGCGAGCTGGGTTGCGAGGTCGACCGCCTCGGGGAGGCCGAGGGGTCCGTCGCCACTGAAGTCGTGGGCGCGATCCCAACCAACGCTCGGGAACGCCCGCGCGAGGTTTGACGAGAGGCGCTCGACTTGCCAACGAAGATCCATGTCGGCGAGGAGGTTCTCGACGAGGATCCCGAGTTCTGCTTGCTGGAGAGGGGAGAGCGAGTTCCAAACTGCACCGGCCGCGGCCATCCGCTGTGCGAGGCGCTCCAGTAGCTCCTCCAGCGACGACGCGTCGGGAAACATGTCGCCGTAGGCCGCGATGAACTCTTCAAACGTCGGATCTTCTGGCTCGCCGCGCTCGCGTTGTTCCAACATCTTGTTCAGCGCGTCGTATGCGTCACGCATCCGTACGATGTCGTGCGCGGAGATGTTCTCGAGCTCCTTGCTAGCCCCTTCGAAGTAAGTCTCGACGACCTCGCGCCGCAGCTCGTCGATGAGATCGTCGAACATCTCTCGCGCTCGTGAGGACACGAAGTCGTAACCGCTCAGCCTCTCGATGCGCCCTGGGACGTCGTCCGGCATCAACTCGAGTTCGAGGAGGTGGGCCGAGCATGCGTCCTTCGAGACGGAGAGGCGGCGAACGTCCCCCGACGCCTCGTCGTCTCTTGCGACCTCGTCGATAGCGTCGCGTTCTTCCCTAACTATCTCGTCGAGAGACCTGGATATCTTTTCGAGCTTGCCGTCGGGGTCGCCGCTCGCAAGCAACTCTGCCTTGCGCGCTCGCAGTTTCTCAATTGCGTCGCGCAGACCCGGCGTCCGAGTGCCGTCTCGTCTGACCATCCCGGCGCGCATTATCCTTCTAATCGCGTCGCTCAGGTCACCTCCGGCGAGGAGATCGTCGGTCAACGCCGACAAGAGCTCGTCGGTATCGGGGACAGAGACGTCCTGGGTGCCATCCCACTTCAGGTAGTCGTAGCGGACCGTCATCGCAGTTCAAGCACTTGAGGCGTTCACTTTCGACCCCGGTACAGAGCGCGCGGCCCCGACGACTCCTTGTTCAGCCGTTTCGTGAGGTGGAGGCCTTCGAGGAGGAACTCGAGAGCACTCGCCAAGAGTGCCGGGGACTCCGTCGCGTCCGGCCCCGCGAGATCTCGCACCGGTCCCTCGAGCGCGGGCATCTCTTTTAAGACACCCATGTACTCACTCGCCGCTATGTCTTCACCGGCGTGCACGACGGCGCCGTCTTCGAAACACGCGACGACCGCGGCCGGGTCGTCGAGGGTCACGTTTCGTCTGAAGACTCCGAGCACCGCGGCCGCGACGATGTCGGCGACTACTTCGGTCTCCCGGCCCTCTTCGAGCGCCTCAACTTCAACCTTCCCTTGCGTCGAGGTGACGAGCGCGGCGAGATCGCTCACCCTCGGGACCACGACGGGCTCTTTGTTCCTGAGGGCACGACGTAGCGCGTTCGCGACCAACGTCTCGTAGTTCGCGATGCTGAGCCGCACGGAGACCCCGCTTCGCTGGTTGAGCCGGGGACTCCTGCGACCGATCTGGCTGATCTCCGCGACGACCTCTTCGAGGTAGCCCGGAACGGTGATCGGCAACGTGTCACTTGGAATCTCCGCTTCCGAGCGCACGATCTTGACCTCGGTCGAGACGTCGAGGGGATAGTGAGTTCGTATCTGCGCGCCGAAGCGGTCCTTCAACGGTGTGATTATCCGACCGCGGTTCGTGTAGTCCTCGGGGTTCGCGGTAGCGACCAAGACGACGTCGAGGGGAAGGCGGATGCGGTGACCTCTTATCTGGACGTCTCTTTCCTCGAGTATGTTCAAGAGGCCGACTTGGATACGCTCGGCGAGATCCGGGAGCTCGTTGATCGCGAAGATCCCCCTGTTCGTCCGCGGGACGAGACCGTAGTGCAGTGCGAGCTCATCGGAGAGGTACCGCCCCTCAGCGATCTTGATCGGGTCGACCTCCCCGATCAAGTCGGCGATAGAGGTGTCTGGGGTCGCGAGTTTCTCGCCGTATCGTTCGCTGCGATGCAGCCATTCGATCGGCGTATCGTCCCCCTCTTCGCTCACCTTGACTCTTCCGAACTTCGATACCGGATTGAGCGGATCGTCGTTGATCTCGGATCCAGCTATGACAGGGACCCACTCGTCGAGCAAGCCGACCATCGAGCGTATGAGGCGGCTCTTCGCCTGTCCACGCTCGCCCAAGAAGATGACGTCGTGTCCCGCGAGAAGGGCGTTCTCGAGCTGGGGCAAGACGGTGTCGTCGAATCCGAGAACCCCGTCGACGAGTGCGACGCCGCCCGCGATGCGCTTGCACGCGTTACGGCGGATCTCTTCGCTCACGGAAGTAGATTCGTAGCCGAAGCGTCGCAGGTCACCGAGGTTTCTCGGCTTGTCTTCGGGGACCGGCGGTACGCCTCGGCCACTCGAGCCGACACGTTTCCTACGTGTGGTCGTATCCGTGCGATTGGTGGGAGGATTAGTCGGGGTCATCGCGTACAGCTTAGATCTAGGGTCCGTGCTCCGCTGTCGGCTTAAGGCGTCTGTCTCGCATAACTACCTTGTGACTAGGTACTCTAGTTGCATCATGTGAAACCGCGAGCCGCCGCGATAGGGTTCATTGGCACGGTCGCCGTCATGAGTAGTAGACCAGATGGCGGTCGATCACGTTGAACCGCCCACGCTTGGAGATCGCTAGACGCTTTTCTTTGCGCGGACGCATTTGAAATCGGAGAAAGGAGTCAGGTGTGACATCGGTAGAGAACGCGTCGGTCACCCCGGTAACGCTCGGCGGGACTCGTGGCGGGCCAGACACGACGACGTTGCGTCGGGATCACTGGTGGCTCCAACCAGCGGTAACGTTCAGCGTACTTACGTCCTTTGTCGTCTACTCCAGTTGGGCGGCGTTCGTGAACAAGGACTACTACGTCGGGGCACAGGCGCACCGAGACCTCCTGTCGCCGTTCTACTCACCGTGCATCACGTCGAGCTGCGTGCCGGGGAGTCACCCCTCACACGTCATCACTTGGTGGTCGCTGTCGCCGGCGCTGCTTATCCTGATCGTGCCCCTTGGATTTCGACTCACGTGCTACTACTACCGCAAGGCGTACTACCGGTCCTTCTGGTGGTCCCCGCCTGCGTGTGGCGTCGCCGACGCACACGGGAGCTACTCGGGCGAGTCCCGGTTCCCCCTGATTCTTCAAAACGTTCACCGCTGGTTTTTCTATCTCGGGCTCATACTCAACGTGATTCTCACGATCGACGCGATCATGGCGTTCAGGGAACCAGGAATAGGCATCGGGGTGAGCGTCGGCACGCTCGTTCTCTGCGCCAACGCTGCGTTCTTGTGGGTGTACAGCATCTCTTGCCACGCCTGCCGGCATCTCTGCGGCGGCCAGGTCAAGCGGTTCTCGGAACATCCGTTGCGCTACCGCCTGTGGAAGATAGTGACACCGCTAAACGCGCGTCATATGCAGATCGCCTGGACGAGTCTGGTGTTCGTCGCGTTGACCGACCTCTACGTGAGACTCGTCGCTAGCGGCGTCATCCACGACCCACGCCTCTTTTGAGGGCTGGCCTATCGAGGGATGGCCTTCTAGGAAAAGACGATGCGCTACATCTCATCCAGCACGGCTACGAGCATGACGACTAGAGCAGATACCAACCAGGAGAGGAACTAAGAGATCCAAATGCCAGAGTATGAATCTCACGAATACGACGTGATCATCATCGGCGCCGGGGGCGCCGGACTCAGGGCGGCGATCGAGGCGCACGGCAAAGGCCTGCGAACCGCACTCGTCTGCAAGTCGCTTCTGGGCAAAGCCCACACCGTGATGGCCGAAGGTGGCGCGGCCGCGGCGCTCGGCAACGTCTGGCCCGAGGACAACTGGAAGGTGCACTTCCGGGACACGATGCGCGGCGGCAAGACGGTGAACAACTGGCGGATGGCCCAGCTCCACGCCCAAGAAGCGCCCGATCGAATCTACGAGTTGGAGGCGTGGGGAGCCCTGTTCGACCGCACCGCCGACGGGCGGATCCTACAGCGGGACTTCGGTGGACACCGTTACGCCCGCCTCGCCCACGTCGGAGACCGCACTGGGCTCGAGCTCATCCGAACACTCCAACAAAGGGCGGTGAGCCTCGGGATCGACGTCTTCATGGAGTGCAAGATCTTGAAGCTGCTCAAAGACTCGGACGGACAAGTATCGGCTGCGGTCGGCTACTGGCGCCCGACCGGAGAGTTCATCGTGTTCACCGCAAAGGCGTTCGTCCTCGCCACCGGGTCGATAGGGCGGAGCTGGAAGTACACCTCGAACAGCTGGGAGTCGACCGGCGACGGCCATGCGATGGCTCTGTGGGCGGGAGCCGACCTCATCGACATGGAGTTCGTACAGTTCCATCCAACCGGGATGGTCTGGCCGCTCTCCGTGAGAGGTTTGCTCGTCACCGAAGGAGTGAGGGGTGACGGAGGCGTTCTGCGCAACAGCGACGGCAAGCGTTTCATGTTCGACTACATCCCCGAGATGTTCGCCGCCGAGACCGCGGACAGCGAAGCAGAGGGTGACCGCTGGTACGAAGACCACACGAACAACCGCCGACCACCCGAGCTACTCCCCCGCGACGAGGTCGCCCGATCGATTAACTCGGAGGTAAAAGCCGGTCGGGGAAGCCCCCACGGCGGAGTCTTCTTAGATATCGCCTCCAGGCGCTCCCCCGAGTACATCAGAAGGCGTCTCCCCTCGATGTACCACCAGTTCATGGAGCTCGCCGGGGTGGACATAACAACCGAACCGATGGAAGTCGGACCGACGTGCCACTACGTGATGGGTGGGATCAGGGTCGACGCCGAGAGCGCCGCGACGACCGCCCCGGGACTGTTCGCAGCCGGAGAAGTTGCCGCCGGCCTCCACGGAGCGAACCGCCTCGGTGGTAACTCCCTCTCGGACCTGCTCGTCTTCGGGAGGAGAGCGGGGCTCGGCGCGTCTGAGTACGCCGAAGGCAGGACCGGCACGCCGAGCGTGGACAACTCCGAAGTGGACTCCGTCATTGAAGGAGCGCTCGCACCTCTCGGTCGCGACGGTGGAGAAAGCCCCTACGACCTCCAGAACGACCTCCAAGAGACGATGCAGAGCTTGGTCGGCATTATCCGCACGGAGTCCGAGTTGACCGCGGCGGACGAGGCGCTCGGGGAGCTCGACGAGCGGGCGGCGAACCTCTCGGTCTCCGGTGCTACGCCCTACAACCCAGGCTGGAACCTCGCGACCGACCTACCCTCGATGCTCGCGGTGTCACGACTCGTCACCGGTGGAGCGATACAGCGAAAAGAGAGCCGCGGCGGTCATACGAGAGACGACTTCCCAGGCCCGGACCCAGAGATGGGCAAGGTCAACTTCGTCCAACGCTATCTAGATACCGGCGGCATCGAGATAGAACCGACCACCCGCCCCGAAATGCCAGAAGAGCTCGCGGAGCTGTTGAAGGAGGGTAACTGATGTCCGAACGGGAAGTGAACATGCGCGTCTGGAGAGGGGACGCCAACGGAGGCAACTTCGAGAAGTACTCGTTGGCGTCACAAGAAGGCGAAGTCGTCCTCGACGTCATCCACCGGATCCAGGCCACCCAGGCTCCGGACCTCGCCTGCCGGTGGAACTGCAAGGCGGGAAAGTGTGGGTCGTGCTCCGCGGAGATCAACGGAAAGCCGAGCCTCATGTGCATGACGCGCATGGACGAACTGCCAGAAGGAGACGTCGTCGTCGCGCCGATGAAGACTTTTCCGATCCTGCGTGACCTCGTAACGGACGTGAGCTTTAACTACGAGGTAGCAAAGCGCGTCCCGGCTTTCCAGCCTCCACCTCCACCAGAAGACGGCTATCGGATGCAACAAGTCGATATCCAGCGAGGCCAGGAGTTTCGAAAGTGCATCGAGTGCTTCTTGTGCCAAGACGTCTGTCACGTGATCCGCGACCACGAAGAGAACAAGCCGGCATACGCTGGCCCACGCTTCTTCATCCGGTACGCAGAGCTAGAGATGCACCCGCTCGATACGAACGACCGCCGTGAGTTCGTCCGCCAGAAGGCCGGCCTAGGGATGTGCAATATCACTAAGTGCTGCACCGAGGTATGCCCGGAACACATAAAGATCACCGACAACGCGATTATCCCGTTGAAAGAGCGCGTCGTCGACGCGGCCTACGATCCAATCGCGTGGTTGGGACGCAAGGTGCGCCAGAAGCGCAAGCTGACCCCCGAAGAGGCCGTCGGCACTGTGTCGCATGACGTCGCGACAGATCCAGACAGCTAGTTTCCAGGTGAGTCCATTCGAACCGACCGACATCTAGATGCCACGGTTTCTCTCGAGCGAGTGGGTCGACGAGTTCAACGAGGCGCTATCTGGATTCCAGCCGTCCGCGACAACTGACGATCCCGCGGGATCGAGTCCGAAAAGAGGTCCTGACACGTCGCTCTTTCGCGGACCGCTGAGAGTTACCGAGATCGTATACGGTGTCCCACCCGACGACGCGACCGTCACGCTGACGCTCGTCGTGAGCGAGACAGAGGTCTCCTTGGAACTTAGGGCTCCCGCCGGCGCCGAGCGAGACTTGAGAGAGAAAAGAGACGATGTGATCGTCTACGTTCCATACAACGACGCCGCCTCGCTCGCGCGCGGTGACTTCGACGCGGCCGCCGCTCTTGGAAGTGGCCGCGTCAAAGTGCGTGGGAATCTCACCGCGCTCGCGACCAGCCAACGTCTCTTGGCCTCCGCAGCAGAGCGCCTTTCCGGGCTCGGAGAACGAACGACTTTTTGACCATCCACGCACGGTGTCGATCGACGGCTTGGTAGAAGTGCCGTTTGGCCCTATTTAACTCTCGGCATTCTCTGCATAATCTCAGGAAAGGCTCAATTTAAGGAGGCCGCCTGAGATGAAGAGGCGTACGCTGGACGCGATTTTAGTTGCAGGCGGGGTCGTACTCACGGTGGTCTTAATTGTGGCAGGGTCCCTCTTGATGTGGGGGTACACGTTCGCCAGCAGCAACGTACGCACCCAACTCTCCGAACAGCAGATCTACTTCCCGTCAAAGGCTGCGTTCGCCCACGCAAAACCCGGGACAGAGATAACGCCGTCGATGATCCCGTCGGTCTCGAAGTACGCGGGACAACAGCTCCTGAACGGCGCCCAGGCAGAAGCGTACGCGAACCATTTCATCGCCGTCCACCTCTCAGAAATGCCCTACGGAGGGGTGTACGCGAAGATCAGCACCGCTGCCCGCGCAGATCCGACGAACAAGAAGTTACAGGCGCTCACCCAGACTTCCTTCCAGGGAACGACCCTGCGTGGGCTGCTACTGGAAGCCTACGGGTACTGGGAGTTTGGACAGATCGCGTTGATCGCGTCGATCTGTGCGTACGCACTCGGGCTCATCATGTTGATCTTGGTAATCCTCGGTTTGGTCCACCTGAGAAAGGTGCGACCCGACGAAGAGGTGAAGATCTGACGGTCTCGACTTCTCATCCCACGGCCCGACCGGACTCCCTTGTCCCCTTTGGGGGTCCGGTCGGGCCAACCTCGGCGAGTGAGAAGATCTCGCGAATTTTCTCCTGAACACAGGTGCACGTCGGCCAAGATCGGGCTAGTTTTGGAGATGGCAGTACTTGGAGTGCGAGATCAACTAGGGAGGTAACGTGGAAACGATGATCGACGATCACTTTCTACTGAAGTACCGCGAGCTTCTCGACGCAGAGGACTCTGCGTTCGACGAGGTTGAACACGCCTGTGAGGACGGAGACCGACCACACTTCGACGAGGAGTTGGCGGTGTGGCAAAAAGCCCTCGCGCGTAAGCTCACCCTCCTTCGCCAGGCGGGTATCGAAGTTCCAGTAGCTCACTAGCCGCCAGCAGAACTTGGTGGGTGTGGCTCGCTCTGCAAGGAGCGAGCACGCGGCCTGCGGGATGACACCATTGCGGAAGCGAGCGGCGTACGCGCGCTTGTGCTCCCCGACGAGGTCGTGCTGCCAGTAGCTGTCCAAGTCCCCGTTCGTTCGCACCGCTCGTAGCTTCGGCATCGCTTCGCCTCCGTCGAGCGAGAGTGCCATCCGATGACGGCTGCCATATCCGAGCCTTGCGTCAAAGTCCAGTTCACTGCTGTGAACGGCCTTGGCACGGCCAGGCCAGTTTAGCTCGAAACGCTCAACCGGTAGTGGTTCGTAGTAGTATGTAGGTGTGCCTCAAGTAGACTGGAGCAAGCGTGCCGAGTACGTCCGTTTGCACCACGGCATCGATTCAGCATGGGCCAACGAGGCTGTCGACGACGATCACGCCGTGTGGCTGACCCCGGACCCGGCGCCTGTATGGGAAGGAGGACTGATGACCAAAAACATCAACGAGGTACTGGCCGACGAGGGAGCTGCGGCAGAGAACTACGAGATCCCGGACAATCTCCCCGACAACGTCGAAGTCAGCCGGCCAAATCGGGGACAGTCCACCGTGGTGTCGGTGCGGCTCTCGGCCGGCGAGCATGCCCGGCTGCAGCGTGCCGCCCAAAGCGCGAGTCTTCCCGTTTCTACCCTCATCCGCATCTGGGCACTCGATCGTCTACGCGCCGAGGACGAGGGAGGCACTGCCGCCGTTGCGGAACGCCTCGCTCGACTTGAACGGGCCGTCTTCCAACGTCCTGCGTGAACGCAAGATCGTGCGGCAAGGCCCGCCTTTGACTCCCGGTAGCCGTAATCCACACACCTCTCACTTAATGGCTAACTAGCAACTTACTGGCCACATCGATCGAAAGGTCGTGGATCAACGAGGGCTCAGACCGAGTGGACGACCGGATTAACTACCTGAATAGCAGGAATCGGCGGCGAGGAATTTACTCCAGCGTAGCTGCATCCAATTCATATAGATTCATCTCGCCAAACGCGCCGCGAGGCTCTCTTGGTCAGCGAATAGGGATCGACGCCGACAGCTCGGACACCGCAATCGAGAACGTGCCGTTTGACTTTCGAAAGTAGGGTGAGTTCGATCCTACGAGCTGCAGCTCGAACGTGTGGCCCGCGGCGAACGTATACTCGTTCGGGTTGAGTTGAAAGACGATCCGTTCGTTCGCCACCGCCGACGCTACGGTAGAAGCCGACTGGTTCGCATCTGGCCGAACAACCCCCATCGACACGATCTGGCGCGTCCCGTTCGCAGAGACGTCCCACAAGCGAGCTACGAGCTCGGGGTATCTGCCCACGATATGGACGTTCGCAGATACGCTGACCGCTCCGAGGAGCGTCACGCTCTTCGCGCCGACGGCCCGCGTATAAATAGCAGTTCCAGTCGACGACGACGCTGGAAGCGAGTTGCATAGCGGGTACGAGCTGACCGGGTCGAGCGCCCTGGACGTCGCCGGACTCCCACCACTCGAACTGACGACTTCAGACTTCGAACTCCCGAGAACGACGGCGCCGTGTTGCATCGCCGCGAGCGACGCTCCCCTTTCGGGCGGACCAGAGGGTGCCGACGCTGGGCAGGTCTGGGGGATAACGACCACCCCAGTCATTGGGCGCACTCCGTCACGCACCACGGCATCCAAGAACGCAATCCCGGTCTTGTTCGTGAACGCGGTGTCGGCCGGTTTATCCTGCGCCCAACCGTGACCGACGTCATCGAACATCATTAGAAGTGGCGTCCGGTCGTGAGCTGCGTTGATCCGATTCGCATACTGGAGAGCTTGGGTGGCCGGAAAGAGTGAGTCGGTCCAACCGTTTTGGATCGCGGTCGGCGCTGGACCACCTCGTGGAAGCGGAACGCCGATCGCCGACTTGTACTCTTGGATGATCGACAGAGCACGTAACGCCGCTCGCGAGTACGGCTCACCACCCAAGAACTCGTGGAACCACGTCGCCATCGCAGACTGAGGATCTTTGCCCGACGGGGCGAAATAGGCGCTATCTCCCGCCTGGAGAAGGCCTTTGATCCAGCTCTCCTTTGCAACCCCAGCTGGGTTCACGTCGGCCGCCGCCGACGTGTAGGACCCCGTCATAACGCGGCCGTTTGGCATAAGCGACGCAGCCAGGTCCTCGGGTGCCCATATCGCATAAACCGCCCCAACGCTCATTGGAATGTGACGTCGCGGGCTCACGAAGGGAACGAACCTACCGTCACGAAGTCACATACGATTCTTCAGCGTCGCAAGCTCGAGAGACTGCTCAGCGCCGTAGGAGACGCCGGCGACCGCAATACCTGGTTTCACGAGGCCTTCGTCAACGAGCTCTCCGGCCAGGTACTGGGTATCTCTGACCTCGTAACGCTGATCGGCGACGTGGATCCAACCCTTCGCACACGCCGGCGTCGCGACCCTCAACGCGACCGTCCCGCACGACGAGCCAAATCCCCGCGCGGTGTACATCAGCACCGCCCAGCCCCGGGCAGCCATCGTCGCGTCGTCGAGCGATCCGTCGTTCGCGCTCGTCTCGAACTCCGACTTCGACGCCCCGAAACCGTGGAGGAGAACGATGAGCGGGAACGGTCCCTTCCCCGTCGCCGGCAGCGCTACGTCAGCACTGAGTGGAACACCGTCGAACGAGGGGACCGCCAAGTCCTTCCCGTTGACGAGTCCACCCTTGCAAAACCGCATGCCGTCGCGCGCAACGCAGCTCAGCTTTCCAAACGGACGAGGCACCGCCGGTGGCGGCGGTTCGACGCCGGTAGCCAAAGAAGTGACCCCCGCAGCACCGACGCGTTCTCGGTTGACTCGGCCACCCGTGCCCACGCTGCTCGTGCAAGACGTCGCGAGGAGAACGACGGGTACGCTCGACGCCAGGAACCTTCGAGCGTGTTCTTCGCTGCCCACCAGGTGCGGCCGTTCAGCCAAGCAGCCCCAACGCCTCCACCTCTGCCCTCTCGGACTCGAGTTCCGCTTTCGTCGTCTCGATGCGGTCGCGGGCAAACGCGTCGTGTTCCAGGCCCTCTCTAACCGACCAACTTCCGTCTCCGTCGGCCACCACCGGAAACCCGAACTGAAGTCCCGGTGGTATCTCGTACTCACCCGAGCTCACGACCGCGACCGACACACAGTCCCCGGGCGCTGGCGAGAGGCCCCTCGCCTCGATGATCGCCGCGCCACGCTCTTGAACCGTCGATATGAACTCGCCCTGGAGCCGCCTCAGATCGTCGATGACCTCGGGGACCGCCCTGTCGCCGATCGTCGCGTTCGAAAGCTCCATAACGTCATGGCCTAACCCATGCAGTTAGCGACCCCTGGGATCCCCCTCAGGCGGAGGTTTTCGATGAGTCAACGTATGGGTCTAGGCGGAGGTTTTCGATGAGTCAATGAGAGGGGAACACCATTGTGATAGAAAAGGCTCCCACTGCAGCTTGATAGGAGGACAGATGAGCGACGTCTCGCAGGGACCCGGGTGGTGGATCGCCTCGGACAACAGATGGTACCCACCGGAGTCACACCCCAACTACCAGGCGTCCGCAGTCATCCCTGAGGTGCCCCAGGTACCACAGGCACCCGCCCTGCCGATCGTTGAACCCTTCTCACTTCAAGCTAAGCCACCTGTTGCTGCAAAGAAGCGCAGTCGTCGCGTGCTGATAGGCGCTGGTATTGCAGCCCTAGCGGTGATTGCTGTCATCGCCACGCTAGTAATTCTACAAAACAACGGGATAGGAACGCTGAAACCCGGGTCAGGGTCTGCGACTATCACATGGAACCAGACGGGCGGCGGGGTCACTCCTCCGCCGCAGCCGTTCTCGGGCACCATCGAAGGACTCACGTTGACGGGGACAGCGATACCAGCCAAGAAGCCAATCCCCCAGGTCAACCCGACCACCCACACCTTCGTCTTCCCCTCTCATATCCCGATGGCGACGTGGAGCGGAACGCTTGGCGGTACAGCGTTTCACCTCGAAGTGAGTATGTCGTTCGGTCCGCCGCCTGGAACCGCAGTAAACCCCCACAACTACGCCTTTAAAGGCTATTCCATCACTGCGAATGGTACCTACGGCTCTCAACCGGTTAACGCTGTCGTCACGATAAACCGTAACAGTCTGGTTGAGGCGTTTACCGGTACGATCGGCAACCTCAAGGTGTCGGGTACCATTTCACAACCTAAGGAAAATGGAAAGACTGGCACGTTGAGTGTTCCATTTACTGCAATCAAATAGCTATCTCATTCATAACAAGGAAACATCCAACACCTGCGGGATTTAGTGCCGGTCTCTGAGGGCGGACGATTGGGCACTCCAGTCAGGGTGCTACTTTCGACTGACGTCATACTAAATATTGCTGTTGTAGCCCTGCTGTTTATCCCGTGGCGCAATGTGCGAGTTAACACTTCTGCCTCGATATCTGGACGAACATTGAGTTTTCAGGGAACTCGTCGAGCAGTATCCAACGTCCACGAGGCGCTGTTCATACAGTCATTACTACGCGTGGGAGCTGAAATTGTTGTACTGATATGTGCACTTATCACGATTGCGATTATTGGGTCGATTATCCTGGGTGTAGGAAAACCCAGATGGCCATTGTTAAGCGCTTTAGCCGTTGCGAATGTCGTTCTTACAGGAGCAACCTATAAGGTACTGCCGCTCATTGAAACTTCGGCTGGTCTTAGTGTGCATTTGACAATATCTCCGACCCCCGCCTCGCTCTTCGCGTTCGTGGTCTGTTTCCTTGCGTTGACCATGATCGTGATCGCGTGGATCACAGATCGAAACCGCAGTACGAGACTTGCCCACTCGTCCCTCCACTCGACCTCGGTTTAACCTATGGCTTCAAGGTTGTGGCGCTAGTTCGCCAGGCGTTTCCCCCTCGGTAGATGAGTAGACGCACGTTGTTGAATCGCTCGACTAATTAGCATTGCAACAATAGATGTTGTCGTCTCATCCAGTAGCCTTCAATCTCTGCCTTGGTGGCAGGAAGCCACGGGGGCGTCAGTGACATCTCCGAGGTAACCGAGTGCCCGAATTGCCGATGCCACCGAGTCCGCTGGCACTTTAGGTCGGTACCTTCGAACAAAGAACCGCATACCATCTGGAACCGAGAGGTTGGTTTGAGTTTCGATCATCATAATGTCGAAATAGTCCCGAAGCATCGCCCGACCAACGATTGCATTCAACTTCATCGCGAGGATATCTTCGACACTTGCGACAGGTATTCCTTCGACGATGGTGGCAGGACGAAGCACCGCTTGATCAGCAGTATCCAAAAATTGGATCTTGGTATCACCCAAGACGCAAGTCAGGGTGGATTCGTCGTGTTGGGTGACATCTAGGCGGAGGTTTAAGATGAGTCAATGCGGACTAGCTATATTCGAATGGATACTTTGGTACAATAACGAACGGCTTCACAGCTCTCTTGATTACATGTAACCGAGAGAGTTCGAAGAGTCATTCCACGCCCAACAAGCAGCATGAGAATGTGTCCGGTTTATGAGGGGAACACCACACCGAGAAGACAGACTCGCATTAGGATCGACAGCGATTGGGGGAGACTGATGGCTGCGGTGCCGGACGAGCATTTGGTGCGTGACGCCATGTTTCGACATCTCGACGCGCTGATGACAGCTAGCGCATACGGGTCGTTGCGATCCGCGGACGTCAACACCTTCACCTACGAGGGCAGGTCACTGCGTCTCATCGTCCAGTCGGGGATCTGGAAGCCCGCCGTCCTGAGCGCCGCCCTCACGGTACGGACCACGTACACGCCGCCGAACCAGGCACCCCCCTATATCGACGGAATGGGCAGCGAGGGGCTAGTGCGCTACAAGTACCGCGGAACCGACCCGGATCACCCTGACAACCGCGCCCTTCGCGAGGCGATGGTCCGCGAGCTGCCGCTTGCCTACTTCGTCGGGGTCGCTTCTGGACTCTACGTTGCACGGTACCCGGTCTGGCTGCGTTTCGAGGATCCCGCTCGTCACGAGTTCGCAATGGCTCTCGATGAGGAACAGCGATACGTGGACTTGTCAGCGCTCAGCCCCGACAAGCGGCACTACGTGGAGCGCATGACCAGGGTGCGGCTCCACCAGCCGGTGTTCCGTGCAAGGGTGCTCCGGGCCTACGCGGAGCGCTGTGCCATGTGTCGGCTCCATCACGCCGAACTGCTCGACGCTGCCCACATCATCCCCGACGGGGATCCCCAGGGAGATGCGGTGATTCCGAACGGCTTGTCGCTATGCAAGATCCACCACGCCGCATACGACGCCAACCTGCTCGGGGTTCGGCCCGACCTCACGGTAGATGTCGCCCCGAGGATTGTCGGCGAAAAGGACGGTCCGATGCTCCGTCATGGTCTTCAGGAGATGGCCGGTGCCCGGCTCGTCATCCCCCGAGAGCGTGCTGCCCGGCCGGACCCCGAACGCCTGGAGGTGCGCTACGAGCAGTTCCAGGCGGCCTCCTGAACCTCATGCAGCCAGTGCGGCAATCCGGAACCCTGTGGTGAAGGGCCAGAGGAGGAGCTAGCAGTATGGGCAAGTGTGACGCGTGGGCGCCTTCGCGGGATTCAGATAACACAAAGTAGGTGCCCGTGGAGGCAAGTGGATCCATCCCTCGGAGCGGAACAGGTCCATCTGCGCACAGGTCTACCGCTCGCCGTACGGCGCGGTGCAGGGGCAAGCGGGACGAGCAGGTAGGGACGCGAGGCTCACCGTCAGTCGCGGCAGCCCGACGGTGACCAGCTGCACCCACAACCAGCAGACGAGTTCGTTCAAATTCGCCAGCGCCGCCTTCTTCGCCGCCTTCTTCGCCACCTCGATTCCTCTTGCACCGGGGCCGACGCCATCGGCTACCGGTCAAGTCGCGTCCGCGTCCGCGTCCGCGTCCGCGCCCGGTTCAGTCTTTCCTTTTGGAACCTTGTATTATCACCGGCAACATTAAACGGGAACGGTTTGGCAGGATTGAGTAAAGACGTTTTAGCAACTTTCGTTGCAGACGGTCCGCGCCCACCGTGGTCACGGAGCTAACCCCGAGAGCGCGGAACAGCGCTGTGAACTCGTCAGCTCGTCAGCTCGTCAGCTCGTTCAAAGAAACGCCGTCGCAAGAACCCTACCGTGCGTTCTGACGCCTCCAGGTAGAGGGCGAGCGCTCTTTGTCGAGTGCTCGGCCTGTGTGGGCGACGACCGCTGCTCCGAGAGCGGAGCTGGCGAACGAAAACCGCTAGACGATACCGTCCCGCCGAACTTGGCGCGAGTACGAGCCGTCGAATGCCATCTGCTTGTTGCAGCCGATACACGATGGCCGCGGTGCCGGCACGTTACGACCCAAGGATGCATCCGTCGACCATCCCCACCGAGTACCGCCACGCCCACGTGATCGCCACAACCAGTTCCCACCAAGTTACCAATCGTCATCTCTACCGCCGACTGAATGGGTGTCTCTGGCCTCGTAGCGCTGAGTGGGACACCGTCGAACGAGGGGACCGCCAAGTCCTTCCCGTTGACGAGTCCACCCTTGCAAAACCGCATGCCGCCGCGCGCAACGCAGCTCAGCTTTCCAAACGGACGAGGCACCGCCGGTGGCGGCGGTTCGACGCCGGTAGCCAAAGAAGTGACCCCCGCAGCACCGACGCGTTCTCGGTTGACTCGGCCACCCG
>JAJYQJ010000111.1 GCA_021794655.1 Actinomycetes bacterium | reverse complement strand
GCTGATCACGCGAAGCGACTTCGATGTCTTGGCCGAGGCCTCCCCGAGCCGGCTGGCACTGGCCCTCGGCTACCGCGTGCATCCTGCGGACATGGGCAGCTACGACCTCCATCCGCTACAAGCTCAGCCGACCCGCGTCCTGTTGCTCGTGCGCGCCACGCTGGAACGTGGGCTCATCACGCCAGGCGACGCGGCGGAGGTGCTCGGCACGAGCACCGAGGAGATCCGCCAGCTCCTGGCCCGGCCCGGGCCGGAGGAAGGCGAGCGACGAGTCCAAAAGGACCTGGAGGATGCTGCGTTCGCCAATCGTGAGCGATGAGCGCTGGTGGTCATGCTGGTCGACGCCTCGGTTGCCCGCAGCTTCGCCGTCGTCGGTTGGTCCCATCACCTCATGGCAGCCGCCGCTGAAAGCAAAGGCATCGTCGATGATGTCTGTGCAAAAAAGGCGGTAGCTGAACTCGCCCGGAGCTGAGCGGCTGAGTATGTAACGCAGTTAAGCGTGAGGCAGTGCCGGCTAGTTCGTTCTTTCTGGCCAACACTGCTTAGCATCCGCAAACAAACCTGCCAAGACGTACTCGCTCAATCCAGCCAGCCTGTCTTCAAATTAAGAAGCCTGTGAGATCTAGCGGCTGGCGGATAGTGACCCATGTTCCTATGCGTTGCCGACCTCGACTCCGACCAGTGCCGAACGATCAAGCTCGCCCACGTCAGCGGCGCCCGTGAGCGACAGGGCAACCCTCAACTCGGACCGGACCGTATTCAACATCCGCCTGACGGCTGGTTCGCCGCCAGCTGCAACTGCCCAAGCCCATGCACGACCAACGAGGCAGGCCCGCGCCCCCAACGCTAAGACTTTCGCAACGTCGAGTCCGCTCCTTATTCCGCCGTCGACCAGGACCTCGATGCTGGCGCCTACGGCATCCACCACGGGACCCAACGCTGTCGCTGTGGACGGCGTGCTGTCCAATTGGCGACCTCCGTGGTTGGAGACCACGATGCCGTCGGCGCCGCAGTCGGCTGCCTGGCGTGCGTCTTCGGGATCGAGTACGCCCTTGATGACCAGCTTTCCCGGCCAGCGGCTTCTCACCCACGACAGGTCCGTCCATGTCACGGACGGGTCGAATTGGCTCTCGACCCATTTGCTGAACTGTTCGGGCCGTCTTGCGTCCGGCACGGCCTCCTGGAGATTTCCGAAGGTGTGCGGTCCACCTCTAATGCCGACTTCCCACGCCCACCGTGGATGTTTCGCGAATTGCATTCCTTGGAGGACCTTGCCGGTAAGGCTCTGGTGACCGACCAATCCATTGCGAACGTCTCGATATCTCGCACCTACCACAGCGAGATCGACTGTCATGAGGAGAACTCGACAGCCCGCGGCGTATGCCCTCTCCATCAGGGCTGCAACAAACCCTCGGTCCCTCATCATGTACAGCTGGAACCAGACAGCCCGCTCAGTCGCTGCGGATACCTCCTCGACCCCGCAGATCGATACGGCCGATTCGCAAAAGATCACGCCCTCCGCGTGGGCTGCACGTGCAGCACTGACCTCCGCCCGGGTCGAATACATCCCTGCTAGGCCCACAGGGCCCAGGATCACCGGCATGGACAGCTGTTCGCCCAACACCACGGTCTGCATGCCGACATGCGATACATCGCGCAGGACTCGTTGTCTCAGTTTGATCCGCTGGAGATCGGCCATATTGGCGGCCATGGTTGATTCCGCATACGCCCCACCGTCGATGTAGTCGAAAAGCTGACGCGGCAACCGTCTGCGGGCGAACTCTCTGTAGTCGCCCACTGATGCGGGGGAGATCAGCATCGATCTGTCAGACGACCATCTGCTCATGTCATGACCCTAGACCTGACAGGAACCTGATGGCCAAAGTCACGCCCCACTCGATTCAAAAGCACCGGCATCGCCCGGGACGCAGCTCCTCCGAGAATCTGGGTGCAGTGATTTGTGGCGCGCAACAAGCGCCTTGCCAATCTGAGAACCTCTGGCGTCATGACATTCATCGGCCCAACTTCAGACGGTGTGCTCTGATCGTTGTCATTGCACGGACTGCGGGCATATCGTCCACATTCGACCAACGATGCCGAGTACCGTTTTGAACATAGGTGTCGTCGACGTTGAGTGCGATCCTCGCCCTGGTGTTCCCCCCATGGTTGACCTCGAGCGTCGCTTGTCCCGAGAGTACGATGCCGCAATCGATCGCCGCGGTGGAGTGTATTCCCGGGTTGTCGAGTTCGAGATATTGCGCCACGCCCGGCAGGTCTGACCTGAAAGCATTGAAACACGGACGCGCGAGGTCGGGGTGCGGGGCAGAGCCCCGCTTAAGACGTAGTCCCGACTTAGGTTGTCGTCAGGCAGCTTCGCCCGGATTGATTTCGACGGTGTATCCGAGGGCTTCGATCTGCTTGGCGAGGCGACGGGCGTGTGCCTCCGGGCGACGCTTCAATAACCAGTCCTCACCGAGATCCTCGCAGGGAGTACCGGTTGAGAGGATGTGAAAGATCGCTACGAGGATAGAGTGCCCGACAGCTTTGTTCGCCTTCGCATATCCAATCCGTCCCGCCCTCTGTGTCAACCTTGAGTGAGACACATTTCCAGTAGACGCCAGTTGACTCCATGCCAACGAGGCTCACTCGATTCTCCATTAGCCAGTCACGCAGCAAGAGCAACGACGTGGTAGTCGTGGCAAAGGTGCGGACCTCTTGTCCGCAACAGCGTTCTGCGACTGTGTCCATTGATACTCCTTTCGGGCTCCGCTGTTCGGCATCGATCAGCGGGACCACCCGGAGGAGCCTCGTGTAGTGGATTCTGACCTTCGTGCTCTACCGCAACACTTTGATGCTCCTGAGGCTCCCGCGTCCGACTAGGGAACGGGTTCGAGCACACCAAGAACAGATCGACGTCGCCGGGCGCACCCGAGCACAGCTTTCATCCATTGCAAACGTCCGCGCAAGCGGCCACGGGGACTAACTAGTATTTCTGTCTAAGAAATCCTTGGAGGTCACTGCAGAATGCCTTTGAAAAGTGACGGCACTAAACCTTGGCGATTGCTCATGCTAAGTGGTGGTGTCGCTGTGTGTGCTGCAATTGCCTTTGTGACCTATGTGCATCTGATTGCGACGGGAAACACTGGGCTTTCCCAACCCGCACACTCCTTCACCTCGATTAGTCCGCCACCCCCCAGTTCAGAGGGAATTGGTGGGGTGAGCACCTGCAGCGTCTCGGTGAGCGAGTACGGAGCAAGTACCAGCGCTTCAAATAATGCCGCTGCGTTCCAGGCGGCGATCGATGCGGGAGAGGGTGGCACCGTGTGCATCCCGGCAGGAACGTGGAAGGTGACATCGCAAATTATCGTTCCAGCTGCAGAGACCTTGACCGGTGCTGGCTCGAACAGAACCACTTTGTTGCAGACAGTGACGGGGCACAACCTTCTGCAGGTGAAGGGTCAAGGCACGGTGGTCGAGGGACTTACGCTCGACACCCAGACACACGATGGAGGAGTCGCATTTTCCACCGGTGCAAGCCATGTGACACTGCGCAACGCTCAGGTCCGTGGCGGTAACCAGCCTGGACACTTTGCCATTTATTTCGCAGGGCCTCGTGGTGCAACGGTAGCTGATCCACACTTTTCCACAGGCAATATCCTCGAAAATGTGGTGGTCAATGACCAGATCTGTGACGATGGAGTCTCCTGGTCATTCCAAACGGACGGAACGATCAACAATGTTCATGAAACGGGGTCACGGCTCGCCCTCTACGTCGACAATGGTACGACGGTTGATGGGTATCAGTACACACCGGGTCCGTGCAAGGCCCAGGACTACGGCTACTGGATTACGCCTCCTTCGCAGAACATCACCCTGAATGGGTTCTTCTCCTCCGGGGCCGCGGGCAAAATTTGTCCGAACACCTCACTGGCTCATGGATGTTCCAACATCACTGTTGATGGGGAACGGGCTCCTCGGGGAACGCTCCAGATTGGAGATGTCACAAGTCTTAGAGTGCTTGACTCTACTGTGGGGGAGGTGGTCATCACTACGGCAACTGGCGCAACGGGTACTTGGACTTCATCCCGGCCGCTGAGTGCGCGTTGCAAGGGAACGCCGGTGAAGATTGTTGGTCTGCTGTGCTAGGGAGGGGAATGCCGATGAGCAGGCCTGGGAAGAGTTACGTGAGCTTGGTCAGAGGGTCCTGAATCCCGAGATTGCCCTCGACAAGCTGCTTGAAGGAACTTGACCATAACCTTAAGTATGGTTTTCTCATATAAAAGGTTGTACTATAACCTTATATAAGGAGTTTCCATGTCAAGGGTTGTCAAACGACGGTGGACCAGCGAGTGGTCCGGGCAGACAAAGAGTGATCGCCGTTCGTGCTCGTACGAGGCCTACATCCCCGACAACCTCGTTGGCCGATTATTCAGCCTCGATGGTGACGTCGCCGCAGACGTCGCCGATGCCGAAGCAGCAATCGCTCGCCTGAACGTTGAAGCGGCTGCTCTTATCGACACTGAGGCGCTCGCTCGCATCCTGCTACGTGCCGAAGCCGTCGCTTCGTCGCGCATCGAGGGCCTGGATATAGGGGCACGGCGTCTCCTACGCGCAGAAGTGGGTCTTGGACTCGATGAGGTTCCTCACGACGTCACGGCAACCGAGGTTCTAGGAAACATCGATGCCATGGTCTTTGCCGTCGACCAGGTTGGTGTTGGAGATCCAATTACGGTAGACCTCCTCCTTGAAGTTCACCGGCGTCTGCTCGCGGGAAGTCGGATAGAGAAATACGGCGGACATTTCCGCGAGGAGCAGAACTGGATTGGTGGTAGCGCCTACAACCCATGTTCCGCAGCGTTTGTACCGCCTCCGCCTGAGAATGTCCAAGATCTCATGACGGACCTCTGTGCGTTTTGCAACGACGATGCACTGCCGACGGTTGCCCAGGCAGCCATTGCGCACGCACAGTTTGAGACCATCCACCCCTTTGTCGATGGCAATGGACGCACAGGGCGAACTCTCATCCACCTGGTGCTTCGTAGAAGGGGCCTGGCTCTTCGAGTGCTGCCGCCCGTCTCGCTGGTGCTTGCCAAGTGGGCGAAGGCATACGTTGAAGGATTGACAGGAGTGCGCTACCGAGGACCTGCAACGGGTAAGGATGCCCAAGCTGGAGTCAACCAATGGATTGCGCAGTTCTCCGAGGCCTGCATTCAGGCCGTCTCTGACTCGAACACCTTTGAAGCTCGCGCCCGTTCCATCGAAACTGGTTGGCGTGCGCAGCTCTCAACGGTACGTAAGAACTCCGCCACGGATCTCTTACTGCGAGCCCTGCCCGGGGCACCTGTTGTCACGGTGAATAGTGCGGCTGCACTCATTGGGCGTACCTTCCCTGCAGCGAACAACGCTGTTACCCAGCTCGTTGAAGTTGGCATCCTCAAGCAGGTGAACATCGGGCGACGCAATCGCGCATATGAGGCACCGGCGATCATCGCCGCCTTCACTGACTTAGAGCGCCAGCTCGGCATTCCAAGAGGTGCCACGAGGACGAGCGAACCATCTCGTCGGGTTCCACAGCGGCCACAGAAAGACTGACTCGCTAGACCAGTGCCAGCGTTTCCAACGCGAGGTCGACGGTCGGCTCGAGCTGGCTACGACGACGGACCGTCGTCGTCTACGGTCGGTCCACTTCGAGATGGCGGCGGACCGCACCGGCGAGTAAGTGGAGGTCGTCGGCGTCCGAGCTGACGACGACGTCGTTGCGACGAAGGGCTCCTTCAACGACCGTCGCGTCGACGATATCGGTGCGCGCTGCTTTGCCAAGGAGCTCTCCTACGCGTCGCGCCTGGTCGTCGTCGAGCCGCTCGACGTTGCAGCCGACGAGGAAACGCGCCAGTCGTGCCTGGCGGCTTCCGCCGCGCCACCCTTGGGCCACGACGGGCGCCGGGACGGTCGGTACTTGGCGAAGTTCCAGCAGGGCTCGATGACGTGCCCACATCCTGCGCTCACCGCGGTCTGCTGCCACCAGGGCCCCGGCGTCGTAGGTCACGCCCATCAAGCGGTTCTGCGCGATCGGGTCCCGTTTCGCCGTCGCCGACCCCGAGAAATGGCATCTCTAGCCCAGGTATCGGCTTCGGAGATTTCATCCTCAGTAAATGCCCCCTCGGCGCGTTCGTACGCCGCAACCGCGGCCAGACCGGAGCGCAGGGTCAACTCCTTTCGTGCGGTAGCCGCCAACCACCCGCTGTAAGTGGTCCCCGCCGCCTTGGCCGCTTCCTCGATGGACGCATCGAGATCCGGCGGGATGGAGATCGAACGCTTCTTCCGGAGAGCCACGTGGGCCATGGTAGCACAGAGGTAGGACAGCATGTCCCTGAACGTCACCGCCTTGTCCGACACCGTTACGCCCGGGCCGCCGGGGGGCAACGGTGGGCCTCGCCGGAAGGACCAAGTCCACCCCACTACAACCGATAGGGACAACGCTCAGGGTCTCCCTTCGTACCACCGTGCAAGCGAGGGTGTACAAGTGGTCGTGATGCCCGAGCTTCCTTCCGTTCCCGGTGAGCGTGCAGTAGTTGCACACTCCATGGGCTGCCCATGGACTTCAGGGCGTGCCGTTGCCTCGGCCCGGCGCGTAAGCATCGGGCCAGCACCTTCTTAGGCGGGGTGAGGCCTGTCGATAACGCCGACAGGGCCGGTGGCGACAACAGCTTCCCGATCAAAGGGGCGGTCCCCGGCCACACTGCACCGGCCGGTCTTCCTCCCCCTTGTCATCGAGCATCGAAGTCACCTGGTGTAGGTGGTGGAGTCATCACCGCTCCAGTTCCCTGCGACGTGTTTGTGACGGACCTAGAAGAGTTCGAGGCGAAGAAGGACGTTAACGGCACAATGGTGTACTGGTCCGCGCACGAAAGGATCGTTGTGAATGAGCGCTCCGTCGCCTGAGGAGCTCGAGATGGCCGCGTATGTTGCCGGTGCACCTCGCCTACCGGGTCGCGTAGTCTGCTTCCACGCCCACCTCGCTGGCGAGAAAGCGATGAAGTCGTTGGAGATCCGCCGCGGCAGAGCGGGTAGTGTCCGCGGTTCGAGATTCTGTGGGCGGCGGGGATGGTGACAGCTGACATCGACGTGTAACGACGGCATTTGGCCTCGCGTCAAGCCGGTGTTAAACACCCCGCAGCGGACAACGCGTCACCGACCCGGTGCGGCCCCTGATCGAGGCCTGCCTTGAAGCTCCGCACGCCCGGCACCTGCGAGTCAGTATCACAGCCGCGGGTAGGATCGCCGCCCGGATCGTAGATGGTAAAGCCAAAGATCCGTTTGCTGGCGCCTTCAGGCGTCAGTCAAGGCCGCCGGCTGGGTTCGTCTGCGGTGTCGGTGCAGCTCGGAACCGGTTCAACCAGGCGTCGAATTCGACGGCGACGATCCGCTCCCCGGTCAGCCCCTCCGCCCCGGCTGAGGCGAGGAACACCACGGGTGGGCCCATGATCTCGGGGGAAAGGAGCCCGCTCCTGGCTGCCTCGGGTAGCTCTTCGGGGATCATGCCGGTGGCGGTGGCCCCTCCCGGCAGAAGTATGTTGACCGCCACCCCGTAGGGGCGAAGGTCCTCGGTCATGATGAGGCTGAGCGCTTCGGCCCCGGCGCGCGACGGCCCGTAGGGAACGAACCCGCGCCGACGCATCGTCTCGTGGTTCATCGACACGTTGATCAACCGGCCGTGCCCCTGTGAGACGAAGTGGCCGGCGAAAGCTCTCGCCACCAAGAAGTAGCCCGTGAGGTTAGTGGAGACGACGTCTATGAACTTGTCCTCGGAAACCTCGAAGAAGGGCCTCGGATCTTCGAAGAAGCGTGGGTTGACGGTGCGCATCCCAATCCCGGCGTTGTTGACCACGAGGTCCACCCCGCCCCATCTTTCGAGCAGCTCGCGGGAGGCCGCCGATACGGACGCCGGATCGCGGACGTCCATGGGGAGTGCTTGGGCCGCCAGCCCGTCGCCCTCTCGGGCGGCAACCGCCTCTTCGAGCCGGGGCGTAGGACGTGCCGCCATCGCGACGGTCGCCCCGGAGTGCAACAGGGCATCTGCCATCGCTGCGCCGAGGCCGCTTGTGGCTCCGGTTACCACCGCCTTCACGCCCGCGAGATCTGTCATCCCTCCGTCCTCACAAGTGCGCGGGATCGATGGCCGCTAGGTCGCCGACGGCCGGGCCGCCGAAGATGTTGCAGGCCTCGGTATACCGGGCGACCAGCCGCAGAGTCTTGCGTTCGCCGCCTCCACCGATGAGGATCCGAGGTGGCGGCCTTCCTAGGCACCGTTGTCGTCGCTCCACATCTGAAGGCATTTCTCGATGGTCTCATCGAGGCGTTCGAAGTGATGGATGCAGATCCAGATACATCCGGTCTCTACACCTTTTCGCCGCTCATCCGAGCGTTGAGGCGAAGAGTTTTTCCATTGCCTGCCAGTGACGCTCAGCGGCGGCCTGGTCGTAGCTCGCGTTGTCCGTTACGGCGAATCCGTGGTGGGCGGGGTAGGTCTCGATGGTGTGGGATACACCGGCCTCGGTGAGCACCTTCTCGAGCCGGTCCTTCTGCTCGTCGGGGAACGACTGGTCATCGACCGCTCCGGCCACATAGACGGTGGCCTTGATACTGCTCGCATTATGGTGAGGGCTATCGGGGTCGTCCTCCTTGGCTATGTTTCCGCCGTGGAACGAGGCGGCCGCCGCGACCCGTTCACCCAGGTGGCCGGCCGCTATGAGCGATAGTCGACCGCCCATGCAGTAGCCGGTGATTCCAACGCCACCCGCCTTCTTCTCAGGCAACGAGTCCAGGTAGTCGGCAAAGGCGCGGGCGTCACGGACCGCCATGTCCGCTCTGTAGCTCCCGATCATCGCCATGAGCTTGTCCATCGACTCCTTGCTCTGGAACGCAGTGGCCATGTCGACCGGTTCGTACGGGCCGTTACGGTAGTAGAAGTCGGGCACCAAGACGACGTAGCCCAACCCGGCGAGACGTTCGCCCATTTGGCGCATCGCGTCGCGCACTCCCCCGGCATCGGGATACATGATCACCGCCGGCCAAGGTCCCTGGCCTTCTGGCATGCTGAGAGCCGCCGGGCAGGTCCCGTCCGCGGTGTCGATCTCGACCGTGCGTTGTCGCATCTGACGTCCCTCCTTATCTCATTCGCCTACCTCGCGTCTTGGAACCTACCCGTTCCCCGGCTGCCCGCGCAACGGGCTGAGCTTTCCAGCGCATTAACAGTAAGCTATCAGCACAACCCATCTTGGAACGCGAAGAGAGGAGCCGCAGTCCATGGCCGAGACGACCGATTGGAACCAACAGATCATCGAGGAGTTCCGAGCCAACGACGGGCGGGTCGGGGGCAACTTCGCGGGAGCGCCGATCCTGCTGCTCCATACGAGGGGAGCCAGGACGGGAAAGGAGCGGGTCAATCCGATGATGTACCTGGATCTAGACGGGAACCGCTACGTATTCGCCTCCAAAGCGGGCGCTAACACCAACCCCGACTGGTACCACAACCTGGTGGCAAATCCCGACGTTACCGTCGAGGTCGGTACCGAGACCTACCAGGCTCTTCCCGTGATCGTTCCCGGCCAGAGCAGGGACCGCGTCTATACCGAGCAGGCGAGTCGCTATCCACAGTTCGCCGACTACGCCGCGAAGACGAAGCGAACAATTCCCGTGGTTCAGCTCCTCCGCAAGGCAGAGACGTAACATCAAGGCGATGTGAGGAAGAGTTCAACCGTCGTCAGATAATCCAGCCGGTAACAACTCGACGCTCGGAGAGATCGAAGGAGCTTTTAAGCGATGCGTTGCGACCCAGGCTTTCGGGCTCTATATTTGTGACAGGTGATGGAGCTCGCCTGAACCGCCTCTTTGGCTGATAGCTCCTGTAGACCGCCGCTACGGCGAGAACAGGAGAAACGTATGGTCGAGCGGATGCCGAGCATCTTTGACGATCACACGGCCCGCACCTTCGAGAGAGAACCCGACGTCGCAACGACGCAGGCTGGGAAGCGTAACGGAGGCGTTGAACACCAAGGAGACCAGTTCGCGCCCTACGAGGACCCGACAGGAGGCTCTCTTTTCCCTGGGGAGCGCCGTCCTCGCATAGGCCTGCTCTTCGACGACGGGCCGGTTGCACTCGAAGACCTCGATCGAGTCGGCGATTGCTCGTTCGCTGTCGACTTGAACCTGGACCAGATCGTGGCGTCGATCGTTCGGGGCTTTGACGACCAAGAACTACTGAGCGCTCTGTACTACCAGAGTCTTCACGAGATCGATGCGATACACTACCGCCAGGAAGTATTCAAGGATCTAGAAGACGGCCCGCTGTTCGATCAGATCAAACGCTTTTCGGGCCTGATGCGGCAGGTGCGTGCGCGCCTCGCACAGTTGGAAAAGATCGACTGTCGATACCAACGCGAAGGGAGCTTCCTAAGTGCCGTCGCGGTCTACTGCGAGGCGGTACTGGCTCTGGTTAGCGACTTGCGTGGATCCCGGGTCAACTCCCGAGCGCTACACGCGTTCAAGGGGTTCTTAGAGGCCTACGTAGCGTCGGACTACTTTTGCTCTCTTGACTCCGATACCCGAGAGTGCAAAGAGGGACTTGCTCGGATTCGCTACTGCGTTCGAATTCGAGGTGGACGAGTCGACGTGAGTCGTTATGTGGGCGAGAACGACTACAGCACGGAGGTGTTAGAAGCGTTCAGTCGCTTCGCGCAAGGCGCCGCAAAGGACTACTTGGTTGAGTATCGTGGCGATCCGCCGGCCAACCATGTCAGTGTGCAAATCCTAGAGTTCGTCGCACGTCTTTTTGCTGAAGAGTTCACGGCTCTTAACGACTACTCGGATAAACACGCCCACTTCTTCGACGAGACCGTAGAGTGCTTCGAGCGCGAGACGCAGTTCTATCTCGCCTACCTGGACTACATCAGGCCGTTGCGATCGGCCGGCCTCCAGTTCTGTTATCCACAGATCACCAAAGAGTCCAAAGAGGTCTTCGCAACGAGGACCTTCGACTTGGCTCTAGCCAAAGAACTGCTTTCCCGCAACGTTCCCGTCGTCCCGAACGGATTCCACCTCGAAGACCCCGAGCGCATTTTCGTAGTGTCCGGTCCAAACCAAGGTGGAAAGACGACGTTCGCTCGCACCTTTGGTCAACTCCACCACTTCGCGAGTCTTGGATGTCCTGTCCCAGGACGCGACGCTCGTCTCTTCCTCTTCGATCAACTCTTCACTCACTTCGAACGGGAAGAGGACCTTGTCAGGATGAGAGGAAAGTTGGAGGACGACCTCGTAAGAGTCGCCAAGGTCCTGCAGTCTGCGACAACAGACAGTATCGTCATATTGAACGAGATATTTTCCTCCACCACCTTGGACGACGCTCGTTTCCTCGGGAAGAAGGTGCTCGAGAAGGTGGCCGAGCTTGACCTGCTGTGCGTCTACGTGACGTTTGTAGACGAGTTGGCGTCGTTTGGAGATTCAGTCGTAAGCATGGTCAGTTCGGTCGACCCAGATGATCCAACTGAACGCACTTACGAAGTCGTAAGGGCGCCGGCCGACGGGCTCGCCTACGCGCTCGCGATCGCCGGGAAGTACGGACTCACCTACGATCGCCTGCGAGAAAGGCTCAGCTCATGAAGCCTTTCTTGCTCTATCCGGACCAAAGCTTCGACTTCGACGCCGAGCTACCTCTTGGCCACGACTCCCTTGTCGACGATTTGGAGTTGACCGTCGTGTTTGACGCGATGGCACAGCGCGATCAGTTCCTCTTCGAAGTATCGAAGAAAGTCCTGCTGACGACTGTCACCGACCTCGGCGTGATTCGATACCGCCAAGAAGTACTTGCCGACTGTGTCGCGGAGCGAGAGATCATCAAAGAGATCTACGCGATCGCTCTCGGTGCATTAGAGGACCGAAGGACTCTTTGGACCTACAGCTCAAAGCGTCCCTCCTCGATCCTGGCTGGGGCACTCACCCAGCTCGAAGCCGCTGTTGTCCGTCTTAGGGAGCTGAGAAGGATCGCCGACGACCATTTAGACAAGTTCGGTTCCAAAGGGTTAAGAGGCCTTCTTTGCAACCTACAAGATGAGCTGAACGATGAGTACTTCGAAACGATCGACTACCACCTGAAGAACCTTCGCTTTCGCGACGGGATTCCACTCAGTGCGGAGCTCGGTCCCGACAACATCGGGACCAACTTTGTCCTCCGTCGGGTCGAGAACGCGAAATCAAGTTGGAAGGGTTGGCTGCACAGGGGAAAGCGCTCTTCGTACTCGTTCACCATCCCGCCTCGTGATGAGGCCGGTGATAGGGCCCTCGCGGATCTGACCAGCCGAGGGATCAACCAGGTCGCGAACGCTGCCGCGCAGTCAGCTGAACACATAATTAGCTACTTCACCTCGCTGAGAGCAGAACTGGGCTTCTATTTGAGCTGTATTAACCTTCGTGACGAGCTGACGGCAAAGGGTCAGCTGGTGTCGTTTCCAGAACCATGCTCATGGCAACCGGCGACTCTTTTCACCGCCGGCTTACGTGACGTCAGTCTCGCCCTATTGGCAAAGGGTCCCGTTGTCGGCAACGACGTCGACGCCCGCGGAAAATCACTGCTAATCGTCACCGGGGCCAACTCGGGTGGGAAGTCAACCTTCCTACGTAGCGTCGGTCTCGCTCAGCTAATGATGCAATGTGGAATGTTCGTCACCGCTCAGACCTACCGAGCTAGCGTGTGCGATCGAGTATTCACGCACTTCATCCGCGAAGAGGATCCCTCGATGAACCACGGTCGCCTCGACGAAGAGCTCAGCAGGATGAGCGCGATCGTGGAGCGGATCACACCACACTGCCTCATGCTCTTCAACGAGTCCTTTGCCGCAACGAACGAGCGCGAAGGATCAGAGATAGGGCGCCAAGTCGTCAGGGCCCTACTTGACGCAGACATCAAGGTGCTCTTTGTTACCCATCAGTTCGACTTCGCCGCGAGCTTCCTCAATCCAAGACGCGAGAGTACCTTGTTCCTTCGTGCTCAGCGCGAGCTTGACGGACAGCGCAGGTATCAGCTCGTCGTCGCGGACCCACTGCCAACCAGTTCGGGCAAGGACCTCTACTACGAACTCGGCGGATGGATGGGAAAAGATGAGCACCCGCGTGTCCCAACCTCCCTCGTAGACTCGCTTGAAGCCGATCGGCGGTCGACAAAGTGTTAGACAAGTGTTAGACAAGTGTTAGACAAAGGTGCACCTATCAAAGTTCAACTGGCAGGCGAAGGCGATCATCGCCAGCTGGAACAACTCGCGACGAGGTTAGAACACCTCTTGTCAGGACGGCCGGAGCTTGCTAAGAGAGCCCGGCGACTCGTCGAACGCATCGCAACCGAGCGGTTCCATATCGCAGTATTGGGTGAGTTCAAACGGGGAAAGTCCACTCTTGTCAACGCGCTAATCGGCCAACCGTTGCTCCCTACAGGTGTCGCTCCCCTCACTGCCGTTGCAACCGAGGTGCACTTTGGATCAACAGAGACGACGGTCGTCTTTGACGGCGGGAAACGGATGAGCGTCGACCCGCACGAGATCGGCACTTACGTCACAGAGCAGGGAAATCCTTCCAACGCAAGGGGAGTCGAACGACTCGAACTCGGAGTTCCGGCAACGTTTGGAGCGCCCGGTGTCGTGCTCGTCGACACCCCCGGCGTCTCGTCGGTTTACGAACACAACACGACGGCGGCCCGTGCCGCTCTCGTCGACTCAGACGCTGTTGTGCTCGTGATGTCTGCGGACAGCCCGCTATCGGAGAGCGAGCTTTCAATCCTCACCGAGGTCAGTCAGCGCGGATCGAAGATGTTCGTCGTGATCAACAAGTCTGACCACCTGAGCAAAGAAGAGCTCGACGAGGTCGTGACGTTCGTCGTCGATCGTCTCTTGGAGACCGGCGCCGAGTGGAGCGGGCCGTTCTGTGTCGCCGCGCGGTCGGTCCTGGATCCCGCAGGTGACGATCAGGCAAGAGAGGGCTTCCTAACTTTCAAGACGGCGCTGGAAAGCTTCGTCGAAGACGACCTGGCGTCTGCTCGGCGTGCGTCGATCGTCTCCGAGCTGACGCGACTCGCCGAGGGTTTGAACCAGTCACAACAGATCGAAGCTTCAACGATCACTATGGACTCCGATACGTTGGAGTCCCAGTTGCGTAAGTTCGAAGCGGCCGTTCGAGACGGCCAACAGATCCTTAACGGAGATCGTGTCGTTCTCGATCACGAAGTCAGTGTCCTTCTCAACGACGGAGGTGACCGGCTTGTAGAACTGGCGGCTACGGCGGCGCAGAGCTGCCTGCCGAGCCTCGCGAGAGCCACCAACTCACTTCCTCTGAGAAACCTCGGTACGGGACTGCGCGACGTGATCGAGAACTGCGTCACCGAGCAGTTCGAGCCAGTGCGTCAGAGGGTGGAACGTGAGATAGAAGAAGCGTGGCGGATAGCTGCTGATCGGTTCTGCGAACGAGTCCAGCTGCAGCTAGACGGCTTGATCGCTTCTGCAAACGAGCTATTCGATGTCCACTTGCCAAAGGTGCCCGTGCCCGCGGTAGGAGGAAAAGATGAGCTCTTCGACTACCTATTCGTTCACGTCGAGAGCGAGACTGCGGTCATCGGTCATCTCTTGACAGCGCTGTTACCGTCGCGTCTTGCACGACGCAGGGCGCTACGGCTGGGCAAGCGCTATCTCTTCCAGCAGTTCGACAGATTTGCCGGACGCGCACGCCACGATCTGAGCGAACGTCTTCAATCGACCAAACGCGAGTTTGTATCAGCGATGATGGCTGAGTTCGAGTGCACTCAAGCCTCGATTAGCGACGCGGCGCGAGGAACTCAGGCACTCCTTTCTATTAACGCAGACGAACGAACACTCTTGGATCAGAACCGCCGTGAGCTCCGTCGTGTCATCGAAGAAATAGCACAACTCCAAGACGTCGGAGTTAGGGAGAGCTAGGGCTTTCTGTTACGAACAGAAGTATCTCGGTCTAGACGACCAAGACGGGGCAGGGGTGGTTGCGCAGGAGAGATTCAAGGGACTGGCCGATGCCTCGATGCGTGGTCTGCTCTCGCCCGTGAGTGCCGGCGACGACCAAGTCAAAACCGTGTTCTTGGGCATAAGAGGCGATTGCTGAGGCGGGATCGTCAGCGTAGACAACCTCGGTCGACACTTGCAGGGCGCGACCAGACTCACTGTCGACGCTGGAGAGCCCTTTGGAAAGGTTTTCGAGCTCGGCTTCGGTCGCGAGCGATCTCTCCTCGGGAGTTTCTGCGTGCGCGGGCGGCCGGACAACGAGCAGTGCCCGTACGCTACCGTTCAAATCAGCGGCAAGAGCCGTCGCGACGCGCAGAGCGTGTCGTGCCTCGGCTGAACCGTCGAAGCCGACGAGGATCCTGCGGAATATCCCGCCTGAATCGGATTCCGCGATTGGTAGAGCAGATGTCATGGCTCCTCCTCGTTATCGAAGTGCGGCTGTGACGCCGAGCGCGATCAGTAGAGCAATAAGCATATAGGCAACGTAAGCGTTGAGCCGTCCCGACTGGAGACGCTTGGCCATCCTCGCTGCTGCGAGCGTCATGGTTCGAACGGGACGGTAGAGGTAGGTCTCGATAGGTTCGACAACCGTCGTATGTGTCTCGACGTTTACGAAAGGTAATCCGTCGTCTTCGGGAGTAGTGACGACGAGTGTCGTAGAGCGCCGCGTGCCAAGAATATTTCCCAATACGTGACGCAACGGGTTGGCAAATCCAAAGGCCGAGTAAGCAGAGGGCCCCGAAACCCCTGCCGTCGCAGAGTGCCACGAACGAACGCGCCGAACCCGCAAGTAGCGCCCTCGCGATAGGACGATCGCGAGCAGGAGCACGCCCGAGAATACGATCGGCATGACCACCCACATCCACGAAGGTGACAGAATCGAAAATCCGTGGAAAACGGGCTGGAGCACCCACGGCGACTTGAGTGCTTGCAGAGTGGTTGACTCCGAGACAATTGAGCTGAGTCCTCTCGCTATGTAGCGGATCTCCCACGGACTTCCAGCCGCTAGTGCCAGGCATCCAACGCCAAGTATCGTCAGGCCGACCTTTCCAAGCACCCCAGTTTCGCTTAAGCGACCGTGAGACGAGCCTGCCCGCTTCCCGCCGAGGAAGGCGAGCCCAAGAACCCTCAAGAACGCCAACGCGGCGAGTCCGGTCGTCAACGCGACGAGCGCGCCGGCTGCGGCCAGACCCAATCGGAGCGCGAGGCCTGGCAGGCGAAACTCCTGCATCAAGGCTTCGAGGATGAACCACTCCGAGACGAAGCCGATGGTCGGTGGCAGACCGGCCAAGGTCAGCGCGCCTATCCCGAACGTCGCACCACTCCAGCGTAGTCGGCGTCCGACGCCGCGCAGCTCGTCGAGTTCGTCGGTGCCGACCGCCGCCTCTACGTTCGCCAAGGAGACAAACAGTGCTGACTTAGCAATTGCGTGAGCGACCGTCTGAAGGGTCGCAGCGAGCAGTCCGAGAGCTACGAGCGGCGCCGAGTGGACGATCGCGCCGCTGAGAGCGACGCCGTAGGCGGTTACGATGAGCCCGGCGTTCTCGATACTGGAGTATGCGATAACTTTACCGAGACGACTTTGAACACCTGCGAAAGTGATTCCGATTAGAGCGGTGACTCCACCAGCCAAGAGGACAGCGATCGCGAGCCAGACCGGCGGGCGCCCGAGCACTCCGAGGAACCGCCAGAGTCCATAGACCCCGACGTTCGCCGCGATGCCGGCCATCGCCGCTCTTGCGGGACCCGGGGCAGCCGGGTAGCCAACGGGAATCCAGACCTGGAACGGGACGAGTCCAATTTTTGCACCGAACCCCACGACTATGAGCACCCAGGCCACGTCGTGAACTGCGCCCGGTCCAACCGCGTGCCAGCTCGCTATCGTCAAGCTTCCGGTGCGCCCGGCGAGCAGTAAGAAACCAACCAGTAGAGCGGCGCCGCTGACTTTGCCCATGCTAACCGTCGACCACGCCGCGCCGGCTTGACGTCGCTGCGAGCGGGAGACAGCGGTCAGGACATAGAACGAAATCGTTAGTGTCTCCCACGCAAACAAGAAAGTAAAGGCGTCCGACGCGCAGATGATGACCGCGACCGACCCCAACAACAAGAGGTATCCAGAGGCGAGACCACGACGGTGCTCCCTGTCGCTAGGGCGAGCCCATGACATGAAACAACAAGAGACCGCTACCGCGATGCCAAATAGCAACGTCAAGAACAGTCCCGACAACCTGTCGACGTGAAGTGCACTGTGTCTAAATCCAAAAACGTCAAATAGATCGATACTCGAAGCTCTAGACACGGTCGCAGTGACACCGAGCACCGTCAGGGAGGCACTACCGGCGGTAGCAAGGAGGTAGGTAATGACCCGGATCGCCGTGCGCTCTACGCCAAATATCAAGTCGACGAGCCCTCCTAGGGCAAAACAGGCCAGCGCCGTCACCAAGAGGGCACTGCTCACTTTGGTTCAACCGATGCTTTAGAGTTCGTCGACGGGCGAACTGCGTGACCACGAGACTCTTTAAGAAGGCCGACCGCCAGCAAGATCCCATGGAGCAAGCCAAACGGGCTCGCCGGGTTGCCAGGCACGAGTACGTCGACTGGGACCAAGTCGGTGACCCCGGCGCTCGAGGCGTATCCATCGCGGAGGATGCCACCACTGATTGCGTCGACACCGGCGGCGATAACGACCTTTGGCTCAGGCATGACCTCGAAGGTCTCTGCGAGCGAGTCGATCATCCCGAGTGACCCTACCCCTGTGACCAACAGTAGATCAGCATGGCGCGGGCTGGCCGTAAAGTAGATTCCGAGGCGCTGCACGTCGTAAATCGGGTTCATCAAAGCGGCCACCTCCCATTCGTCGGCGCCGTCGGAACCAGCGTCGACGTGACGGACGTGAAGCGAGCGTCGCAGTATCCTCACGCGCCGCGCCAACTCGTCACGAGTGCGAGCTAGGGTCGCGTCGTCCTCCTCCAAGTCGGGCACGATCAAGTGGTTACGCTGCTGCGTTGATACTTCGAAGTCCGAGGTGAACCGGAACGCCCGAGGACATATGTCGACGCAACGTCTACAAAGGATGCAGCGACCTCTATCGAGGTGGAGCCGGCCGCCTGTTGTTGAACCTGCAATTGAAATAGAGTCCGTCGGACACGCCGTCACGGCCGCATATGCGCGATCGTCAACTGCAGCTCCCGGTTCTACGTCGACTGCAGCGTGGAATCCTTCGCCGTATCCGTCCGCTCGACGAGGATATCGAGTGGTGACTACACCGTCGTGCAACCCTCTTGGTATCCAAGGCATTAGCCGGCCACCCCGGCAATCGAGACTCCGAAGCTGGCTTCTATGAATGCGAAGTCTGTAAGCACCTCTTTTGGGAAGGCGGCGCTGAAAAGGGCCAGGTTGTGAAAGGAGGCAGAACGGGGTTTCACCCGTTTCAACACACCGTCGTCCACGGTCACCAGGTAAAGGAGCTCACCTTGAGGGGCCTCTGCCCAGCCGATCGCCTCGCCACTGATTGACTTGCCACTGATTGACTCGCCATTGGCGAGCTCGACTGGAACACGCCAGTCGGCGTCGTCAACTGCTAGCTCGCTTAGCCGGTCGATCGCTTGGCGCACCAGATGGAAAGCACCGGCTATCTCGTCCAAGCGGACTCGCTGGCGGGCGAGAGCGTCACCATCGATGCGAGGCTCGATGAGCTGATGTCCGAGAAGTTGGTAGCCGGAGTAGGGACGAGTGAATCGAACGTCTTCAACCTGACCCGAGCCCCGTCCAACCGGTCCGACCGCACCGTGTTGGCGGGCCAGATCGGGCGGTATCACCCCTGTTGCTCTTAGTCGATCGATGAACGACGGCGTCGACATGAGGAGGGAGAGATCGGAACGGATATCTTTTTCGATCCCGTCGAGGCCGGCCAACAAAGTGTTCGAGTCCAGGCGAGGTGGTCCTGTGACCCCACCGGGCACCACTACCGAGCGACCGAAGCGGCTGCCACAGAGCCGAGCTCTCAGGCGCTGTAGCCGCTCCTTGTGCAACGTTAGTCGCGCGTAAGCAACGGCCTGTCCGGCAGCTTCGGTGTTGCGAACGACTGACTCTAAGTGGTTTACGATGCGCTCTAACTCGGCGTGGACGATCCGGACGAAGTTCGCCGCCTCTTTGACTTCGACGCCGGCTATCGTCTCTATCGCTGTGCAGTACGCGATCGCGTGGGCGACCGAGGCCACCCCTTCGTAGCGTTCGGCCACCAGGACTCCGTCGTCGACGCTCGTTCCGTCGAATCGCGCTTCTATCCCGCGGTGCTTGTAGAACACTCGCGGAACCACGTAGGGGATATCCTCGCCGGGGGTTTCAACCACGTACTCTACGGACTCGAAAACACCAGATCGCACGGGACCGTAGGGAATCGTGAAGACTCCCTCGCCGAGAAGGCGAGTGCGTGACGGAGTCGGGTCGATCTCGATTGGACTGGCCGGCTCGCCACTCCCCGGGCATGGGTATTTGGAGCCGGCTTTGAGTGGCAGGACGAGTGGGTCGAGAGAGGCGTTGTCCAGGGGTTTGAGGCCGAAGAGGTCGTGGATCTCTCGTTCGTACCAAGACGCCGACGGCAGCTCGGTGCTGAGAGTGGGAAAGCCCTCCGTCGTGTCAGGGACAACCGTTACCTCGCTGCGAAGCGAGTTTCCTTCGGCGAGCACCGCCGTTAGGCGGTTGCCTCCCGAGTCCGCCGACGCGAACAGCCCGCAGAATCTAGCGCCACGAGCCACTCGCGCAACAACGCGTTCGCTGAACGTGTCGACGGAGACGGCGGCCGGAGTGTCTTCGTGGCCGTTCAACGACGGCTCCCGAGCTCTCGTGCCGCATCGTTCAAGAGGTGGTTGAGTTGCGACGGTGGATGGACTCCCAGGACTACGAGTGCCACGAGCCCAAGCGCCATCGCTACCACGATCGAAGTGCTCACCTCTCCTTTTGCAGGGTTCGCCGACCCGGGGTTGTCACTCGATCCAACCTGTGCGTCCTGCGTGAACATCATCTGAGTGGTGGACCAAGATACTCCAAAGAACGCAAGGGTGACTAACACTACGAGCAGGACGGCGACCACGCCACGCGGCCCCGAAAGTCCACCCAAGACAATAAGGAACTCGCTTCGAAAGAGTCCAAACGGAGGCATTGCGGACAACGCGAGGACTGAGGCGACCATCATCGGCCCACTCCACGGGAGCGCACTGAACGCCCCGCGAATCTTGGTCATATCCTTGGTTCCGAACTTTCTAACTACCGATCCGGCTCCAAAGAACGCCGTTCCTTTCGCGGCCGCATGTGCCAAGACGTGCAACAGGACACCGACGACTGCGATTGGCGCCCCAAGACTCATTCCAATGGCCAAGATTCCCATATGCTCCACGCTCGAGTATGCGAGCAGCCGTTTGAGATCGCGTTGGCTCAGTACGTAAAGAGCTGCGAGTAAGAGCGACGCAATGCCAAATATGAGCAGTACGTTTCGAGGGAACGTCGGCCCGAGAGTGCGCACTGCAATCTGGAAGTACCGCAAGATTGCGTAAAAGCTGACGGCCAGGAGAGCACCCGAGAGGAGGGCCGATACCGGAGTCGGTGCCTCAGAGTGCGCGTCAGGCAACCAGGTGTGGACCGGGACGAGTCCCATCTTCGTCCCAAAACCCAACACCGCGAGGACAAAAGCGAGGCGGACGACGTCAGGTGGGAAGCGCCCGGCGCCGGCGAGCAGCTTTGTATAGGAGAGGTCATATGCCGCACCGAATACCGTTGTACCTGCGTAGTACATGATGACTGTTGCAAATAGCGCGATGCCGAGCCCGAGGGACGCTATTAGAACGTACTTCCAACTTGCCTCGGTCGCCCCGTCGGTGTCGTCGATAGCCACGAGGAGCGCTGAAACGACCGTCGTTATCTCGATAGCGACCCACAAGAGTGCGAGCCCGTTGACGAGAGTCGCAGCTATCATCGACCAGCAGAAAATGTTCAACCCCGCATAGAAACGCCGTCCGTATCGAACTCCCGCCGCGCCTTTTGCGAGGTCCAGATATCCGTTCGCGAACACCGCAGTTGCTCCGTAGAGGAACGTCGTCGCAGTAAGAAAGACGGCCGAAAGTGCGTCGACGCGAAGCAGGCTTCCCGCGGCTACGTGTGATCGACTCGTAACGGCGGGTATCAAGACGAGAGCCAACACAAAACTGGACGCACCCGAGACAGTCGTGACGACCTTGGAGAACCTGACGGGGAGGAAAAAGGTTGCTATCCCTACGGCGAACGGTGCGAAGATGAGAACAACTAGAACCGATGACATTACTAACCCTTCAGCCGATCGAGCTCGTCAGTAGAGAGTGTCTTGGTCCGGCCGTGGTGAACTCGCATGATCACCCCGAAGACGACGACCGCGACCAACAAGTCGAAGAGGAACGCCACTTCGACGACGACTGGCATACCCGCCGCGACGACCAAGCTCGCGACTGATATCCCGTTCTCCAAGGAGAAGAAGCCGATAGCCTGGGATACAACGTCAGAACGTAAGATGATCAGCACGAACGCGACGAGGACGACTGCGGCGGCGACGGCGAGTGCGGTGGTCGGAAGTGCCGTCGAATGGACGTGCAACGAACCGACCGCAAAGAATCCGAAAGCCGATACGCCGATCGCAATGAGTGTCATACTCGCGACACCAAGGACCGAGCTTCCAGCCAGGTCTACGTCTGCATCGCGCAGCAGGCGAAGCACCAAGTTCGGGACGAGCACGACCTTTAGAGCGAACGAAAGTAGTGCCAGAACGTAAAGTTCATCAATATGACGAGTCGCTGCGACGACGACGGCGAGGGCTGTCACGACCAGCGATTGAAACATGTAGAGGCGAACCTGGGAGCGAAGCAACGGGGCTCTAAGCATCGCGAACTCAGTCAACAGGACTAAGACCGCTATCACGTCTGCTACTCCGGCATACGTCGTCGGCGCAGAGTGCATCATCCACCTCCGGCGAAGAATAGGAATACCGCGAGGACCGCAAGGAGGAATGCGGCGGCTATGAACTCGGTGATCTTGAACAACCGGAGCTTTGAAAACAGGTTATCGATCACCGCGAAAACTAGGCCGAGAGCGACTGCCTTGCCGAGCAACGAAGGGACAGCGAGAGCGACTGCCGCAGGATTTCCCGACGCCGCCAACCCCCACGGTGCAACAAATACGTTGATCAAGATCGTGTAGAGAATTAGCTGTTTCATCGCTGCTCCCCATGTCAAGAGCGCGAGTGGTGGCCCCGAGTGTTCAAGAGTACGGGCCTCGTCGATCATCCCGAACTCGAGAGTTCCAGAGTGCGTCTCGACGGGTATCCGCCCGGTGTCAGCCAGAACGACGAGAAAGAACGCAGCCGCTGCGAGGACGTGGCTCGGACCGACCATCTCGGCCGACGACGACCGTACGGTCGCCGCGAGCGCGTAGGGCAGATCGGTGCTCGTGATGATAGCGACCGCGAATACGACAAATAGGATCGTCGGCTCGATGAGCGCACCAAACGTCATTGCGCGGCTTGAGCCGAGCTGAGCGTAGGGAGCGCCGGAATCGGTTCCCGCGATCGCGACTGCGAAACCGCCGAGAGCGAGGACGAATCCGCCGCCCAAGATGTCACCCATGTAGCCGAGAGGGAGCCCGTAGGTCGTGAGTACCGGGATCAACAACGGAACGATCAAGTAACAGCCGAAAGCGATAACCGGTCCGATGAGGAACACCCAACTCGACTCTTCGGTGACGACCGTCTCTTTCCTGAAGAGCTTCGCTATGTCGTAGTAGGGCTGGAGGATCCGCGGCCCCCGCCTCCCTTGCAGCCGACCTTCGACGTGCGAGATAGCCCCGCTTACGAGCGGGGCGCCGAGCATCACGGTCAAGACCTGGAGTGCTTGGACACCCTCGGGCGCCATCACGCTATGACCCAACATCACCGACCTCCGTGCGTTTCAAGTTCACGTAGAGGCCATTAGCCCGATTAAGGCGATTGGGCCGAGGCCCGCCGGGGCATCATCCGGTGTGCGCCAAAGTTAGCACGAGAAACGCGCATCGGAAAGTATTTCGTCGCGAAAATTTAAGACTTCTTGTCGATCGTGCTCGCTACTTAGAGAGCGTCCACACAGAGCTCTGAGTTAATGGTAACGTGCTGCCATCCAGTCAGACGGACGTAGATTGAAAAGTACTTCGAGCGTTAGGCGGCCTGGCTTAAGGGAGTGCTGCACTATGGCCACTGGGGAGACGAGTGGGACCGAGGCTTGACAACGGCGACGAGCTCGGTGGCGACGCTCTAGCTTCGACTCGCCGAGTTCCGTGGAGAACACACGACGTGTGGGCGATATCGCTTTCGGCGTGTTTCGCGGACCTCGGGTACCAGTCGGTGCTGGCCAGTTTCCCGCTCTTCCTGGTCATAACCTTGCATCAACCGGTCTGGGAGTTCGGGTTAGCGAGCGCACTCAGCTACGGCGGGGGAGCGCTGTTTTCTTACGCGGGAGGCCGCATCGGGGATCGAGTCGGACATCGAAAGCTGGCTCTCGTCGGAAACTCTTTCATACCCCTGCTATCGCTGTGCGCGCTCGTGTTCAATCCGGTGTGGGCGATCGGCTTGCTGACCGGCGGATGGTGGGCGCGCAACCTCCGTTCTCCGTCGCGGCGGATGATGCTCGTCGACGCCGTCCCTGACGAGAACGATCGTTCATCAGCGTTTGGGTTTCTCCACGCGCTCGACGTTGGTGGTGGAGTCTTCGCGGGCGTCTACGTGATGATCGCGATCACCGCCCACGTCTCGTTCAAGTGGATCTTCTTAGGGACCGTTATTCCACTAGCGGTGTCAACCGTGTCTTTGTCCAGGGCACACGTCGGAGCGAGACGTGACGCTGATCACGAGGTGGCCGACTCCGACGACGCTGGACCTCCCCCGCCGGGGACGAGAGCGCTTCTTGTCGCTGCGGCACTGTATGGCTTTACGTTTTACAGCGTCGGTTTTCCGGTTCTAACCGTCGCCCAGGGAAGCGGTCGGCTCCTCGCTGGAATCGGGGCGTTTCTCCTACTCCAGGCAGTATCTGCAGCGACTGGCTACATCCTGGGTGGGCGTCTCGGAAAAACTGCGGCCGACCAGTTCGCACGGCTCGGCCTGCTCGGGTATCTCGGTGCGGCACTCGGTGCGGGAGTGATGGCTCTTGGTTATGGAGCGCACCTCGGGCTCTGGGTCTTGATGGTCGGCGTCGCTGTGATCGGATTCGCACTCGGCGTCGTCGAGACCCTGGAACCGACCGCGATGTCGGTGTTGCGCACCGGAGCGCACGCTGGACGCGCGATGGGGGCGTTGTCGGCGGCACGCAGCATCGGGACTTTCGTCGGGAATCTCGCGATGGGGTTGCTCTACGGTGTCGGAGTCTCGTTCGCCTACGGATATGCCGGGATACTCGCTGCGATCGCTGGGATAATCGTCTTGTTTGCGGTTCCAGCCGTGAGATCGTGGCAGCTCGAACGGTGACTACGGTGATCGTTGAGCTTTGAACCCGAGCGCGCTCGCCGCGGCGTCGTCCATCATCGCGGGAGTCCACGGAGGATCCCATACGACACGAACTTGAACAGGTCGTGATTCGCCGGCCGTCTCAGAGAGCGCGTCGTCGATCGCTGCACGCGCAAACTCTGGCAGGCTTTCAGAAGCGGGGCAACCCGGGGTGGTGAGGGTCATCTCTACGACGATCGTCCCGTGATCGTCGTATACGTCGTAGACGAGTCCGAGTGATACGAGATCGAGGCAGAGTTCGGGGTCGTAGACGGAGCAGAGCGCTTTCCAGGTAGCGTTGATCGCACTCGTTTCTACGGTGGGCGAGCCGTTGGTCGCGCTGTTCTCGGCGAGGTCGCTTCGGGCGCTGTTCATGACTGCTGGACGAAGGTGACTTGCCAGTCGCCGTCGCCGAGGTCGACCGCTTCGTAACTGAACCCCTGAGAGGAGAGAAGCGCTTCGAGTGGGACCGGCTCGAACGGCGCCACGACGACGAGGTCTTCGGACGGCTCGAGGGAGTCGATCGCGGCCATGATCGTCTCGAACGGCTCTTCTCCTGCTGCGATAGCGGGGCGTACGTCCACGAGTGCCATCGGTCCTCCTTTCGACCCGAGACCCCGAGTTCGGGCAGTTGCACTATTTTTCTACTATCTAGTAGAACTATATCAGGAAGGAGGGAGCCGTTGCACACTGGCGAAACGAGCAGTACTGGCGAAGATGGCGGCGCCCGGGAAAGTGGGTAGATCGAGCGGTTCCTGGGCGAAGAAGCCGCTCGGAGTACCAAGCGGTGTTCCCCCACCGTCGGTGCCGCTCTTGTTTCTTTGTGCCGCACCAATTGGTCTGATCGCGTGCGGAGTTGCCCTGGTGTGGGCGCGCACGGCCGCCGCTTACGATCCGACGGCCGATCCGGTCGTCGCGGCGACACACTTTGGTGTTCTTGCTGCACTCTCAATGGGGGTGCTCGGCGCGGTTCATCAGTTCACCCCCGTGATAACGGGACGTCCACTTCGCTCGATTCCGATCGCTCGTGTGACGTTTGTGACGTGGCTCGTTGGATCGTGGATGCTTCCAGTTGGAGTAGCTTTTTCAAACGTTGCAACCGTCGCCTTGAGTGGAGTAGCCGTATCGGTCGCGATCGTTCTTCTCGTCGTTAACCTCTTCAAGCCGCTCGCGGTGGGCGGCAAGGGTCCGCCGGTCGTCGGTCTGAGGCTCTCGCTCGTCGGTGCGGTTATGACGGTCGTTCTCGGAGCGGTGTTCGTCGGTAATCGTGAGGGCGACTGGTTCAGTTTCTCTGGCCACATTGATGTTGCGATGGGTGTGTTAGGCCTTTTTGGCTGGCTCGGTGCTACTTACGTCTCAGTCGCGGAGAAGCTGTGGTCGATGTTCTTGCTCGCGCACGTTCCCGGGCACGCGATCTCTGGAAGGCTGGCCGTCTGGACGGTACCTCTGGCGACGATTCCTCTTTGCGTCGGGCTCATGTTCGACGTGACCGCGCTCGCGTGGGTGGGAGCGGTTGTGTTGGCGGCCGGCCTCGGTGCGCACCTCGCGTCGTTGGTTGTCCACGTGCGCCACCGTCGCCGCAAGGCCGACCTGCACCTGTTGTTTATAGTGACGTCGTCGGTGTCGCTGGTCGTCGGGGCGTGTCTGTCGCTCGCGTCGTCGCTTGTGATTGCCGATCACGAAACGCTCGGTGTTTCCCTGGCTGCGGGAGCGATCGTGGCGTTCGCGGGATGGCTGTTGATCGCACTCGTCGGCCACGCCCACAAGGTGGTCCCTTTTATCGTGTGGACGTCGCTTCGAGCACGCGGTATCGAGAAGGGAGGAACGGGAAAGCCACTTATGTTCGCCGAGCTATACGACCACCGCTTAGCTGCGCTGACTTACGCTTTCGTCGTAACCGGTGTCGCTCTCGTGTGTGTCGGGTTTGCGGCGTCGGTCGCGTTCGCTGTCGCAACAGGCGCTGTGTTCCTCGTAGCGACCGGGATAGTGATAACGGTGAACCTCTCGTTCAAGCCCACTTCGCTACTTTTCAAATCACGTCGCGCCGGCTAGAAGAGAGTGCATCTCGTGGAGCAGGCCGGAGAGATCGACTCCGTCTTCAGCGAGAACTGCCGGAAGGACAATATCGTTCTCTTTCGCGGCGTGGGTTACGAATAGCACGAAGATCTGCGTGGTGTACGGAGCTCGAGCGTGGGTAGCGGGGTCGCTCGATGCCTCCGCGAGGCGTCTCGTGAGCGAAGCGAGTTCCCGGTGTTCGTCGATCATCTGAGGCAGGGTCGCGGAGAGTGAAGGTATGCCGGCGGCAGCCCGATAGAGTGAATTTTCCTCTGCGGTCGCGTGGGGGAGGACCTCATCGTTGAGGTAGGTAACGAGCTTGGTCGAGCTCGCGTCAACGTCGCGTCCGTGATCGGCGTCGTCTACGAGCGCAGAAGTTAGAGCCCTAAGCTCGTCGACCATCGAGCGGTGGTGGGAGACCATCGATTCGAACGCGTTCTCCTCGGGAGTTGACATGACACGGCCTCCTTCGCTCCCCTCCTTACCGATCGGGGATCGCCGTTAGGAGAGGTAGCAGTTGTATCTATTATTTATACACTAGTATAGATTTACTCTGGTTTAGCCTTCACACTTACGATCAGGCGACATCCCGCCCTGTGTGGTTTCCTCGGGACGAGTCGATCGACGCAGAGCCCGCCCAACCCTTCGACGAGTCCTTCGACGAGACCCAGGTGCAGGTCACACACCGTCGCTGGATCCTCCACTGCGACCTCGGCAAACGGGCAGCGTCCCAGGGTGAACTCGATGTGTTTTCCCTTGTCGAGACGGGTCGGCTTGAACCCACGTCGCGCGATCTCTGCTTCGAGGAGGTCAGCCGGCGGGGTAGTTCCCGTAATCTGTCGGGCGCGAAGGCGACCGTCTCCACGGCCTGCTTCGCGAGGTTCTAAGTCGCGGCGCAAAGCGCCGGTCAAGAGTTTGGAGAGCCAGACGTACTCGTTTGACCTGCCCCAGTTCTTGGACACCTCGGGACCAAGCGTGTAGAGGAGTCGAGGTCTACCGGGCAGGCTCCGAGACTCCGCCTTCTCGAGGATGAGCCCCGACTCTTTCAACACGCCCAGGTGTCGACGGATCGCGTTGTGGTTGAGCTGGAGATGGTCGGTCAGCTCTCTCACGTCGACTGGAGCGTGCGCTTTGGCGATGTAGCGAAAGATCCGATAGCGAGTCGGGCTACCCAACGCCCGCCCCTCGCGCTGCACGTCGGTTCCAAGCTCAGATATCTCAGCCACGAAATTCCACTATATCGTAGAATAACCCCGAGTACGGCCAGGTGGCCGCTACCGCACATGGGATCTAAAACGAGACCGCCAACACAGCCGTACTGCTCGACGGCCTATCGGACAAGTGGCGGTGGATGACGAGCGGCAAAGGCCTGCAGGGATGGTGTGACACAAAGATGAATGCTCGGCCCAAGACCGCTTTGCGTGACCACTGAAATCAGTGTGGAGGCGTTCTTCGCTTGTGCTCTATCGAGAGTCTGTTCATCCGGCAGTTTTAGTCCCGGTTGTGGATTCGAACACGCGACCGTCGAGGCTCCGGCTACGGCAACGCTAAGAGCGGCCCCAGGCCAAAGACGCCGAGCAACATAACGAGCGTCGAGCCTGCAACGACGTATGTGATTACCTTCAAATGAGGGTACGAGGGGTTCCAAATGCGGCATCTTCCGCGAAACTTCTCGTCCACTTGGAGGTTTATACCTGTACGGACCGCCGGGTCGGCCAGGCTCGTGTACCACGAGGCCGTCAGGGTATACTGACGTCATGGCGTTGTGGCATGCACCGATAGTCGCTAGTGCCAGGGATCATGGCGTTGCCGACGACGACATACGCCACGCCCTTCGAAACATCATCGCGACGGCAGATGACCCCCACGACGACGACGTCATCTTGTTCCTCGGCCCCGACCGGGCATCCAACCTGATCGAGATCGGGGTGCTGGTTGACAACGACGGACCGGTCATCATCCATGCGATGCCGGCTCGCCCCCGCCGATTTCATCGAGACAAGGAGTAATACGAGACCAAGAGTAATACGAGACAAAGAGTAATACGAGACAAGGAGTAATGATGCCTAGAACCATAACCGAGAAAGAACGCGCGGCGGCCCGTATTGCCGAGCGACTTGCCACTCAGGGAGAAGAGCCGGAGTGGCGAGATGCCGAGCCACTGCGGCGGATCGCTGACGCCTTCCGCCGCTCCGTGGACAGCGAAGCGGAACTGGCTGAAGCCGTGCACGCGGCCCGGGCCGGTGGCTACTCGTGGGCGGCCATCGCCGCCATGTTGGGCGTATCGAAGCAGACAGCTCAGGCCCGCTACAGCGATCGTCGCAGTGCGGACTGAGGCCTACTGCACCTTCTCCCACACGTTTTTGGTGCGCCCCCAGGCGCTCGTGTTGTACTTTGCGCTGGCCGGTTGCCCAGCTGCCACCTGGCGGGACACCACTGCTACAGCGGACTTTGCGCACGCCGTGTAAGACCGTGAATACAACGTCAGTGGTATGAACCGGCGCGTCGTCCTCAAGCAACTGGCGAACCGCACGATGCGTGTCGCTTCCGGTGTTTCCAAGGAACTCGACCCACGCCGAGGTGTCGACCAGGGTCACCCGGCCAACCGCGGTGGTTCGAGCGCATCTCGTCGAGGTCGCCCTCCCTGCCGGCGCCTTCCATCGCCAAGGTGTCCTCTCGCGTCATCGACTCGCCCGCCAGTCGGCTCAGCGCCAGATCGACCGCGGCACGCTTGGAGTGTAGCCCGTAACGCCGCATTGCTTTGCTCACCAGATCGTCATCGATCTCAATGTTCGTCCGTCCCATGGACACAATGATAAACACTTAGGTGTAATGGCGCTGGGCCGTGAGGGCTCTCGACGGGATTCGCGAATCACAGCAGATTCATGGGGGAGTACCGGCGTGCCTCGTCAACGAGCCAGGGAGGTTTAGTCTGCGTCGCGCTCGTGACGCTGTCGCGCTATCGTTCACTCCTGTGTTTCCTCTATTGCTTCGGTGGTGTCGGACTCCGATGGTAGGCCGAGTTCGGAGCGGATCTCGCTTGGGATGTGGGCGTGACAACCCGCGATAGTTGAGATCTGCCTGTACACGTCAATCGGTGCAGTGCCGTGGATCACGACGACGGCTGGACCGAGCTTGCCGGTCGTGATCTCGATCTTGGTCCCATCGTCGGCGTCGCTGACGTCGAACTCTTTGACCGCGGTCCACCGCGCCCAGACCTTCAAGAGGGTTCTGCCGAAACGGCGGGGGCGTTTGAGGGTGAAGCGGTCTTCACTCAGCGTGAGTGTTGCCTTATCGGTCGCGACCATGCCCTCGAATCCGCCTTTGTAGTCAACTTTTTCGAAAACGACGTCCGGCATGGTGCGCGAGCTTAGTGGCTCCAAGAGCGGCCCTCCAGCCTCCCCGGGTGATACAACTCGCATAAAGCCAGTACAAAAAGCCTGCAGATAAAGCCTGTACAAGCGGTCCACCAGCGCCTAAAATTACGCCCCGGAAGGAGAAGGGAGGGACTTCGATGGCGAGAGCGTCTGTGGCGGAGAGCGTCGGCGTAGAAGGTGCCCCGAGCGGCGCTGGAGAGTCGTCTTTAGTTGGTCGAGAAGCTTCACGCCCGGAGGCGACGTTCCAGATAGTGCCTTTAAGGGGGCTTCCGATCGTGGCTGTTGTGATCGCCGGCCTGGTCGTGACGATCGCTACGAATCGTCTTTGGGCGATCGACTTCTATCACGTCGTCGGCGGTGGGATGTGGACGGCGCTCGACTTGTTCTTGGGATTCATCCTCGGGCCGATTCTTGGGAAGCTGTCTATACCGGCGCGAGCCGAGTTGACGAAACGGCTGATGCCAAAGATGGTGCTGCTCATGCCGACGCTCGTCATCTGCACTCTGGCGGCCGGATGGCAGTTGGCTCGGTACCTCGGGTATCTCGACGCGAGCTACGCCCAGCACGGCTGGGTGGTCGCGTCCTTTGTCGTCGTCGCGGTGATGGCGATCATAGCGCTCGGGCTTCTCGAGCCGGCTAACGTGGCGGTGCTCTTCGAGTTGAAGAAGGAGCAACCAAACGGGGCAGTTATACAACGGTTGATGAAGCGGTTCATCGTCACCGCAGGGATAACCGGTGCGATGCAGATTGCAACGTTGATCATAATGACGAGGCTGGCGACGGCGTCGTGAGCGAGTCGGCGTCCGTACTCGACCGCAAGCTCCCTCCAATAGCCGAACTGCTCGTTACTTCTTTGGCGTTGATGCTCGCAGGGGGTGTCTATCTCGCGGCGCATCTTCCACGCCCGCCGGCGCTTGGACCAGTTGAGATACTCCTCGTCGCAGGAGCCGTCTTGACGGTCGTCGCGCTCGTCCTACTCAGCCGCATCAGGCCGTTCGCGTGGAACGTGTTCTTCAAGGTGGCCCGCTGGGCGTTACTAGCCTACGTCGTAATAGCGGGACTTCTTGGTTTCGTCTTCATCTTCGACCACACCCGTGGTGCGACGCTCGTCGTTCTTATCTTGACTCTCGTCGTGTTCGCGTTCGACGTTCCAGCGATCATCGCGTTCACGGTCGCGCGATACGACGAGGCGAGCGCCGGCTAGAGCCGATCCTTTCTGAGTTCACAGCGGTAACGAGTCACGCGAACTGAGGCAGCCATCTCGCTTCGGCAGCGAACATCTCCTCTGTCAGCGCGGTAACTGTTTCCCACGCCAACGTCCCGGCGTGTGGGTCTTCGATCATCGCACGCAGTACCTTTGTCTTGTCACCGCTCAGAGCGGCTTCGATGGTTAGCTCCTGTGACGCAACGACGCGGCGGACGAACTCGGTCGCGTCACCCGCGTCGGCTACGTCGCGGGGGTGTAGGCCGTCTGGTCCGGCTACGCCGATGCACTCGACGACGACACCGTCGTCGAGGCCTACGACCTGTCCTTCGTTGGCGAGGTTCACCGGCAACGAGCGTGTCGTGCCCGTGATCAAAGAGTCGAGCAAAGGAGCGACGAGCTCACCCGAGGGCAACGGCGAGACCTCTTCTTGGACCTCCATGAGATCGGCCTCTTCGTTATCGTTCGCCTTATCCAATCTGTGGCCACGCATGCCATGCTGGTATACGCCCCAGGCCCTCCCGTGATCGGACGTGGCGTCGAGGAACGTGGGTAAGAACTCGGCGACGTGGGTATCAGAGGACCCCGGGAGTACTCCGTAAGCTCGAAAGAACGCGAGCTTCAACCTGTTGCTGTGAAGGACGTCGCCCTTTGACCACGGCAGCGACGGGTCCAGCTGTTCCCAGTGGGTGGCCTCTGGAGGGTCCATCCAGACAGGCTCACCGGCGACCTGGTCCAAAGAGTCGAGGAGGTCGCTCAGCATAGCGAACCCGTCTCTGTCCCCGATTCGAAGCTCCGTCACTAACGGCAGGTGGTTCACTCCGGCGACGACCGGATCGACCTCGTTCATGCCGACGTCGAACAGGAGGCTCATCCAGAACTGCATGCCGACGAGCTCGTTGCAGAGTCCGACGGTCCGCACCGAAGTCTTGGACGAAACGGCGCGACATAGAGCAGAAAGCGGGTTGGTCACGTTGATCAAGAGTGCCTCCGGGCAGTACTGCTCGATGTGGCCCGCGATCTCGAGCATCACTGGAATGCTGCGCAGAGATCGGAAGATCCCTCCTGGCCCTACAGAGTCCCCGACCGGTTGGTAGACCCCATAGCGGGCCGGTATCTCCACGTCGTGGGCCATGCTCTCAAATCCGCCGACCGAGAGCGCGGTGATCACGAAGTCGGCGCCGTCGAGTACGTCGCCGATCTCAGGCGACGCCGAGATGTCCATCGAGGTCTTCTTGGTGGAAACTATGTGGCGTGCGAGGCGTTCCATGCGTTGCAAGGAGTCGACGTCGATGTCGTTGAGTGCGACCGATGCGTCTCTAAGTCCTTCGGTGTTGACGAAGTCGACCAAGAGTCGCGGGGTCCAGTGCGTGCTCCCCCCACCGACGATCGCGATCTTTGGGGTCTCTTTGCTCATCTCTTGGTCAGCTTTCGTCTTCAGCCGGCCGGCGTGAGCGGTATGGAGGTGACACACGGAGCGCGACCGCAGACGTCGATCACCTGTCCCGTCTCCAAGAAGTGGGCCAGTTGGAGTTGGGCGGCGGGCACCGAGCGCGGCACGTAGTCGTGGGGGTCGGGCCCGATCGTCGGTGCGACGTTGCCGGCCGGCGGGCGAGCGACGTGTACGTCGTCCCAGACGAACAGGGCGGCGGGTCCCGTGAACGGATAAGAGGATATAGATGGGATTTGATAGAAGGGATTCCCCACCGCTCTACCCGGTCTAAGTGCAGGTTGGTGCATCGACGCGCCGATCGTTCTCGCCTCGATCTCGGTCGTGACGTTCGATACCTGGTGGTCACCGAAAGCCATCTGCAAGAGAACCTGGTGAGGTGGGGTACCAGGAAGCGGGTGGTTGGTCAGCTGCTCCGCGTAACCGTCGGTCTCCCCCCTGTCCCAGAGCATCTGCATTAGATCAAAAGTGAGAAGTTGCTCGGAGTGCGAGGGATACGCCTTGTCAAATATCACGAAGAACGGAGCGAAGTCGACGCTTCGGTCCAACAAGATGGAGTAGTTCATGCTCGGCACTCCGAGCACCGCCCTTCTTATCTCGGTGGACACCGCGGTGATCGCCCCGCCGATGAGGCTCCCCTCGCTGTTTCCGTAGTACGTGAGAGGGATCGAGGTGTCTATGAGTGAAGGGCCCGATCCCCCTCCTGCTTTGAACGCCGGATTCGCGGCGAGCCCGGCGGGCGAGGACATGAGGCGTTCGAGGAAGAGAGCGTCTAGAATCCCCTGTTGGAGCCGGTCCGGGAGTGCCGCAAAGTTCGAGATGTTCTGGATCAACCCGGCGTCGTAAATCTCGTTGTTCCCGTCGAGTCCGAGCGTGTTGGTCGAGCACTGGACGAGGTCGTAGCGGTTGGCGGAAGCGAGGACACCCGATATGTCCATCTGCGTCGCGACGCTGAAGAGGCCCTTGCCGTAGAGCACCGGGCGCCCCGGTTTAACCCGCTGGTTCGCCGCGGAGGGGTTCTGGTCGGCAGACCTCGGTATGAGGCATGCGAAGACGGCGTGTTGGACGTTACCGGGGAGCTGTCGTGGCGTGCCGCCCGGTCCGAAGTTGAGCGTCGATCCCATCGGACCGCCCGGTTGGTTCAGAAAGCTCGGAACGTCGAACGTGCCGATGACCTGTCGTGAGATCTGTGGGTTCTGTGCCGGCGTAAAGTTAGTCACTTGGGTGACTTGGTAGTTAGGCACTTTAGAGCCGAGCGACGCGAAAGCTTGGTTGCGCATCGAGAGCATCCAGCCGGTGAGGTTCTTCGTGCTTATGACGGTGAAGTCCCAAGCCAAGTAGAGATTGGACTTCGCGACACCCGCGGTTGCCAACGTCGACAAGACGCTGTCGATGTGGCGGGTGACGGCGTTTCCTGAGACTCCCGGCTGCGTGGATCCGTGCAGGATCGATGCGAAGTACTTCGGCGGGGACTCGAGCGATCCGTTCGTGCTACGCAGGTTACGTAACGCGACGATAATACGGCTCCCTTCTGGAAGGTTGGCCGCCGGGTGGATGATCAAGAGCCGTGTCGCGGGATTTGGGTTGCGGGCGTCGGGCTCGGCCCAGTACGCGAGCCTCTGCATCGTGTTCGCGTCGAGCAAGACGATGGGTGCGTTCGCGGCGAGCGACGCAGCGACGTCTCCGTTGCCCGGTATCGCCGATGTCGTGATGTCGAGGTTCGGTACCGAGACGAGTATCTCAGACCCCGGGCTGAACCCGTCGTTTCGCATCCACGACGTAGGAGTGACGCGAGTGCCGCTGGAGTTCGCGGGCATCGCGGAGAGAGGGAAGTCGATCTGACGCCCAGAGGGCATCGACGGCTTCGCGATCGTGTAGTAGTCGCTCGGGAACGGGAGCATGCACTGCTGTCCTCCGAGCGGGTTGCACGGGCTCGCGCCCGGAAGAGACACCCCCCACGACGGAGGCTGCAGAGCTTCAGGAGAAGAGATCGACGTCGTGCTCGGCGACGCTTGGGACGTAGAAGAGCTGGAGCCACACGCGGCGGCGAGGAGAGCGACGACGGCGACGGAGACGACGGCGTATCTCCTGAGTGAACGCCTTGGTCTGCGCCTCTTGGGCGTAGTTCTGATCGACTCATCCACAAGGTCTCTCGCGTCGCCCACTACTCTCTCCTCTCGGTCGACTTCTTAGAGAGTAGCTCGTCTCAAGTCCTTGGAACTAGTTGCCGGCTGGGTTTGGATCGAGCGATCTGGTCTTGCTCAGAGCACGAGTGGTCGGATCGGACTCATTATCAGGTCCTTGTCGCTGCGCCAGTTAACGCCGGGTACGTCGACGTAGAGCTCGACTTCGTTTCCGTCGGGATCCTCGACGTAGAGGCTGTGGGTGACGGTGTGGTCAGAGGAGCCGACTATCTTCGCACCGGCCGCGATCACCTTGTCGCGCATCTCGCGCAGCTCGTCGTCACTCTCTCCGACTTTCAGGCCAAAGTGATAGAGACCGAGCCTTCTGCCCTCCGGGATCCGAGCGGCGGATCGACCCACTTGTATCGCGAGTAACTCGTGGTGCGTCCGCCCGCCCGAGAACGCGGCGGCGCCGACGACGGGCGTGCCTTTGGCGGGGACGATCTGTTCCCATCCGAGGACGTCTCGGTAGAACTCAGCGGAGCGCTCGGCGCTTTGGACGTAGAGCACCAAATGTCCGAGTTCACTCACCGGCATCTGAACCTCCCAGGTCTCTCGTATGTGGGATTACGCGACACGATCAAACCCGCGACCGACTCTCGCGGCGTCGATGAGTAACAACGTCGGCGCCCTCGTCTATATTTCCGCGATAGATAGGCATCGTGTTAGAGGCCGACGCCCGGTTCGCCCGGTTCGCCCGGTTCGCCCGGTTCGATCTTTGCGGCGCGGAGCATCTCGTCGAACGACGCGGGTATCGCGTCCGCGATCTCCCAGATTCGAGGGACCGTTCGCGCACACCCGACGAGGCTCCAGTAGAGGACTCCCCGGTAGCTCATGATCGTGATGTTGAGGCCGATCCCGTCGACGACGGGGCCGAGGAGGAATCCGGCGAGCATCTCCGCGCCGGCGAAGTAGAGCGGGAAGTCCGGGCCGGGGACGTTGGAGATGAGGAGGTTCGCGATCGGCCGATGGCGGTCCGCGAGCTTCATACCGGTGTAGAGACGGGCGGCGAGCGCGAAGAGGTTCGGCGTCGCGTGCTCCGCCCAGTTCTGGAGGGTGTCGGCGCCGAGCGCCTTGTGCTCCTCCTTCGCCCCCTTTGTGCCGGCGTGGATAATCCTCACGCGTTCTAGAGGGTCTCTGACCTGGGTGGGCAGGCCGACGAACATCGCGGAGACTTTGTTCGAGCCTTTCAGCTCCGCCATATCGGGGGTCACCGATACGGGGACGATCGAGACGAGCGGGTCCTTTGGCAGCTCGTCTCCGTTTAACAGGTACTCTCTCAGCGCACCCGCGCAGACGCCGAGAACGACGTCGTTGACGGTGACGCCGAGCGCGTTCTTGAGCTGCTTTGCGTCCGCGAGGCTCGTCGTCGCGTACGCGACCTTGCGCCGCGCGCTGATCGCGGTGTTCAACGAGGTGCGCGGAGCGCTCAACGGCAACGCCGCCTTGCCGGTCGAGTCGTCGTGGCGGATCTTTCGCACCCCGAGGATCGCCTGGCCGGTTCTCCACGCGGTGCGGGCTATCTCGAGTGGGCGCAGGGCTCTCGCGACGAGGGACTGAGAGACGAGTTCGAGGTCGGTCGGGATCCTGCCTTCTCGTCGCGGAGGGATCGGATCGTCGCGCTCGGGCGGGTCGGGTTCGAGGTCGAAGAGGACGCCCATCAGCTCCGCTCCTGACACCCCGTCGATCGTCGAGTGGTGCATCTTCGCGACGAGCGCGACGTTGCCCCCTTCAAGGCCTTCGACGACCCATATCTCCCACAGCGGGTGGTCCCGGTGGAGCTTGCGACTGATGACGTCTCCCGCGAACTCCGCGAGTTCGCGCAGGCCCCCCGGAGCGGGCAGCGCAGCCCTCCTCAGGTGGTTGTCGATGTCGAAGTCGGGGTCGTCGACCCAGATCGGATGTCCGAGCCCGAAGGGGACCTGGACGAGGCGACGTTGGAACACCGGTGCGAGGTGGATCCGGTCCATGATGAGCTGGCGGAGGCGGTCGTAGGAGGGGACACCCGGCACCGTCGAGGGGTCAAATATCGCCGTCATCGCGACGTGCATGTGTGACGTCGGGGTCTCCATGTACAAGAACCCGGCGTCGAGGCCGCTCAGTCGCTCTGTCGTCATCTCATCTCGCCTCCGTGTCGCGATGTCGCTCTTCGGGTCCCGCGCCGGCATCCGGTGAGGGCCGACGTCGTCCCTCGTTGGTAGGGTGCCGGGATGGACTTTGCCTACCTCGGAGTAACTCTACTTGGAGCGCTAGGAGTGTTTGTCACCTACAGACCGCTACGCAGGGAGCCGTGGAACGTCGTCAGCTTCGTCGTCGGCTGGCTCACCGGGGAGCTCGCAGTTCAAAACGTCGTCTGGCAGGTCGCAGCGACGGCGCTCTTCGTCGCCTTCGGTGCACTATCCGGGTGGCCCGGATGGGTCGGGTTGGGGATAGCGGTGCTGAGTTGGATCGGGTTGCTCGGACTCTGCGTCGAGGGGTTTTTCAGCGCGCGGGCGGTCTCTCAAGCGCTCGACGAGGTGATCGGGGGCGACGCTGGAGCTGGACGTGTGCCGCCGCGGCCGACGTGGGCACGTATCTGGCGGCTCGCCCCTGGGTTTCCGATCAAGGGACGATCGATCGAAGTGATCAAAGACGTCGACTACTTCGGCGACGGCATCTCGCGCCATCGACTCGACGTGATCCGGGCGACGGGCACGGAGCGATCGGGGGGCGTCTTAAGTCCCGCGGGTCGTCCCGTCGTCGTCTACATACACGGCGGCGCGTGGTTGATCGGTGACAAGCGCGAGCAGGGCAAACCGATGATGTACGAGCTCGCCGCCCGCGGCTGGGTGTGCGTCTCGATCAACTACCGGCTGAGCCCGAGCGCGACGTGGCCCGACCACATCGTCGACTGCCTGCGGGCCGTCGGTTGGGTGAAGGAGAACATCTCTCAATACGGCGGTGACCCGTCGTTCGTCGCCGTCTCCGGGGGATCTGCGGGTGGACATCTGTGTGCGCTCGCCGCGTTGAGCGCCGGCGACCCCCGATGGCAGCCGGGATTCGAATCCGTCGACACCTCCGTTGACGCCTGCGTGCCGTTCTACGGAGTGATGGACATGACGAACGGAGAGGGCGGGGGAACCGACGAGTACGGGCCGGGGCTCCGCCGCCTCCTCGAAGCTCGGGTCATGAAGACGACGAGTGCTGATAACCCTCAGCTCTTCCGGGACGCCTCACCGACCTCAAGGGTGCACCGCGACGCACCGCCGTTCTTCGTCCTCCACGGTAGAAACGACACTCTCGTCCCCGTCCAGATCGCGAGGAACTTCGTCGCCACGCTGCGCGCGACGAGCGTCCAAATGGTGGCCTACGCAGAGCTCCCACTCGCACAACACGCGTTCGACGTCCTCCTATCCCCGAGATCGAGGGCGACGACACTCGGCGCCGTCGAGTTCCTCGAGTGGGTGAGAAGACGGCCGCCTGATCTCGGTAAGTGACTTTTGATTACAACTTGATGACGTTTGAATCTCGTTATCGCGCGGTCGCTCGTAGACAATGGGAGTTGGCATCGGTCGTTTGGATCGATATCTCGTGGTAACGGCGGTTCTCCGGCGGACTACGGGGCGGTTCTGTACTCGGATGGACTCCGAACGATCCGATGCCACTTGACGATTGAAACTAGATTCAAGAAAAGGGGAGTTGAAATGGCCACATGGTCCTTGTACTCAGAGATACTCGAAGATGCGATGGTAAAGCACGCGCCCGACTTCAGGCCCGACGCCGTCGAACTCGCGCGAACCGTCGTCGAACGTAGGGAGCGCTTGTCGTTGCTCAACGCGACCAACGCGGACCTGATGGAGAGGATCACCGCCGAAGTCGAGTACGACCTCGCACTGATCGACCTCAGCGTCGCATACGGATTCCGTCCCGACCCTCGGGACTTCTCGAATCCAAGCAGGTCGAACACCGAGGTCCCCTGTCGCGGTCGACGCCAGCTCGAGAGCTTCGTCGGCGAACTCGACATGCTCGACGTCCTCTAGAGGGTCGGTCCGCTCTCGCCTTCTCCGTCGTGTTCGTGTATCCGGGCTACATAGGCCGCCGCCGCCGCCCTGTTCGGCATGTCGAGCTTCGAGAGGATCTTCGAGACATAGTTCTTCGTCGTCGTCTCCGCAAGGTGGATCTTTGCCGCGATCTCTCGGTTCGTCATCCCCTCGCCTATCAGGTCCAACAGCGCGCGTTCGTGGGGCGTCAGCCTCGTCAGACGCTCGTCCATCCTTGGCCCTTCCCGGATGCGGTCCAGGACTCGTTGGGTCAACTTTGGATCGAGTAGCGACTCGCCCGCGCTCGCCTTCCTTATGTCTTCGATGAGTCCGTCGACCCTGACGTCTTTTAAGATGTACCCGGCCGCTCCGGCCATGACCGCGGAGAAGATCGCATCGTCACCCGAGTAAGCCGAAAGGATAAGGCAAGCGACTTCCGGCATGATCGAGCGGATCTCCCTGCAGACCTCTATCCCACTCCCGTCGGGGAGGCGTACGTCGAGTAGCGCTACGTCGGGACGGCACGCCGGTATCCGGTTGAGGGCCTCTTCGACCGTCCCCGCAACGCCTACGACCTCCATATCGTCGACACCGTCGATAATCGCACTCAGTCCTTGTCGTGTCATCTCGAAGTCGTCCAAGACGAACACGGTGATCACCTTCTTGCTCGGATCTACGTGGGCCGCGTTTGGAGCGTCATCGTCGTCAAACGGCCCGATCTCGTCCACCCCGGCGCCCCTCACCTCGGCGCCCCTCACCTCGGTACTATCGGACTCACTCATCGGGTCGTACCTCCTCGAATCTCGCCGGGCCAGGCGTCAAGATAGGTGAAGGCACTCGCCACCTGGCCAACGTCCCACCTCCCGCCGCCTCGCTCACCTCGAAAGTTCCTCCGTATCGCTCCGCACGGAACTTCAAGTTGGCGAGTCCGTTTCCGGCAACTCGGTCTGGGTCAGGGCCCCTGCCGTCGTCGATAACGCAGAGCTCTACCGTCGGACCCGCACTCAGCTCCACGGTTACGCTGCTCGCCTCCGCGTGGCGCCCGACGTTGGAGAGCAGCTCCGCGACGACGCTCTTGATATCGTGGCCAACTTCGTCGTCGATCGAGTCAAGTGGTCCGTTGAACGTGACGTCGGGTTTGAATCCGAGCGTTCTCGAGGCGTCGGCCGCGATCGCGAGGACCCGACCGGCGAGACCGTTCAGCCTCGCGTGGCCGTACTCGAGCCCGAATACGACACCGCGTAGGTCTCGTATCGAACGATCGATGGACGCGAGTGCAGTGTTGATCTGATCCGCGACGGCACGGTTGTCCGCGAGCGTTCCGAGCGTTCCGAGCGCCGACTGGAGGATCATCGCGCTCGCGAACAGCTCTTGAAGCACCGTGTCGTGCAGGTCTCGCGCTATTCGTTCGTGATCTTCTCTCAGCTCAACCAATTCCTGCGAGTCCCTTGAGTCCCGCGAGTCCCTTGAGTCCCTTGAGTCCCGCAAGTCCCGCAAGTCCCGCAGGCCTCGCAAGCCGACGCCGGACTCTCGCCGCGTTCGTATCCGGTCGGCAGGTGAAAGTGTCTCGGTATCGAACTGAGTAGGTGTGACAGGCAGCGTCGCAGGGCTAGATAGCCCGACTCTCTCCATCGCAGAGTTGACGGCTTCGGCGAGCTCTTCGAGAGCGCGGGTCTCATCTCGGGACGCGCTGTGCTGGGTTGCCCAGTAACAGCCGATCGCGGCTACCGGATCGGGCTTTCCAACCGGCACGATAGCGAGGCTCTTCACGAACGTCGGGCGGTACGCCGCGAGGGGAATCCGGTCGTCGACTTCGATATCTCCGACGACGACAGTTTGAGAGTTGAGCATCGCCCAACCACTTATGCAGTTCGTTATCGGGAACCTCTGGCCTTTCCAGAGTGGGCTTATCGCGTCCTCGTCTACGTAGTAGCAGCGGTCTTCGTCACGGAGTACGAACGTCGCGCCGTCTGCACCGGAGATATCACGTGCCGCGCTGCGCACGACGTGTTGGACCGCCTCGAGCGACTCGGAGGCTTCCAGCCGTTCTTTCGAAGTCGCAAGTAATCTGCTGCATTCGATCATCTGCGTCAACGTCAGCCCTCCCGCGGAGTGGAACCAGAACAGTTAAGTTTTGGGATTCCACCCCGAACGGACCTGCGATCCGAACCCCTGTCTTAACTATAGGCGACTCGATCTCCGTCTTCTACAGGATCGAGTCGCTACATTGAAGTAGCATCGACGTCTGCAAAGTGTCGCGGCTCTCTCGCCCGCCGGAACCGTTCCCGCTAAGTACCCCCTGAAAGATCAGGTAGTTCAGCTGTAGCCGACCGATATCGAGAGCGCCCCTGACTCGTTCTGTCGAGCCCCTTTAAGGACGGTCGCGGTGATCATCACGGCGAAACTCTTACCCGGTTGCAACTTCTTGGATACCACCGCTCTACGTCCGAGTGGACCCGGAGAGAGTAGCGGAGTTGTCGGAGTCCGGCAGCTGTCCAACGCCGTAGCCGCCGGAGCACACGCGCGAATCGTCACCGCGATCTCGCCGGCGAGTCTTCCGCTACCGGTGACGGTGACGGAGATGTCGCTCGCCGACGCAGTGCCGTCGTTGTGGACCGAGACGTCGTCGACGAGGACCGCACCGGGGAATAGTGCGTTCGCGTTCGTCTTCCATCCCCCAGAAGTCGAGCGGGTGACGAGACTCGGTGTACCGGTGTGAACGGCCATATTCGACAGTTGGTAACCGCCGCCGTCGCGGGCAATTCGGGTCGCAAGCTGGGGCATCGCACTCGCTACTCCCGCGACGAGCAACACCGCGGTCGCAGCGAACGTGACGGTCGTCACGACGAGTCTTCCGACCGCTGAGCTGCGGGCATCCATAGCTCCACTGTCTGCTTCGTCGCGCCTGTTACCAAGTAGAGAAAGTCACTCAATTGTGAGACGAAAGTAACAACCGTCCTGAGCCGTCCGCTAGCCCAAGTCAAACGGTTGGAGCTACCGGAAATCTGGGAAGTCTGCCCGCGCATGGGGCTTCGTCGTTTGTCCAGGGGACTGCCCGCAGGCTGCCGTGTGGTCCACTCCGCGAGTTCCTGAGAACCACGCTCGGGCCATTCGGCGGGCCGTCGATCGATGCCCTCACTCACCAGGAGGATCTACATGAGCACCTACAACGTCACGCTTATAGTCGCCGGTGTCGAAGAGGAGTCCCTTGACGACATCTATGACGCGACCGCGGGCGCAGCCACTGTCGAGCTCAGCGACTGTTGGCCCAGCACGATCGGAATCGATATCGAATCCGACACCTTCGCCGATGCGGTCCTGCAGGCCATCGAGCAGATCGAGCGGGTCCCTGGGCTGAGCGTCGAACGGATAGAGCCGGATCAGTTGGTCTGGGCATCGGAGATCGCCGATCGGGTCGGCCGGACCCGTCAGTCCATCGATCAGTTGGCCAAGGGGAAGCGAGGTCCTGGGCGGTTCCCCGCCCCGGTGTCGGGGAACGTCCGGAACCCGCTGTGGCGCTGGGCCGACGTTGAAGCGTGGTTTGCTGTTTACGAACACCGTGAGATCGACACCGAGCGCCCGGCGGTGATCGGGGCGATCAACGGGGCACTCGAGGCGCGGCGCAACCTGCATGTCCGGCCGAACCCAGAACTTGCGGCCAGACTGGAAGCGTTGATCGGTGGGTGACCGATGCCCGGGTCGAAGAGGGGCTACGACGCAGAGAGTCCTCGTGCATCCAACCACGCCCAAGAGGTCCCCGCGGTAGTCCGCCGGTTCCTCCTGTTTACGAGCCGCATGGTTCGTTCTGCATAGATAATTATCTGTGATAAGACTGGAAAGTTACTTTACACATAGAATCCTATAGATTATCTGGTTAGGCTTATTCATCCGGATAACCACTAGAATCATCTGAGTTATTATGAGTCTACGAGTTATATCGGAAGAAAATGCTAGTAGAGCGTAGCTATGCAACCGTCGAGGAGTGGGAGAGGTTGGTCGGCGAGCAGGTCCGAGAAGCGCGGATCGCGGCCGACCTCGACCAAGAGCGTCTTGCGGCACTCGCGGACCTGTCGGTTGGGGCTCTCTCGAACCTCGAGCGCGGTAAGGGATCGTCGCTCAAGACGCTGGTCGCCGTCGTGCGCGCACTCGGGCGCACGGACTGGCTCGAGTCTCTGGCGCCGCCGGTGACGGTCTCGCCGATGCAGATGCTCCGGGCCAAGCAACGGACGCCACGAAAGCGGTTGCGAGTGCGCACGAGTGGACGTCGCCCGACGCCTCGCGAAGGGCGCTGATGGCGTACGTGCCCGTCGGGCTGATCGAGGTTCGCTGTTGGGGCACGCGAGTCGGAGCGCTCGCTCTCGACGAGTGCTCCGGGTTCTACGCATTCGAGTACGCGCCGGAATGGGTTCGCTCCCATGTCGAACTAGCGCCGACGACGATGCCCGCGAGCCGGGCAAGTGGCCCTTTCGTCTTTTCGACCCTGCAACCCGACACCTACCACCGGCTCCCGCCGATGATCGCGGACTCTCTCCCGGATAACTTCGGGAACGCGCTGACGACGGCGTACCTAGCCAATCAGGGTGTGCATACCGATCAGATCACACCTCTCGATCGGCTCGCGTACCTCGGAACGCGAGGGATCGGCGCGCTCGAGTTCCATCCGCTCCGAGGTCCTCGGACACGCAAAGCGACCGCGATCGAGCTCTCGGAGCTCGTCTTCGCGGCGCGCAGTGTGTTTCGCGGACGGTCCCAATCTGAAGAGGGCATCACCGAAGCGATCTCGCATCTGATCGCGGTTGGCACGTCTGCGGGCGGAGCCAGGGCCAAAGCAGTCGTCGCGCTCAACCCAGAGACCGGTGAGCTTCGATCCGGCCAGGTAGACGCCGATCCCGGCTTCCAACAGTGGCTATTGAAGCTCGACGGTGTCGGCGCAGACGTCGACCTTGGGTCGTCAGGAAACTTCGGACGGATCGAGTACGGCTATCACCTCATGGCGACGGCCGCCGGCGTCGAAATGGCCGAGTGTCGCCTCCTCGAGGAAGGTGGACGTGCTCACTTCATGACGCGCCGTTTCGACCGTAGACCCGACGGCGAGAAGGTCCATACCCAAACCCTGTGCGCGCTGGGTCGACTCGACTACCGACAGATCGGTGCGCACGACTACGCGCAGCTTTTCCTAAAGATAGAAGAACTTGGACTGGGTCCCGACGTCCGTGCCGAGGCGTTCCGGCGGATGGTGTTCAACGTCGCGGCAGCCAACTGCGACGATCACACGAAGAACTTCACGTTCTTGCTTCGACGCGGCGGAACGTGGAACCTGTCACCCGCGTACGACGTCACACACGCACACTCCCCGTCGAGTAGGTGGACGCGCCGACACCTCATGTCGGTCAACGGTCGCTCTTCGGAGATCACGAGGGCCGACGTCACCGAGGTCGGCGACCGCTTCGGTGTTCCAGCTGCCACCTACATCGTCGAGCAGGTTCTCGAATCGATCGACGAGTGGCCGGCTTTCGCCGCCGAGGCGGGAGTGCCCGAGGCGACCGCCGATCACGTCGCACTCGACATCAAGAGATGGTCTGCGCCGCTTCGCTGTTGATGTGACAAGATCGACCGCTCTTAGAAGGTCCTACTCCACTTCTTCGAGGGTTACGTTTACCTTCGCAGGACTACCGACCCTAAAGGCCGTCTCTGCGACGTTTCCGGCGTTGACGAGGTCGTATGCCGCCGTCTCTAACGCAGCGATTCGCTCTTGGGTGTCGGTCACCTCGACGAGTGAGACCCGCGCCCTCATGGAGCGCTTCTCCGTGCTCTTTGTGCGGCGAATTGCGCCGAGAACCGACGATACGACGTCGTATACGTCCCAACTTCCCTCCCCAGAGCCGAGAGCTTCAGACCCAAGATCCCTGGGTCCACGAGGCGCTGACCCATCCTCTGTGAGCTCGGACGCTCTGGGCCAGCGTGCTCGGTGGATAGAACCAAGTTGAAACCAACTCCAGATCTCTTCAGTGACGAACGGCAGGAACGGCGCGAAAAGGCGGAGTTGAACCGAGAGGGCTTTTTCGAGTGCGGCGCGCGCTGAACCGACGGCTTCGGGCGCGACGTCGGCATCACCGCCGTAGGAGCGCACCTTCACCAACTCGAGGTAGTCGTCGCAAAAGGTCCAGAAAAACGTCTCCGTCAGGTCGAGGGCACGCGTGTAGTCGTACGCGTCGAGTGCAGCGGTCGCACCATCTACGACGTCTGAGAGCCTCGCGAGCATAGATGCGTCGAGTGGTTCGGTGACGACTCGCGTCCCGCCGGTTGAGTCGTCGTGGACCTGTCCGAGAACGAACTTCGAAGCGTTGAGCACCTTTATCGCGAGGCGTCGTCCGACCTTCATCTGCCCCTCGTCGACCGCGGTGTCTGTCCCCGGCCTGCCCTTTGCTGCCCAGTAGCGAACCGCGTCGGGTCCGTGACGTTCCACGAGGGGAAGCGGTGTGACGACGTTGCCTTTTGACTTCGACATCTTCTTTCTGTCGGGATCGAGGACCCAACCAGACACCGCAACGTCTCTCCACGGGAGCTCGCCGTGTTCGAGCTCGGACCTCACTACCGTCGTGAACAGCCACGTGCGGATGATGTCGTGAGCTTGAGGACGCAGGTCCATCGGGAAGACTTTCGCGAACAGCTCGGGGTCGTCCACCCACCCTCCGGCAATCTGTGGCGTGAGAGATGACGTCGCCCACGTATCCATGACGTCAGGGTCCGGTCTAAATCCACCGGGGACGTCGCGCTGTGCGGCGGTGAACCCAACCGGTACGTCCGTAGAGGGGTCGACGGGCAGATCGTCGTTGGACGCGAGGATCGGTGTCTCAAAGTCGGTCGAGCCGTCTTGTGTGACCCGGTACCACAGCGGGATCGGCACCCCAAAGAATCTCTGTCTAGAGACGTTCCAGTCGGAGTTGAGAGCCTCGACCCACGAGCGGAAGCGATGCTCCATGTAAGAAGGGTGCCAGCGCAGCTTGGAACCCAGTTCGAGTAGTCGCTCTCGTAGCGGGAGGGTTCGCACGAACCACTGTCTCGACGAGACGATTTCCAGCGGACGTTCTCCTTTTTCGAAGAACTTGACCGGGTGTGTTATCGGCCTCGGCTCCCCGACGAGCGATCCGGACTCTTTCAAGATCTCCACTATTCGAGCCTGGGCTTGTCTAATCGTCTTGCCTTGAATCTCCGCGTAGATTCGAGCAGCGTGCTCGTCGTTCGTCGACTCGAATCCGTCGTGTCCCCACGCAACGGCGCGGAATCTGCCGTCACGCCCGACGAGGTTGCGTGTTGGAAGCTTCAAGTCCTTCCACCACGTGACGTCCGTCGTATCGCCGAACGTGCACACCATCGCAATCCCCGTTCCCTTCTCCGGGTCGGCCAGCTCATGAGAGAGAACCGGTATACGGACGCCGAACAGAGGGGTTATGACCTCTTTGCCGAAAAGGCTCGCGTAGCGCGGGTCGTCTGGATGAGCGACCAACGCAACGCACGCGGCGAGGAGCTCGGGGCGGGTCGTGTCGATGTCGACGAAACCATCGCCGAACGCGTGGTTGAACCGCAGCAAGTGGTAGGCGCCGGGGCGCTCTCTTTCTTCCAACTCCGCCTGGGAGACCGCAGTCTGGAAGTCGACGTCCCACAGCGTCGGTGCGTCGCACTGGTAGATGTCGCCGCTCTCCAGAAGGCGCAGGAAGCTCCGCTGGGAGGCCCGCCTGGAGCGTTCGTCGATCGTCGCGTAAGTAAGGGACCAGTCGACCGAGAGCCCAAGAGCCCTCCAGAGGGTTTCGAACGCACGCTCGTCTTCAACCTTCAACGTCTCACAGAGATCCACGAAGTCCGGCCTCGAGATCGCGACCGGGTCTTTCCCGGGATTTTTTGGTGGCTCAAAGTCCGGATCGGGTGCGAGAGAGGGATCGCAACGAACCCCGAAGTAGTTCTGGACCCTTCGCTCCGTCGGGAGCCCGTTGTCGTCCCAGCCCATCGGGTAGAAGACCGATTTTCCCCGCATCCGGTGGAATCTCGCGACGACGTCGGTGTGGGTGTAGGAGAACACGTGTCCGATGTGGAGGGATCCGGACACCGTCGGAGGAGGGGTGTCTATCGAGAACACCTCCTCACGGCTCGCGCCACGATCGAACTTGTAGGTTCCGTCGTCCTCCCATATCTGTGCCCACTTCGACGCGAGCCCATCGATAGAGGGTCGATCGGGCACCGTCGCCCGTCGATTATTGGCTGTGGTCGGCTTGGATGCAGATGTGTTCATGATCGGGTTACCGTACTCGGATGATGCGTCTCTACGACACAGCCTCGGGCGAGATCGTTCCCCTTAGCCTACGCAATCCAGGAGAGGTGTCGATGTACGTGTGTGGACCGACCGTCGATAACCTCCCTCACCTGGGACACGGTCGTTTCGCGCTCGTCTTCGACGTCCTAAGACGATACCTCGAATTCTCTGGGTTGGAAGTCGTCCATATCTCCAATATCACCGACATCGACGACAAGATCATCAACAGGGCGTCCAAAGAGCACCGAGAACCGAGCGACGTCGCAGAGGAGTTCGAAGCCGCGTGGTGGGCCGCGATGGACTCGTTGGGAGTCGAGCGCCCGACCAACTCGCCACACGCTACGGACTACGTGGAGCGCATGGTAGATCTCATCGGCGCGCTCGCCGCTAAGGAGATGGCTTACGAGACCCCCGACGGGGTATATCTCGACGCCGGCAAGGTTGACGGGTATGGGCTCCTCGCACACCAGCCGTTGGACTCGCTGCGCGCGGGCGCCCGTATCGAGACCCACGGTGAAAAGCGAAGCCCGCTCGACTTCGTCTTATGGAAGAAGGCTAAGCCCGGCGAGCCGTCGTGGGACTCCCCGTGGGGACCCGGGCGTCCTGGCTGGCACACCGAGTGTGTCGTGATGTCACTCGATCTTCTCGGAGAAGGGTTTGACATCCACGGCGGAGCGATCGACCTCATCTTCCCCCACCACGAGAACGAACGAGCACAAGCCGTGGCTCTCGGTATCGACTTCGCTCACCACTGGGTGCACAACGGATGGGTGATGGTCGAAGGCGAGAAGATGTCGAAGTCCCTCGGTAACTTCACGTCTCTCTCCGACCTGTTGGAGCACCACGATCCGCGGGCTTATCGACTTCTGGTCTTGAGGTCACACTACCGATCTCCGATCGAAGTGACTCCGAGCACCATCGAAGACGCCGAGAAGGCCCTTGAACGCCTCGACGCGATGGCCCGTCGTTTTGACGTCGGTGGATATCTAAGTACCTGGAGCGGTGCGCCGCGAAGCTACGACGAAGGAGCGGTGTCGCTGTTTCATTCGGCGATGGACGACGATCTCGATACTCCAAGAGCGTTGGCGTCGGTGTTCGAGTTGGTCACCCGGGCTAACGTGAGGGCAGACTCGGGTCGCCTCGATGAAGCCCAGATCTTGGCCGACACCGCCGCTCTAATATGCGCGGCGATGGGCCTGGATCTTGTCGACGACTCGACTCGGACCGATCATGGAACTCTTGTTCAAAGCCTCGTCGAACAGCGCGATCGGGCTCGAAAAGAGCGGGACTGGAGCAGTGCCGACCTGATCAGAGACGAACTCGTCGCTCGTGGGTTCGTCGTCGAAGACTCTCCGGCAGGCACGGTAGTAAGACGTCGTTAGCGCCGGCGCGAGGCCCGGAACGCGCGATGACTGGACCGGCGCTGTAACTTAGGTTACCATTGAGTAACTAAGTGCTGTGAGTTCCCGGAGCCCCAGTTCAGACCCGGTTCAGACCCAGTTCAGACCCGGTTCAGACCCGGTTCAGACCCGGTTCAGACTTGAGGTCTCCGTCTTGGCCCACAGCTCTTGTCACTTGCGACGGCCTCGTGCGAGCGAGCTTAAGTGAGGTCAGCAGGTACGTAACTAAGTCCGATCCGGGCGCTCTAGAGGCCTCGGAGTAGCCCGAGGGAGAGGGTGTAATGGTTGAGTTTTCACTAGATCTGAACGAGGATCAGATCCAGATTCAAAAGTGGGTTCACGAGTTTGCCGAATCGGTGATACGTCCGGTCGCCCACGAATGGGACGAGCGCGAAGAGACGCCGTGGCCGGTCATCCAAGAAGCAGCCAAAGTTGGCCTCTACTCGTTCGATTTCCTCGCGAGCTGCTTCGCGGACCCGACCGGCCTGCAGATGCCCGTCGTGATGGAGGAGATGACGTGGGGGGACGCTGGAATTGCGCTCGCGATCTTCGGCTCGACGTTGGCGGTCGCCGGTATATTTACAAACGGTACTCCAGAGCAGCAAGGCGAGTTCATACCTCAGTGCTTCGGCACTCCAGATGACGTAAAGATCGCCGCGTTCGGCGTCTCTGAGCCCGACGCCGGCTCTGACGTCTCCTCTCTGAAGTCTCGAGCGGTCTACGACGAGGCTAAAGACGAGTGGGTCTTGAACGGTACGAAGACTTGGATAACAAACGGTGGAATCGCGAACACCCACGTGCTCGTCATGTCCGTCGCGCCCGAGTTGGGCAGCCGGGGACAGGCGAGCTTCGTCGTGCCCGAGGGGACACCGGGGATCAGCCAGGGTCAGAAGTTCAAGAAGATGGGAATCCGAGCCTCACACACCGCAGAGGTCGTCTTGGAGGACTGCCGTGTTCCAAGTAGATGCCTTCTCGGGGGCAAGGAGAAGCTCGACGAAAGGCTCGCTAGAGTTCGAGAAGGCAAGAAGAGCTCGACCCAGGCCGCTATGGCGACCTTCGAGGCGTCCCGCCCGCTCGTCGGAGCCCAAGCAGTTGGGATAGCGAGGGCTGCCTACGAGTACTCGCTCGAATACGCTAAGGAGCGCAAGCAGTTCAACAGAGCGATTATCGAGAACCAGGCGATCGCGTTCAAGCTCGCGGACATGAAGACTCAGATAGACGCGGCGCGCCTCCTCGTGTGGCGGGCCGCCTGGATGGCCCGCAACGGACGGCGGTTCGAGTCCGGAGAGGGCTCGATGTCCAAGCTGTTCGCGGGCGAGACGGCCGTTCGGGTGACAGAAGAGGCGATCCAGATTCTCGGTGGGTACGGCTACGTTCGGGAGTATCCAGTCGAGCGCTGGCACCGCGATTCGAAGATATTTACCATCTTCGAAGGTACCTCCGAGATTCAACGCCTAGTCATCAGTCGCGCGATATCTGGACTTCACATAAACTGACCAAAACGGCGAGCGCAAGCCCCCCCCGGCGTGCGCTCCGACTGGTATGCAGGTATTTATTTAGACGTCCAGACGCTTATTCCCCGGATAGAGAGAGTCGGCCCCAGATGAGTGCGATACTCTGAACCGATGGTCACGCCTCGCACAGAGCCGAGACAGATCGCAGCAGGGCGCGCCGTTAAGACCTACGGTGGAGCGCTCTGGCGGTCACCTGAGGGGTCACCTGATAGTTCGGACTGCTTGGAGGTCCTGCTCGTTCACCGTCCGAGCTACCAAGACTGGTCTTTGCCGAAGGGAAAGCCGGATCCAGGAGAGTCGGGGGAGTCCTGCGCTCTTCGGGAAGTAGAAGAAGAGACCGGTATCCGTTGCGAGTTGGGCGCGGAACTCGGAACGATCCGCTGCGTCGAGCGTAACTTACGAAGCGGGGGGTCGCTTGAAAAGGTAGTTACCGTCTTTGCGATGCGTCCGGTGTCGAGCAGTTTTCGCGCCCCTGACGACGAGGTAGATCAAGTGTTGTGGTGTTCGGTATCCAAGGCGCGAGAGATGTTCTCTTGCACCGGTTACGTGGAAATCCTAGACGCGTTGGAACAGTTCGTTAGACCTTGTTCGTGATTGCTTCCTGAGCCAAACCTGAGGAGCCGGCCAAGAAGTTAACCTTTAAGACGCGCAACCGTCTCAGTACGTTTGCTTCACCTAATTAGCGTGCCGGTCCATGAACCTGTTATTCAAGAAGACACGCGGTGCACCTACCACAAGACCCCTTGGAACATCGGTATCTGACGGGTTAGGTTCGTCGGAGTCAAAGAGAGGGCAAAGCGCCGGCCGGCGAACGTTGCGTCCTCGTCGCAGTAGTCGGCGAGCCCTCATGCTGGCATCCGGGCTCCTCGCGGCCTCGGTGGTGCTTACAGCGTGTGGCTCCACTTCCACGGCCGCTCAAGAGGGAGCGACGAAGAGCACGCAAGCAAAGGTGCCCCTGGTTGTTTACGCAGCCGAAGGTTACGACTCGGCCGTCACGAACGGTTTTCAGGCGGCTACTGGGATCCCGACCGAACTCGAGGACCACTCGACTGGAACGTTGCTCGCCAAGATTTCGGCGGAGGCGAACAACCCACAGTGGGGCGTGTTTTGGTCTGACGGATCCGAGTCTTACGCGGCCCTCGACCGCCAGGGCATGCTTCTTAGAGGGTTCACACCCAACACCGGTACACTCAACTCCCTCGGAGAGACGCTTGTTCCAAAGGACCGCAGCTACATCCCGACCGGCGTTACGATAGCGGGCTCGATCATCTACAACTCGAGTGTCGTGAAGAACCCACCGACGACGTGGAGCCAGCTGCTCTCGCCACAGTGGAAGGGAGCTGTCGGGATGAACAACCCGGCTATCTCGGGTCCGACCTATCCCTTTGTCGCCGGCGTCATGCAACAGTTAGGGGGCGTTAGCCAGGGAGAGAAGTTCTTCGAGCAGTTGGCGGCGAACGGACTTCACGTCTACACGACCAACAAGGTGACTCTGGGTGCGCTGCTCTCTGGAACGATCAAGCTGGCGATCGTGCAGAACTCGGCGGGCATCGGGTATCAGTTCAAGAACCCGCAGCTAAAGGTGGCGTATCCAAGTAAGGTCGCGGTGCTCCCAAGCGTCATAGGGATCGACGCCAAGGCGTCGGCGGCCCAGATCGCGGAGGCGAAGCGGTTCGCTCAGTTCGTTTACTCCAAGCGGGGTCAACAGCTGATGCTGTCGGGAGACCCCCACGGTGACTCCCTCTTCATCCCGATCATCCAAGGCACCGCCCAGCATCCACAAGTACCGAGTCTGAGCACCCTCCAGACGATCAGTCCCGACCCGTTTCTGTGGGGCCCAAGAGAAGCGTCGCTGAACCAGTGGTTCACGACGCACATCGCTCAGTAGCCAAGGCGTGTCTATCAGCACCCTTCCGTTAAGTCCTTCGAGGAAAGAACCTCACGCACCGCGAAGGCTCAGCGTTCTATCGGTAACGAACATACTTGGACAGCTTGGGTGGCCGATGTTTTGGACCGTCTTGGTATTAGTTCTCTTTGTTCCAACCGCGTGTTTTCTCGCCCTTTCGGTGTCGCCGCGCCTGTTTGCCCAAGGGGGATCGTGGTTCACGCTGTCTGCATTCCAAGAGACCTTTCGAGGGACGACGCTCCAGGGAATGGGCGACTCTTTGCTCGTGGGCGTGCTCAGCGCGCTCGGTGCCAGTGCGATAGCGGTGGGGCTCTCCTGGGTGATGCAGCGAACGACGTTTCCGGGGAGATCGCTTTGGAGCATTGGGATCTGGGCTATTTTGCTGGTTCCGAGCTATATCATTGCCGCTGGCTGGCAGGTAGTTCTCGGGCGTGGGGGCATCCTATCGTCAGTTGGTCTTTTCTCCAACGGCCTCCAGAGCCTTTTCTTCGGCCCGGCAGGCTATGTGTTGGTCCTGACAGTGCGCGGGGTCCCGTTCGCCTACTTTGCGATTGCTGGTTCCCTCGCTGCGTTGGGCAGAAGCTACGAAGACGCGGCCCGCGTCCACGGGGCGGGACGCCTCAGGACGTTGCGCACGATCGGACCGGTACTGTCGCCCGCGATATTCGCGGCGATGATCATCGTGTTCGCAGAGTCGATCTCCGACTTTGGCACCGCGGCGGTCATCGCCCCAGGTTCGCACTTTCCGGTTGCGACGTACTCGTTGTATACCGCGCTTGCGGCGTATCCGGCTAACTTCCAGATTGCGTCGGTCATCGGTCTCATGCTGGTCATGTCTGTCGGCGTCGCGCTCTTCATTCAGAGCCGTCTGACCAGGGGTAGGTCCTATACGGTGCTCAGCGGGCGCACCCGACCTGCGGTTCCGCGCGCGTTGGGCGGAGTGGGAACGATAGGCGCTTGTGTGTTCATGGTCGGGTTCTTCCTGGTAGCGCTCGTCGTTCCAATTCTCGGCGGAGTTGGAGCGTCGATGCTGACCCCACTGACCACCTTTAGCCTCTCGCACCTGACGCTGAACGCGTATCACGGGATATTTTCGTCGACGGTGTTCGGGGCCCCGATCTCGCTTTCCCTCAAACTAGCGTTGATCACTTCGTTCCTCGCACTCGTCATGGGCGCTCTCGTCGCGAGAAGGATCTCAGCTCGCCGAAGTGACGTGATAAGCAAAGTGCTGAACGTGACGCTCGTCGGGGCGATCGCGTTGCCGGCGATCGTGCTCGCGGCGGGATTCATCTTCGCGTACAACTTGCCGATCTTGTCTTCGATGGGTATCGACCTCTATGGAACGTTGATCGTGCTGTCGATGGCGTACCTCGCCGGGTCACTTCCCTCGACGAGCAGGGTGCTGCTCGGTCCGATGGCCCAAGTACACGCCAGCTTGCTCTCGGCGGCGCGCGTGCATGGTTCAGGAGTAGTTACGTCCTGGCGCAAAGCGGTCGTTCCACTTCTTTCCACCGTCCTCATCTGGGCGTGGCTCTTTGCGTTCGCGACGACGTTCTTGGAACTTCCGGCTTCCGAGCTCCTCTCGCCGCCGGGGATGAAGACGGTTTCAGTTGCGATCGTCCAGGTTCTCAACAAGTCCGACATGTATCGAGGAGCGGCGTTGTCGGTGGTCGCTCTTGGAATAGACCTCGGCGTCGTCGCCGCCGTACTCGTCGCCTTCAGAGTGTTCTCACCGAAAGGTTGGAGGCGTATTGGAGCGAGGGGACTGTGAGCACAAGGGCCAAACTATCGGAACGACGTGTCAACTCGTCTGCGAGAAGCGTCGGGTTGGTCGACGCTCTCGAACCGGCGCAGTCGAACACGCCCCGCCTCGCGCTCGATTCGGTTACGAAGTACTACAGCCAAGAGCCGGCACTATTAGATGTCTCTTTTGACGTCGAGCCGGGGAGCTTTACGGTGCTACTCGGTCCGTCGGGGAGTGGTAAGTCAACCCTGTTGCGTTGTATCGCAGGGATCGAGAAGGTCACGGCGGGAGAGATCTCTCTAGCAGGAGAGCTCGTCGCGTCCGAGCGGGTTCACTTGCCGCCTGAGCGACGTGAGCTCGCGATGGTGTTCCAGGACTACGCACTCTGGCCTCACATGAGAGTGATCGAGAACGTCACCTTCGCTCTACGTAGGAGAAAAGTCGGTGCCACCGAAGCGAACCGCCGTGCGCGAGAGATGTTGGAGCGGGTGGGCCTCCAAGAGCTTTCTGCTCGATACCCAGGGGACCTTTCCGGTGGGGAGCAACAACGCGTCGGACTCGCGCGAGCGCTCGTAGCTGCGCCCGGGGTACTCCTCCTTGACGAACCGTTATCCAACTTGGATGCAGACTTGCGTGAACGTCTCCGAGTCGAGATAGCGACGCTCGCGCGTGAGTTCAACGCGACGACGGTCTACATAACCCATGATCAAACTGAGGCGTTCGCGCTCGCGGACAAGGTCGGCGTCTTAGAGAAAGGGAGGTTGGTCCAGTATGCGTCGCCAGAAGGCATCTACAGCGCGCCGGCAACCCCTTTCGTCGCGCGTTTCACCGGCCTCGCGGGTGAGCTCCGTGGTCGAGTTGGTGCGTTCACGTCGTCGGGTCTCGTTAGCGTCGAGCTCGGTGATCGATCGCTCCTCGGGCGAAGCGTCGCGGATTGGAGGTTACGCGAAGGCGATCCGGCACGCTTGCTTGTGCGCTCCGCGGGCGTAACGCTGATCGGTCAAGATCACGGCGGAACGGCGGTCGCGGGCACTGTTCGTGACGTCGCGTTCAGGGGACGCGGATACGACCACGTGGTTGAGCTCGCCGGCCGCGAGAAGCTGATGGGAGTGTTCCATCCCACCCGCCACTCGCTCGGCACGAACGTTAGAGTCCAACTTGATCCAGCCGGCTGTCTCGTCTTCCCGGACGACGGGGCAAGGTACTCGACTCGACCCGGTACGCCGGAGCATGATGGCATGGAAGTTGAAGATCTTGCTCTCGCGTAGTAGTTCCGTAGAGAGGCGGTCTAGAGATGACGTGCCAGACGGACCAGCGGTGCGTCACGACTTTTCAGAGTCGCGCCACCGCGGAATCGGTACGGGGGCGGTTCGTGCCGCGATCTTCGGCGTGAGCGACGGACTGATAACGAACATATCGCTGATCTTGGGGATTGCCGGTGCACACCCGGCGGGGACGGTGGTGAGGCTCGCAGGGTTTGCCGGCCTGGTTGCCGGTGCGTGCTCGATGGCGGCAGGCGAGTACGTTTCAATGCGCGCGCAGCGCGAGTTGATGGAACGTGATCTAGAGGTCGAGCGTATGGAAATCGAGACGTTTCCCGAAGCCGAGCACCACGAGCTCGCAGGTATTTATGAGAGCAGAGGTATGGAACGAGAGCTATCGAGAACGGTCGCGACGATAATGATGAGTGATCGTGACGTCGCGTTGTGGACCCACGCACGTGAAGAGCTTGGAATCAACCCGGGATCGCTCGGGTCTCCGTTTCGAGCGGCCTCAGCGTCTTTCGCGTCGTTCGCTCTGGGTGCGTTGATCCCGCTTATTCCGTGGTTGGTGACCAGCGGATGGGTTGCGGTTGCATCGAGCGCCGGGCTCGCAGCGCTCGCGGCTATCGGAGTTGGAGTGCTCGTTGCGAAGTTCACCCACCGTTCGTGGTTACGCACCGCGTCGCGTCAACTGGGTGTCTCGTGCCTAGCTGCGGGAGTTTCGTTCGCGATCGGGACGGGAGTCGGGATGTCGGGTTTCGCGTGAGAGGTAGTATCTATTGGGTGCGCATCTCTTGGAGTGATGAATCCAAGACGTCACGGGAGTCTTGTTCAAGATGGGGGAGAGCCGATCGCCTCACACGTTGCCGCACAGATCGCCCGCAACGTGTGAGGAGCCGCTCTTCCGACGCGTCGCACCAATCTAGCTCGGGGGACGAGCTGGAGGTTGTCGAGGTTCACCACGCACGGTCGTTGTACTCCGTCGTCCTCGGAGAGCTCGACTTCGGTGCTGAGGCCACGGATCGTCGACGTGACCGGACCGACGATCACCGAATGCAGCACTCGTCCCATGGGATCGCGGGTCAGCACGACCACCGGTCGACGCTTATCGAGCTCAGCGAGCCAGATCTCGCCGCGTCGGGCCGCAGGATCGCTCACCGGTCCTCGGGCCACTCGGCATCCCAGTCGGTGTCGTCCGCGAGGTCGTCCCAGTCGGGTGAGGAAACGCCGAGCGCTGCCTCCTCGGCGGTCGGTGGGGTCCCGGCATACGCCTTGAGATCGTTGCGCAACCGGCGCCGGCGGATGAGCTCTGACAGCGCGACGTCGATCGCGGCCGATGCCGAGGGCACGCCGAGCATGGCGCGCGCTTCGGAGAGCTTCTCCCGGTCGACGGTAATGGTTGCCTTCTCTCTTGCCATACCGCAGATACTACCAACTGTCGGTAGTGATCTCCAGCGGAGTGGCATTCCCGGCCCGCAGTCGACCATCGGGGCAGATACGAGCGTCTCGGGCGTCCTTCGGAACGCGAACCCGCTTGTCGAGAACCATCTCGACGTCCCTCCAGGAGAGCCGCACCTTATCTATTTCGTCGGCAGCGTAGCGCTCCCAGTAGTGCTCCCAGTGGCGCTAGATGCGTTCGTTGAACCTGCACGTGCACTCCTTGCGGCGTGAGCGTGGACCGGGGTGGGAACGCGTCCCCAGTTGTTGGTGATCGCCTTTCCGTAGAAGCCGATTCCGAGTCCGAGCACCAGAGAGAGAGCGGCGACGGCGATTCTCTTTCCGCCGCCGCGGACGGTGTCGGCTACCCGCCCGGTGAACCCTGAATCGGCGACTCCGAGGCGGACGGCCTGGCCGAGATGACCGATGACGTGCACGGCTATCAAGAAGATCCAAGCAAAAAAGGTCACCTGATGGATCACGAACATTGTGTGATCTTTGGGCCCTCCCAACCACAACGCGACCCCTGAGATCATCAGTATGACCGTCAAGATGAACAGTGGTGGGCCGAGCGCCCTGAGTAGTGGGGCAGGAGGTCCCGCGCGCCGGTAACGCTGATCGCCCAGGTAGTAGTGGGTGAAGCGCCATAGCACTGACCCGAGCTTCAAGGCCAGTGGTGGAATGATGATCAGGCCGATGATGATGTGCCAGGCGAGAAGTTGGGTTATGAACGCAACGGTGATCCCCTCGAAGAACAGTAGAACGGCGAGTAAGAGTCCGACGACCGACGTGAGTCTCGTGTTGGACTCCGCGCCGCTCGCGAACTGTGCGTGCGCGTGTCTCGGGAGCCCCGCGGTGTCCTCTGAGACCGGGCTCTTTGGGTCGAGGGCGAGCCGGTCTTCGGTGTGCTCGCTCCGCGTTCTTCCGTCGAGTTGCCGGCTGACCCCAGGTCTTAGTTGTGTCGAGCCGATCGGAGCGCGGCTCAGTTCTTTCGCGCGCAACTGCTGTTGTGTGCCGTAGGAGACGACTACGTCGGATCCGACGACCCGCGAGATGAGCCGGAGGTTCGAGATGTCCTCAGGTGCTCCATGGACGTGCGAGTCGAGGCCGTAGAGGTCATCTCCGTCTTCGTCGGAGTCAAGCGGTGTGAGTACGTGAGCGTGGTGGGAAGGAGCGGACGACGAGACGAGGTGACGTTCCTCTGCGAGGCCCGACAGAGCTTGAACGGCTTTTTCGTACGAGCGAACTGAATGAACCTCTCCGGTCGATCGCGCTACCCACACCCCAAAGACGGTGGCGCCGATCGCGACGACTGCCACTATTAGTACGAGGAATCCCATTGCTACTTTGGCTCCTGGATCTAGCCGGTTTACAAGACCTTGGACTTCACCTACCTGGGCACTGAGGTGGTCAACTACTCCAAACGGAACTCTTCGACAGCTGCTGGCGTCGCTACTGCGCCCGATGCGCCCATCTTGGAGTGCCCGCGCCCGAAGCGTAGATGCTCCCGCTTGGTTGCGATGCACGTCTATTCAATCGCACGGGGCGACGTGGCGGTTCGCGCGCCTTTCAGGTGTTACACAGGCTGGTACACAGGCTGGGCTAACCGATAGATTCCAAGGCAACTGCGGCTAGGGCGTAGTGTCGTCGTCAAATGAACGGCGAGAGGCGAGGCGAGATCCCAGGCGACATCCCAGGAGATTTCCCAGGCGAGAGGCGAGGCGGCGGACGCCGGCAGTTCCAACGTCGGCCTGCTAGAGCCTGGTGGTCGATCGTGTTGGCTCCGGTCGGGGACGGAGCGGTGAGCAGGCGCGGGTCGGACGGCGTCCGCGTTGTCGTCGCGGTTTGCGTCGTAGTGTGCTGCTGGCTCGCGAGTGGGGCGAACCCCCGTTCCGAAGTGGTAGTTGCGCGCTTTTTTACCCCGCCGCCAGACGGCGTCGCCTGGCTTGTCACGGCGACGTGGTGGGTCGCGTCGTTTGGCATGGTGTCGGCCGCCGGCCTCTTGGCGCTCGTTGCGCGACGTAGAGCGCTCTTGCGAGACGTTCTCCTAGCCGGAGCTGTCGGGGGGCTGATGACGTTTCTGATCGGCGCGCTCGCAGGAGCCAACGGGGGCGTGACTCCTTCCTCACAGCTCGCCGGCGTAGATCTTGGGTTTCCGGTTGCGAGGATAGTTGTTACCGTCGCGGTCGCGTCGGTCGTGATTCCCTATCTCAGCCGGGCGTTCCAGCGTGCTACGTACGCGGGTGTCGCGGTAGTTGCTCTCGCTGCGGTGGTGCATGGTTCCGGTATGCCGCTGAGCGCCGTCGCGAGTCTCGCGGTCGGCTGGGGAGTCGGTGCGGGAGTACACCTGGCGCTCGGGTCGCCGGCCGGCCTCCCGTCGGGAGAAGAAGTCAGTCTGGTTCTTCAAGACCTTGGATTGGATATCCCCGCGGTGAAGCCGGCGCGTCGCCAGGTGTGGGGTGTCGCACGATATGCGAGCGTCGGCCCCGAGGGGTGGACCGACATATCCCTCTATGGACGAGACGCCCACGACGCACAGCTGCTAGCGAAGTTGTTTCGCTTTGTCGTCTACCGTGACTCGGGGCCGACGCTCACGTTCAGCCGACTTCAACAGGTCGAACACGAAGCGTACCTGATCCTGATGTCTGAGCGTTGTGGAGCGAACGTGCCCTCGGTAATGCGGGCGGATCGCTGTGGGACGAGCGGTGACGCGGTCTTGGTGACACGTCCGCCGAAGGGGAAGGTACTCGACGATCTGCTTGTCGCTCGCGAACCAGGTTCACCTCCGAGACCTGTATCGAGTGTCGGAGCTGATCCAAGTGCCGCATTCGACGAGAGCGAACGTGGTGACGAGAGCGAACGTGGTGACGAGAGCGAACGTGGTGACGAGAGCGAACGTGGTGACGATGACGAGGGCGCGGAGATACCCGTCGAGGTACCGGGAGTCTCAGACGAGACGATCAGGGGGTTGTTCGCCGAGTTAGCGCTCTTGCACGGCGCACGAATTAGCCACGGGGCGATCAGTCCTGAAGCGGTCGTCGTCAGCTCCGAGGGAACTCTTGGGTTGGTCGATTTCCGGCATGCGTCGACGGGCGCGTCGCAGGATCGGATGTCGAGTGACGTAGCGGCAGCTCTTGTCACCGCAGCCCTCGCCGCCGGTATCGAGAGGTCGGTAAAGTGCGCGTGTGAGGTCGTGGGCGACGATCAGATCGAAGCCGCTCTACCGTTTCTGCAAAAGGCCGCGCTTAACCCGTCGCTTGCCCGATCGATCAGAGGAACGAAGCGTCTACTAAAAGAGCTCCTCGCTAGAGGGGCTCGAGAGGTTGACGTAGAACCCCCGAAGTTGATCGAGCCGCGGCGGGTAAGTTGGGTGAACCTCGTGATGGTGGTAGGCACGCTCATCGGTGGGTGGGCTCTTATCAACGTACTGATCAACGTGAGCGGCTCGCTCGATACGATAGCGGGGGCTAAATGGGGGTGGGTTGTAGGGGCGTTCGTGTTGTCCCAGATGGTATATCCGGCGGGCGCGCTCACTGTGCTCGGGTCGGTGTTGAACTATGTTCCGTTCGGACGAGCCGTTCAGCTGGAAGTATCCAACTCCTTCGTATCGCTCGCCGGGGGAAGTATGGGCACTCTAGCGACGCGGGTCCGCTTCTTCCAGCGCCAAGGTTACGATGCGACGGTTGCGGTGAGCTCGGGAGTTCTCGTAAGTATCGCGAGCTGGCTGGTGAAGGGCGTGTTGGTACTGGCCGCGATTCCCTTCGTCCTAGGACACGTCAAGCTCGCGAACCGCCCACACGGTGGCCGGCACGATCAGCTCTTGTTCTACATCGTCTTGATCGTCGCGGGAGCCGCGGTCGTCGTTGGCGTAGGACTTGTCGTGCCGAGGATCAGGCGCCTCGCGGCCGACAAGTTGCGCCCGCAGACGTCAAAGGTCGTGGCTCACTTGAGGGCGTTGTCGTCTCATCCGAGGAACTTCGCAAAGGTGCTCGGAGGAGCCGCGGCGGCCCAGCTCACCGTCGCTCTCGCGCTCGGAGCTGCGCTGCACGCTTTCGATCACAGGTTGGACCTTGCGACTCTCATCGTCGTCTTGACGTTCGGCTCGATCATCGGAGGTATATCGCCGGTCCCGGGAGGGATGGGCGTAGTCGAAGCGGGGATGATCCTCGGGATGACTGCGGTCGGGATCCCTGAGAACGTCGCGGTGTCTGCGACGTTCATCCAGCGTCTCTTTACGGCGTACCTGCCGCCGATCTGGGGATGGTTCGTCCTCGTGTGGATGCGGAAGAAGGAGTACTTGTGATCGAGCGCGTCGATCGTCGAGGCTGTGAGCTCCTTGTCGTTTGCACGGGGAACGCGGCGCGTTCGGTGATGGCCGGGATAATGTTGGAGCAGTTGGCTTCTGAGACCGGAACTGACCTGCATGTCGTCACCGCGGGCACCCATGCGCTCGAAGGTCGGCCGATGAGTCAAAGGACGAGGGAGGCACTCGAAAGGTTGGAGGGACTCAGAGATCTCGATCTGAGAGCTCATCGGAGTCGTCAGCTCACCGAATCGGACTTGTCTGGAGCCGACGTCGTGATCGGGATGGAAGTGGACCACGTCTTATACGTGAGGACGCGCCACGAATCGGCGGCATGGAAGACCGGACTGTTCCAAACGTTGGCACGTGAGATCCCTCCCGGGCCGACCCCGTTGGATCAAAAGATCAAACTGCTCGATCTGGACCACGTCGACCTCGATCCCCGTGATGACGTAGCGGATCCGGCCGGCAGGGACGCGGACGCATACGACGAGTGCGCTGTCAAGCTATGGGAACTTTCCGAGCAGCTCATCTGGCGGCTAATCGGCGACTAATCGGCGTGGACGGAACGGAGCCCTGCCCACGCGAGGTTCGAGATCCTCGCGGCGAGTCTCGCGGCTTCATCTCCGCCGTCTTCGCCTGAGGCGTCGGTTCGATCGCTTCCTCTGAGGGATCGCTGAGAGATCCAGTAGCGACTCGCGCCTTCTGCCATCCCGACGACGGCGAACGCGAGCAACTTTCGATGCTCGGGCTCCAGCCCGGCGTCGATGAGGGGATCGATCGTATCCGCGATCGCATCTTCGACACGGCGCAACGCGTCGCCGAGCTCTCGGTCGTCGGCGTCGTCTCGCCCGTAGAGGAGGCGGAAACCGGCCTCGTGGGATGTGAGAACTCTGAAGTAAGCGGCGAATCCGAACTCGACGAGCTCGCGAGAGTTGCCGGCCGACTCGACCGTCTCTGCGACCGCGTTCATGAGGTCGTGTGAGATCGAGTCGACGAGTTCAAGGTAGAGGGCTCGTTTCGAGTCGAAGTGCTGGTACAAGAGAGGTTTGGTTACCCCGGCGATCTCCGCTATCTCGTCCATCGTCGTCGCCCGGTAACCACGCCGTGCGAAGAGATCGAGTGCGACGTTGAATAGCTGGTCTCGCCGCTGTGCCGCAGTCAATCGCCGGGCCGGCGTGTTGACGTCGCTATCCTGCGACGGGCTCGCGCTGTCGATCTCGCTGTCGATCTCACTGTCGATCTTGCTCACTTTTCTAGAGGCTATCGTAACGAGGGGCACGGCCTGTTCCACCCTCTCGCGTCGACGGACGTCCTTTCGAAGGCACCCTGATCACTCGCTAGAAACGACGAGTCCCATCTCGGCGATCAAGGACCCGAGGCGACGAGGTAGGTCTTCTAAGTTGAAGTGCCGTCGTGCGACGGCCTCGTTCGTGTCGAGTAAGGACGTGTCGGGTGAGTCGAGCCACTCCGAGAGCGGGTTGGGGTTGTCTATCTGGAACCACTTGAACCCGTGTCGAGCGAGTTCTTTAGCTACCGGGTAGGGGCCGACTGCGAGCGCGCGGCGGTGCACGGCGGACTCGATGGCGGGGTTTCCGAACCCTTCCCACGTCGAGGGGAGGACGACGACGTCACAGGCGGCGTAACAGTTGGCGATCGACGTCGGTACGCGAGGTGGTGTGCCGAGGATAACCGGGCATCTGGCGTTTGAGACGACGGAGTCGAGCTGTTCGTCGAATCCGTCTTCGGGACCGCCGAGCAACCAGAAAGTGGCGCCGAGGCGTTCGGCGAGAGCGACGCCGCCGGAGACGTTCTTACGCTGGATCGCCCTAGTCGGCTGGAGGACGAGGCGAACGCCTGGGTCGACCCCGAGGGCGAGGCGCGTCGATTGGCGCGCGTCGTCGCCGGCGCGGGCGTCGATATCGAAGGTGTTGTAGATCGTCGTCGACGTGATGTGACGCTCCGCGAGCTCTGCCTCGCTTAGTTTGTTTATCGTCACGTGGCGCCACGCGTCGTCGGTTGGAGGAGGTGGGTGGTGCGCGAACTGCGGGCGCTGCCAGGGTAGGTCGTGGTGGTGCAGGATCGTCGGACGACCGGCGCGCAACGACGCGAGGGCAACGGCGGCCGCCGGGTTGAGCGGGAGTGAACAGACGTTCTCGACGACGACGAGGTCGGCGGGTTCGAGTGCATCGGCGAGTTGAAGCGGGTCGAGGGGATCGGTCGCTCCGATGCCGAGGCCGGAAACGATGAGGTCGGCGGATCCCGACCCGGCGACGCTTAAGGTGTGAAAGCCGAGGTGTTGAAGTGCGGAGCTCCATTTGGCGGCTTCGATGGAGACCCCGTCACTTCCCCCGAGGCGAAACGATACGATCGCGGCGACGGTCAAGGCGACGGTCAAGGCGACGGGTTAAAGGCGACGGTCAAGGCGACGGGTCGGCGCGGAGTTCGTCTACTTCTTCGCGGGCTCGTAGTAGGGGTTGGAGCCGGTCGCGTGGTCCGTCACGTCGACGACCGACGTTATCTCGGAGATGGAACTTGTTATCGCGACCTCGATCCCTTGGCTGAGGGTGACCTTGGCCATCCCGCAACCCTGGCACCCTCCGCCGAGACGTAGGTAAGCGACGCCGTCCTCGACGGCGACGAGGTCGGCGCGCCCTCCGTGCGCCGCGATGCTCGGGTTGATCTCGTTTTCCAAGACGGCGAGGACTCGCTTCGCGAGGTCGGTCGTGAGGTCGCCTTGGGGAACCGAGTCACGCTGGCCGGGCGGTGGAGTGTTCGGGTTGACCATCACCAAACCACCACCGTCGTCGTCGGAGACGTCGAGGCGAGAGCCGCGAAGTCTCTCGAGGCCGGCTGCTGGGACCACGATCGGCAGCTCGTCGTCGTGTTGGACGACGTCGTCGGGCCGGGCGTCTGACGTCGCTTGGAAGTAGATGTCGTAGTCGTAGGCCCCGTTGCGAACTCCGGAGACCTCGACCCACATCGCCAACTTGTCTGCATCGGGCTCTTGTGCGCGTGCGTCCATGACGACGGCCCTCGCAGCGGCGGTGAGGGCGATCACCGGCTCGTAGTGGGTGGAGTCGTTCTCTTCGTTGTCTGGATTCAAATCGGTCGTCATAGCTACCTCCTTGCGCCATCATAGGGACGTGGAGCGACTCTTGATACTTCTACCCTCAACCGGCTACCGTGCAGGGGCTTTCTTGGACGCGGCCCGGGCTCTCGGCGTGGAGGTGATCGTCGGGTGCGATGAGCCGCCGGTTCTATCGGGAACAGCGAAGGCGGTCGAGGTGGCGCTAGCGGATCCGGATGCGGCCGCTCGCTCGATCGTCGAGATCGACGCGGTGACGCCACTTGACGCGATCGTCGCGGTCGACGACCAAGGTGTCGTCGCTGCCGCCGAAGGATCCAAACAACTGGGTCTGCGTCATAACTCACGGACGTCGGTTGAGGCAGCAATCGACAAGCTTGCGATGAGGAAACTGCTGGACGCAGCAGAAGTGCGACAACCCGAGTTCTCTCCGCTGCGAGGTGGGGCGAGTTTGGACGAGGTCGATGAAGCGGTCGGATCTGTCGGGCTCCCGTGCGTCATAAAGCCGACGTGTCTATCGGGGAGCCAGGGGGTGATCAGGGCTGACACGCGAGATGGGGCGAGATCGGCGGCGAAGCGCGTGCGATCGATCGCTGATCTCGCCGGTGTAGACGCGAGTACCCCGTTGCTCGTCGAGCGGTTCGTCGTCGGCCAAGAGGTTGCGGTAGAGGGGATCTTGCACGACGGAGACCTCTCGGTCGTAGCCGTATTCGACAAGCCGGACCCACTAGAGGGTCCGTTCTTCGAAGAGAGCATCTACGTCACCCCGTCGAGACTCCCAAGACGCGACTTGCATGCCGTGATCGAGACGACGCGTTCGACGGTGCGAGCGCTCGGGTTGACCCAAGGCGCCCTTCACGCGGAGCTGAGAGTCAAAGATGCGAAGGCGTCGCTGATCGAGATCGCGGCGCGCTCGATCGGTGGGATGTGCTCGAACGCGATGCGCTTTGGTGACGGGAGGAGTCTCGAGTATCTGATCTTGGCCGAGGCACTCGGGCGTCGCGTCGAGATAGAGCGGAGCGAGGAGGCGAGTGGAGTTCTCATGTTGTCGATCCCACGTGCGGGGACTTTCGTCGGTCTGAGGGGGGAGCGAGAAGCGCTTGAAGTCGACGGGATCACGGGCGTCGACGTGAGAGTCGCGCCGGGGAGGCCGGTCAGGCCGGTCCCGGAGGGAGATCGATATCTAGGTTTCGTCTTCGCTCGGGCGACGTCGCCAGACGCCGTCGAGGCTGCCCTGCGTGAGGCGAGAGACCTAATTGACGTCGTCGTCGACGGATCAATCTAAGATAGTTGGGTGCAGGGCGTTCCTATCGAAGTACGAGGGTTGACGAAGCGTTTCGGAAAGGTGAGCGCGGTGCGCGGTTTGGAGTTCACCGCACAGCCGGGGCGTGTCACGGGATTTCTCGGTCCAAACGGTGCGGGCAAGACGACGACGCTTCGCATGCTGCTCAATCTCGTCTCTCCAACCTCTGGAACCGCGACTATCGGCGGATCGAACTATCGCGACCTCGCTTTCCCGTCGCGCAACGTCGGAGCGGTGCTCGAGGCGACGAGCTTTCATCCATCGAGGAGAGCCCGTTCGCACCTCTCGATGATCGCGATCGCGGCGGGGATCGATCGCGACCGTGTTCAAGAGGTGCTGGACCTCGTCGGTCTGAGCGCGGACGCGAAGAGGAAAGTGGGCGGGTACTCGCTCGGGATGCGACAGAGGCTCGAACTCGCCGGGGCGATGCTCGGCGATCCCGGCGTCTTGATCCTCGACGAGCCGGCAAACGGCCTCGATCCCCAGGGAATAGCGTGGTTACGTGCTTTCTTGCGTCACCTCGCGTCTGAAGGTCGCACCGTCTTAGTCTCCTCGCACCTGCTCGCGGAGATGGCCCAGACGGTCGACGACGTCGTGATCGTCTCCGAGGGGGAGCTGCGAGCCGAGGGCCCTCTCTCCTCGCTCGCCGCGCAGGTCCGCCCGTCGATGCGGGTGCGCACCCCAGAACCCGCACGACTCGTTAGCGTCGCCAAAGACGCCCGACTCGTACCAACCGAGGTCGCCCCCGGTATCGTCGTCGTCGACGGTGCGGTTCCAGAGCAGCTCGGTCCGTTGCTCGCGTCGAACCAGATCGTCGTCTACGAGATGGTATCGGAACACCGGGGGCTCGAGGAGCTCTTCCTCGAACTGACCACTTCTCTCGGAGGCCGTTCGTGATCAGGGTCCTTCGCTCAGAGCTGTTCAAGTTCCGTACTACGCCGGGTCCTTGGGTCGTCCTCGCCGTCACGCTGGTGCTCAGCGCGCTCGGGATCGTCGCGGCGTTCGTCAACCCCGGCTTCGGAGTGTCGTTTGGCGCGCCACACAGTATCGGGCGCCTTCGAGAGTTAGTCGGCGCGGGTTACGGCGCGGTAGGGATCGTAGGGCCGCTGATCGGGATACTCTGCGTGACCGGAGAGTATCGCCACAAGGTCATCACGACGTCGCTCTTGGTTACCCCGCGTCGCGGAGTGCTGCTTTTCGCGAAGGCTCTCGCGTCGGGGATATGGGGGATAGTCTTGTGCGTCGCGAGCTTCGTTCTCGTCGCAGTTATGGGAGTGCCGCTTCTAGTGAGCGAGGGCGGCTCAGTCGATGCGTTGGTGCGTCAGATCCCGCCGGTCGCACCCGGGTTGATAGGGGCGTTCGCGTTGCTCGCGGTGTTTGGCGTCGGGGTCGGCGCCTTGGTCAAGAACCAGATTGCAGCAGTGGTGCTCGCGATCGGGCTGTCGTTGGTGCTAGAGCCGGTCCTCGTCGAGCTCGTCTACCATTTCTTTCACATCGAGCTGAACTGGCTTCCGAACCAAGACGCGGCCGCACTCGCGGGCGGCCTGACGCGAGGCGGGCAAAACGGACCGTCGGTCGTGCCGAACGAGTTGCTCAGCTGGTGGGCAGGGGGGCTCGCACTCGTCGCGTGGGGGGTCGGAACGGCGTTGCTCGGGTACTTCACGACGTTTCGCCGCGACGTCACTTGAACGAAACCTCCACTAAGGTCCAAGGATGCGTATCTTGCTCGTGTCGACCTACGAGCTCGGCCACCAGCCTCTCCACGTCGCGTCGCCCGCCGCCGCCCTCTTGGCTGCTTCACACGACGTTCGATGCCTCGATCTGTCGGTCGAGGATCTCGACGTCGACGCAGTTCTATGGTCGGACGCGATCGCGATATCGGTTCCGATGCACACCGCGTTACGTCTCGCTCTCGGACTCGTCGCGAAGATCCAAACGATCGTCTCGCATCCAAAGATCTGCCTCTACGGTCTCTACGCGGCGGTCGGGAGGCGGGACTCACGAGGTGACGTCGCGTATCACGTGATCGCGGGAGAGTACGAGCCGGCGCTCATCGATTGGGCGAACGCGTTGGAAGCTCATCACGACGGGAACGGCGTAGAGAGCGTGCGTGTGTCGCTCGGGCGAACCGAGTTCGTCCTTCCCGCTCGTCACCTGTTGCCGCCGTTGGAACGCTACGCCCACCTCAGCGCGTTCGGCCGGTTGCGGCTCGCCGGCTACGTAGAAGCGAGCCACGGGTGCGCGCACAGGTGCCGGCACTGCCCGGTTCCCGTCGTCTACGACGGTAGGACTCGCCTAGTCGGCACCGACGTCGTCGTCGCAGACGTCGCGCAGCTCGTCGACCTCGGAGCCGAGCACATAACGTTCGGGGACCCCGACTTCTTGAACGGTCCCCATCAGGCGCGACGGGTAGTCGACGCGGTGCACTCGACGTTTCCTGATCTCACGTTCGACGTGACCGCGAAGGTGGAGCACATACTTCGTCACCGCGCGCTCTTCGAGGAGTTCGCGGACGCAGGCTGCCTCTTCGTCGTGTCCGCGTTCGAGGCGGCGAGTGACAAGATCCTAGAGATCTTGGACAAAGGCCACAGTGTCGAAGACGAGATCGAGGCCGTCGGGGTACTGCGTCGTGTTGGAATAGAGCCCCGGCCGTCACTCCTGCCGTTCACGCCGTGGACGACGTTTGAGGACTTGACGAACTTGTTTGACCTCATCGATCGTTGCGACCTCGTCGGCAACGTCGATTTCGTGCAGATGACGATTCGCCTCCTCGTTCCCGACGGGTCGCTCCTGATCACTTCGGGGCGCTTGGACGGCATCCTCGGTCCTTACGACGAGGAGCGTCTCGCGTGGTCGTGGACGGCCGTCGATCCCCGGCTCGACGCTCTTCAGGAGCGCTTCGGCGAGCTCGCAGAGGAGGCCGCGGAGTCCAACTGGACACCGGAGCGTGCGTTTGAGACGGCGAGGGCCGAGCTGGAGGCGACGTCTCCCCATCGTCGGTCTCAGAGTCGTCGCGCAACTGCTCGCTCCGCCGACTCACCGCTGCGTTCGAACGTTCCAGCGCAGGACCGTCCGCACCTCACAGAGCCGTGGTTCTGCTGCGCGGAGCCGACGGACTCCCAGTTTGCCTCGGTGGACCTGAGCGGCCTCCACGGTTGCGCTACCGTGATGGACAGGATTTAGACGTCGCGAACACGACCACGAGTTAGACGAGTTAGAGAGGCGGGAGACCAATAGATGGCTAAACGGGCCCTCATCACAGGAGTTACGGGTCAAGACGGTTCTTACCTCGCGGAGTTTCTGCTCGAGCAGGGGTACGACGTCATCGGGATGGTGCGGCGTTCGAGCACCGTCAACTTCGAGCGGATCGCCGCGATCCAAGACGACATCGAGCTCGTCGCCGGAGACCTCTTGGACGAGGTCTCCCTTATCGGCGTCTTGCGTGACCACCGGCCCAACGAGGTCTACAACCTCGCCGCCCAGTCGTTCGTGCAGACGAGCTGGAGTCAGCCGGTCCTCACCGGCGAGACGACCGCTCTCGGTGTGACCCGTCTGCTCGACGCGATCCGAACCGTCGACCCCGAGATCCGGTTCTACCAGGCGAGTTCGTCCGAGATGTTCGGAAAGGTGCTCGAAGTACCCCAGAACGAGTCGACCCCGTTCTACCCGCGCAGTCCCTACGGAGTCGCGAAGGTCTACGGGCACTGGATAACGGTCAACTACCGCGAGAGCTACGACCTGCACGCGTCCTCCGGGATCCTGTTCAACCACGAGTCGCCACGCCGCGGTCTCGAATTCGTCACCCGTAAGGTGACATACGGCGTCGCGAGGATCGCCTGTGGACTCCAGGAGAAGCTCTTGCTCGGCAACCTCGACTCCCAGCGCGACTGGGGGTACGCCGCGGACTACGTCCGCGCGATGTGGCTTATGCTCCAGCAAGACAAGCCGAGTGACTTCGTCATCTCGACCGGCGAGACCCACTCGGTGCGCGAGCTGTGTGAACTCGCGTTCTCCGTCGCCGGCCTCGACTGGGCGGAGCACGTCGGGGTCGACGAGCGATTCTTGCGTCCCGCAGAGGTCGACCTCTTAGTCGGCGATCCGACGAAGGCCCGCGACGAGCTCGGCTGGGAGCCCGAGGTCGACTTCGCAGAGCTCGTAACGATGATGGTCGAAGCCGACCTCGCCCAGGTCCGAGGTCAGGTCCAGCGTTAGCTCCGGTTAGCTCCGGGGTCTGGCCCAAGGTTCGTCTCTCGTGGTTCTTCCGTGGAACTCTTGGGTAGATAGCTTGCGGGGAGCACGACGTTGATACCGACTTTCACCGTGACGGCGGCGATCACCGCGAACCCGCTCGGCATCGCCGTCGCGTTCGGCGCCGGCGTCATCTCGTTCCTATCCCCGTGCGTCCTTCCGCTCGTCCCCGGTTATATCTCCGTCGTGAGCGGGCTCTCCGCGGCGGAGTTGAAGTCCGGCAGAGACGGTCGTGGCGCTCTATCGAACGGTTCGTTGTTGCGCCAGATCGCGTCGTTCGTCGCGGGGTTTACGGTCGTCTTCGTCGCGCTCGGTGCGGCAGCTTCTGGCCTCGGCCAGCTCCTCGGTGCGCACAAGACCGCCCTCACGTCAGTCGCTGGAGTACTAATCGTCGTGTTCGGCGTCATGCTCTTGGTTTCGACGCTTCCGAGCGGAGTTTGGTCGAAGTTGGGACCTCGACCGGCCTCCGGGGCGGCGAGGTTGATGCGAGAGCGCCGCTTCTTCGTGAAACCGTCGAGTCTCGGGGCGTGGACCGCGCCGGTGATGGGAGCCGCGTTCGCGTTCGCGTGGACGCCGTGTATCGGACCGGTCCTCGGCGCGGTCCTCGGGCTCGCCTCTTTGAAGTCGAGTCTCGCCGACGGAGTCGTACTTCTCTTCGCGTACTCACTCGGTCTCGGTGTCCCGTTCCTCGTCACCGGCCTCGCTTTCGGCCGCCTCACCTCTCTCATCGCGAGGGCCAGATCGCGCGTGTGGGTCGTCAACCTAGCCGGCGGCGTCGTGATGGTCGTCTTCGGGTCCCTCCTCATAGCGGGCCAACTCGGCTGGCTCTCCGCCCAGTTCGCCGGTCTCCTCAACCTGGTCGGACTGCATCGACTCACGACGAGCTGAGCAGCAAATTGGGGCCCGCCTGGTCTACCGTCGCGCTTCGACCTAGCATGTCTACCAAGGTGACGCCCCCAGCCATCCATTTTCGTGCCGCCGTCGCGCTCGCTGGTCGGTTCCCCGCCCTCGCCGGCGTGGATCTTAACGTCGCGTACGGCGACGTCGCGGTCTTTCTCGGAGCGAACGGCGCCGGCAAGACGAGCCTGCTTCGGGCGTGCGCCGGCCTACTGCCCGTCACCTCCGGCGACGCCGTCATCCTCGGCTGCGACGTCGTCGCAGACCCGCTCGAGATAAGGCGCCGCGTCGGGCTCCTCGGCCACGCCGCCCACCTCTACGACGAGCTCAACCCCGTCGAGAACGTTCGATTTGTCCTGCGCGCCGCTCGATCGGATATCGCTCGGGCGGACCCCGCTCTTCAACGGTTGGGGATCGTCGGGCGGCTCCGCAAGACCCAGGTCGGCAGGCTCTCCGCCGGTCAACGCCGGCGCGTCGTCATCGCGGGGCTCCTCGCACGATCACCCGAGCTCTGGCTTCTCGACGAACCCCACGCGGGCCTCGACGCGTCGACGAGGGAGTTACTCGGAGTCTTGATCGAAGAAGCCGCAAGCTCTGGTGCGACCGTCCTACTCTCCTCCCACGAGCCCGAGTTGGCCGTCCCGCTCGCCGATCGTGTGATCACCCTCGCCGGCGGTAGGGTCGTCGGCGAGACAACGGGTGGACGCAAGCGGGTTCGATCTCTCACCGAGAGGAGCCGTGCCGATGTGGCGTGATACTATCTTGGTCGCCGGTAAGGACCTTCGCATCGAGATCAGGTCGCGGGTCGGGATCTGGCAGATACTGCCGTTCGCACTCCTCACGCTCGTCCTCTTCGCCTTCGCACTCGGTCCCGACGCGAGCACGCTGCGCTCGTTCGCGCCGGGCCTCTTCTGGCTCGCCGTGCTCTTCTCGGCGGTCCTCACCACCCAACGGAGCTTCGCGATCGAATCGGACGAGGGAACACGAGACGGCATGCGTCTCTTGGGAATCGATCCGGCGGGGATATTCCTCGGCAAAGCGTTAGCGATCGCGGTCCAGCTCGCTATCTTGCAGGTTCTCCTATGGGCAGGTATTACCGTTCTCTTCGGTGTTAGAACTCACACCGCTTGGATCGCGATCACCGCTTCGCTGCTCGCGACGGTCGGTCTCGCGTGCGCCGGGGTGATCTACGGAGCTCTCTCGGCGGGTTTGAGGGTGCGAGAGACGCTACTTCCACTCCTCGTTCTCCCGGTGCTCGCACCGGTCTTGATAGCGGGTTCTAAGGCGTGGTCCACAGCTTTGAGTGGAGCCGGATCCGGCGGGACGCAGTGGCTGCGCATACTCGCAGCGTTCGCCGCGGTGTATCTCGTCGTCGGGGTCGTCCTCTACGGTCCACTTCAGGAGGCCGCGTGAAAAACGGCCCCGTGAAAAGCAGCCGCGTGAATAACGGCCTGGTCAGACCTCGTCTCACGACCGTGATCGGCGCCCTCGCGGTCGTCTCGATCGCCGCGACGGTATGGCTCGGGCTCTGGGTTACTCCGCCCGACAAAGTCCAAGGCAACCTGGTCCGCCTCGTCTACATCCACCCGCCGGTCGCCTGGGTAGCGCTCTACTTGGCGTTCGGCCTCGCTGCTCTATCAAGCTTGTTGTACCTGTGGAAACGAACCAGATCGCTCTTTTGGGACAGGCTGGCCGCGGCGTCGGTCGAGGTAGGAGTTGTGTTCAACGCTCTCACCCTGGTCTCGGGATCGATATGGGGCAGGCCGACGTGGGGAGTTTGGTGGACCTGGGACGCTCGCCTGACGAGCACCGCCCTACTCCTCGTCCTCTTCGTCGGCTATATGGCGTTGCGGCGCGTGCCCGCTGACCCAGAGATCAGAGCCCGCCGTTGCGCCGTCGCGGCACTCGTCGCGTTCGTCGACGTTCCGATCGTTCACTTCTCCGTCGTCTGGTGGCACACCCTTCACCAGAACGCGACCGTGTTGAACCCGAACATCACTCCGACCATCCACGGTTCGATGGCCTGGACGCTGTTGTTGGGGTTCGTCGCCTTCACCCTACTCTTCGTCTGGATGGTCGTACGGCTCTACCAGGTCCAACTCTTGAAGGACCGTATCGGGGATCGGGAGCTTGCGATCTCACTCGGAGAGCGATGGGCCGAGTCGGATCTTGGGACGCCGGTGCACGCCGAGGGGGCGCCGGCGGGGCGTGAGCGATGAATGTAGGGCGTGAGCGATGAATGTAGGGCGTGAGCGATGAAGTACGTGGATGCGGGATACGTAGTCTGCCTCTCCGTGCTCTTCGTCTACTCGATCGGGATCGTACTTAGAAGGCGTCGCCTCTTGCGTACGGTCGACGCCGTCGACGACGCAGAGCCTCGCTTCCAGTCGCGAGAGGGGACGTTACAAGACGAACCGGTGGGATCGGATCGTTCCGAGGAGTTTTAGGTGAGCGACGATGCCTGAGATCGCAATGTTCGACCACGACCGAGAAGCGCATGGTGACGCGACTCGATCCCAGGTGAAAGAGGCGGATGCGGGAGGGAGAACGCAGCGTATAGCGCCACTGCGTCGCAGGCATCGACTACGTCTCGCGATCGTTGGAGTGGTGCTCATTGGCGCCGTCGCGTTCCTTCTCGGAGAGGGGATAGGCAACTCGTTGAACTACTTCGAGACCGTCCAGCAAGCGTTGACGTCCAAGTCAACCCTTGGCACGTCCAACTTTCGCCTCGAAGGCGTAGTCGTTCCCGGGAGTATCCGAAGAACCTCCGACGGAGCGAACTTTGAAGTCTCGGGAGGGGGGCACAAGATTCCCGTCGTCAACGTCGGGTCTCCTCCACAGCTCTTCCAACCAGACATCCCCGTCATCGTCGTCGGGCACTTCGTCTCGACGGGTTCGTTGACGTTTCTCTCGAACCGGATCATGGTCAAGCACTCGGCCCAGTACATCGCTTCTTACCCTTCCCGAGTACGGGCTCCAAACGGATCGATCCATTGAACACGGGTGAGAGTCCGTTGGAGACCGCCCGCTTAAGAGCAGTCCGATGACAGCGATACTCGGAAGGATGGGAGTACTACTCACGTTTTCGGCCGCGGTAATCGGCGTGATCGTTCTAGCGGTCTCGCTCGTTCGCCGCCACGCCGGCAAGGTTGCAGACGGCCGCTTGGACGGCCGTCCTTACGCACTGATAGTGCTCGCCGGAGCGGGACTCGCGACCGGTGCCATGGAGACCGCGCTCATAACCCACAACTTCTCGATCCTCTTTGTCGCTCAAAACAACAGCAGGGCGACACCTCTTTTGTATTCGATAACTGGGATGTGGTCTGCGCTCTCGGGTTCGATCTTGCTCTGGGGACTCGCGCTCGCCGTCTTCACCGCGGCCGTCGTCTGGCGGTTCAAGAAGGTAGCGGACGATCCAGTTGTCGCGTGGGCGACCTTGGTCATGTACGCGGTGACCGCGTTTTTCTTCGGACTGATGATTGGGCCCGCGAATCCGTTCGTTACGACCCACGCCGTCTCGAACGGGTTGGGCCCCAACTCACTCTTACAAGACAACCCGTTGGTCGCGATCCACCCGCCGCTCTTGTACCTGGGATTCGTCGGGTTCACAGTTCCGTTTGCGTTCTCGATAGGGATGCTCGCGACCGGAAGAGTGGGCGAGCGGTGGCAGGTGGAGACGCGCCGCTGGACGTTAATAGCGTGGACGTTTCTGTCGCTCGGGTTGGTCCTCGGGGCTTGGTGGTCCTATCAGGTCCTTGGATGGGGGGGGTTCTGGGGATGGGACCCAGTTGAGAACGCGGCCCTCATGCCGTGGCTTTGTGCCACCGCGTATCTTCACTCGGTCCTCGTTCAAGAGCGCAGGGGTCTTCTTCGCGTATGGAACCTCTCGCTATCGATTTCGATCTTCGCGCTAACAATTCTCGGCACCTTCCTGACTCGCTCAGGAGTAATCGAGTCCGTCCACGCGTTCTCGGAGTCGAACCTCGGACCGTTGCTGATCGGGTTGTTCGCCGTCGTCGTCGTAACCGGGTTCGGGTTGATTGCGTTTCGAGGTGATCGCCTTCGATCTCCGGGTGGAATAGATGCTCCATTAGGTCGCGAGGGAGCGTTCTTGGTCAACAACGTGATTCTCATCGGATTCACGTTCGTCGTGATGCTCGGAACGCTGTTCCCACTCCTCTACCAGGCGTTGACGAATCGTCAAGTTACAGTTGGGGCGCCGTACTTCAATACCGTTGCGGTTCCCGTCGCTATTTTCATCTTGTTGCTGATGGCGGTCGCCCCGGCGCTCAGTTGGCGCAAGATCGATCCAGGAGTCCTCTGGCATAGGATCAAGATCCCGGCGTGGATTGGAGGACTAACTCTCGTCGCCTGTGTCGTCGGCGGGGTTCGAGGCCCCGCACCTCTCACCGCGTTCGCGCTCGGGGCGTTCGCCGCCGCGTCAGCGCTTCGTTCTCTCGCACTATCTGTACGCGCGAGCCTGCGGCGTGGAGCGGGAGCGTGGCGAGGACTCGTCGGGCGTGCAAACGGTGGAATGATCGTCCACTTAGGTGTCGTCGTCCTCGCCGTCGGAGTCGCCGCTTCGACGGCGTTTGCGCAGCGAAGTGAGCTCGCACTCGCTCCACACCGTGTCGTGACATTCGACGGTCACTCGTTCGAGTTCGAAAGAGTTACGACGGTTCGCACCCCGGTGCGCACTGCGACCGAAGCGCTCGTCAAGGTCGACGGGGGAGGGGTCTTCAAGCCTGCCGTGAGCCAGTTCGGAGGTAGTGGTTCTGCACCGGTTGGTACGCCGGCGATCGACTCGGGTCTGTTCGGGGACGTGTACTTGACGTTCGACGCGATAGGCGGCGACGGCCCGGCGTCGGGCGGACAGGTCATAACCAACCTTCCAGCTGGTTCGATAGCGGTCGGGGTGGTGATAGAGCCCCTTATCGCGTGGATTTGGGCCGGTGGTCTGCTCATCGGTGCGGGCGGCGTGCTCGCACTCGTCCCCGGTCGCCGTCGCAGGCGCCCGACCGACCCGGTGTCAGAGATGGCGGCGCCTGAGAAAAAGGACCCCTCGGACGACGGCCAGCTCCACCGGTTGGAACAACGCGCGACAGACACTCGACAGGTGGACGAGCCACCTTTGGAGCTCGAGAGAAGTTGACCAGACTAAAGCTCGAGACGCCTCAAACAACACCTGGTCGCAACGAGGCGCCACACCCGTCCCCCGGGGGTTCGGCGCGTCCGGTGCGTCCGGGACGGTCGGGACGGTCCGGGCGAAGGGTCGCCTTTTGGATCGCGACGGCCGTCATCGTGGGATTCGTCGTCCTCGCCGTCGTCCTAGCGACGCGTCCACCCGTGCAGGCCTTTCAAGCCGACAGCCCGCTACTCGGGCGCCTCGCTCCACAGTTCTCCGGTACGACGTTCAACGGAGGAACGGTAAAGCTCTCCCAGTTCAAGGGGAGGTACGTATTTGTGAACTTCTTCGCGAGTTGGTGTCCAGCGTGCCAGTCCGAAGAGCCGAATCTCGTCGCGTTCAACTTCCAACAACAAGAGACTCCAAACGGCGCCGCGCTCGTGAGTGTCGATTTCAGGGACTACCTGGCCTCGGCGCGCCAGTTCGTAGCCACCTACGGAGCTCGATGGCCGGCGATCTCGGATCCGGGAGGAAAGATAGCGAACGCCTACGGAGTCGGATCACCGCCGACCACTTTCTTGATCAACCCGAAAGGAGTCGTTGTAACCGTACTCGTCGGTCCGCTCGATGTGAAGCAGCTCGACGCGTCTCTCTCTTTTGCGAGGTCTCACTCGAGTGGAGGATAAGTCGGGGATCAAGCCGGCTGGTCTCGACGACAGTGATCACCGCGCCAACAGCGGTCTCATCCGCGCGTCGTCCAAGTTGGGTTGGCTGGAGCTCGTCTCACTTCTCGTAGTCGTCGCGGTTGCCCTACTGATTGGAAGCGGAGCGTTCTCTGGTGCACGGTTGACCAACTCCGAACGGGCGCGTTCTATCGAGTCCGGGATCCGCTGTCCGAGCTGCGAGGACGTTTCGGTCGCAGACTCCACGGTTTCGACCTCGATTGCCGTGCGACATGAGATCACCAAGATGGTGGCCGCCGGCTACAGCGACACCCAGATTAGGGACTCTCTAGTTAGCCAGTACGGTCCAACGATCCTCTTGCGCCCGCCGACGTCGGGTCTTGTCGCCACGGTATGGGTGGTTCCCGCGCTCGCCGGCTTCGTCGCGGTCGTCGGCATCGGAGTCTTCTTCTGGCGCAGATCCGCCGAGTTCGATCGGCTGAAGAGGGGCCGATAGGAGATGAACGAAACCGAAGCGACAAGCAGCGAGCTCTGGAGTTTGAGGGACCAACGCGACTTCCTGTTGGCGTCCCTTGCGGATTCAGAGCGTGAGCACGCCGCGGGCGACCTGAGCGAGAGCGACTACGAGGTCTTGAGAGGCCGGGACGAACTACTCCTTTCAGACGTCGTAGCGCAACTAGAACGGCTCAGCGCCAAGAGCGAGAGCGACGCCGCGAGCAGCGATGCTAGCGGCGTACACGCATCCGAACATCGTTCACCCTCTCGCCCCAGGCGGAGAAGATCGATTCTAGTGGTCGGCATCGTCGTTCTCGTCTTCGCCGGTTCTATCCTCTTGGTCAACCAGCTCTCTTCCAGGCGGCTTCCAGGTCAGGTCTTGAGTGGAAGCGTCGATGTGAACTCCTCTCAACAGATCGAACGTCAGCTCGCTCAGGCCGCGACCCTCGTCGAGAACGGGAAGATGGCTACCGCTTTAAGCCTCTACCATCGCGTGCTCTTAACGGACCCAAATCAACCCGTCGCACTTACCGAACTCGGCTGGATCGAGTACCAAGCGGGAGTCGACGGAAAAGATCCATCGGTCATCTCGGCGGGGAGAAGTTTGGTGGAAAAAGCCACAAAGGTCAGCCCAGGATTCGCCGAACCACACCTCTTCCTGGGACTGATCGAGTATCAACAAGATCACGATACGTCTTCTGCGATAAAGCAGATCTCTCTCTTCTTAGCGGACAAGCCCACCCCCGTCGAGATCGCCGCCGCGACGCCCGAGATCAAAAAAGTTTACGCGTCGGCCGGTAAGGCGCTACCAGCCAGCGTCGTCGCGTCCAAGTAGGCAGCGTGTCGGTCCCGGTCTATAGGCGAGTTATGGGAAAACCCGAACACGGATGCCATGTCCTCTTCGCATCCCCCTCCCGTTGCAGACGCTAAGATACAGTGCTACAACATGAGCATGGTGGAGATCACCGAGGTTTCTTTGAGCGTCCGCTTCGCACTGTGGACAAAGGCACCAATTTCTACACATACAACGCAGCAATCTACGCCTACGACGTCGCAGTGGACCTTCTTGTTAGATCCAAGCCAACAACCGTATCTGGAGTGCTTTCCTCGGCGGATCACCCCGTGTCTTCCAACATGAGAGTCCCATGTGACTGGCAAGTGACACTAACCATTTCTTCACTCAACATTTCAAATCACATCTCACACACATCTCACACATTCACATCACATTTCACATTCAACTCTCACACAAAATCATCATGTCACGTTTTCAAAAATCACTCTCAAAATCAAGCACACCCTGGCACCCTTGTGCCTGTGGATAACTGTGCTTGACTACGTAAGGAAAGTTATCACACGAGGTCCCGATCTCCAGGCAACCCCATGTCTTGAAGCTCAGGCCCTGGCATCGAGGGGTTGAGCCTTGAGGCATCCGAGTACCACTTGAGTAGGGCTTGAAATCGAACCCTCAGCCATTCTGGCTGTTCTCCTCTTCTCCTTTGTGCCCGGCCGCTAAAGGCGAGCCGGGCACTTATTAGCCAGGGTCGTCTCCTGGCCCCCCCTTTTGATCTCTTGACCGACTACAACAGGGCCAGAGCAGCTAAGGACCAAGGGGTAGAAGAGCGCCAAGGCCAAAGAGGATCTTCACCCACCTCCCTGGCCTTGGGACCAGGCATCAAGGCACTGCTTGGGATAGTGGTGGTCAACCTGAGCGCTCTCAGGCGATCCCGCCGGCGAGGGACTTGAGCGGTGAAGGGAGCTACGAGCAGACTGGGTTGTACAGCCACCAACGAAGTCAGGTGATACGTGTTAGGCCTCCGTTTGAACCTCTTCTTGGTGGTCTCGAGTAGCTGGCCCAATGCCCCCTACGGAGCCGAAACCGAAACCTTTACGAACCTCAACGAGTTTGATACTCCTCGTGTTAGTGAAGTCGATCTTTGGGACCGTGATGGGAGTGCCGCGGTTGGCATCGTCGCGTTCGTCGTTTCGATTCTGGCCTAACTCATTGGCGGATGACGTAGTGTCGGTCATGTCTCTCCTAACGCAGTCCCCAAGTATACACCCCGATACTGGCAATCGTGATCAGGCTGAACGAGATAAGTCCCCACTTAAGACACCAGGCTTCTTGGCGAAGGAGTTTGTCGTTCTCTTCCCAGCTGGCTTGGAGGCCCTGGAGCAGGATTGCGAGCATTTCCTCCAGCGTCGTCGAACTGGCAGCGAACCCCTCTAGAAGACTGGGTATGTCGGGTCCATCTTGGAACTGGCGCTTCTTCGTTGGAGGCAGTAGAGGTGTCCCGACGATCGCAGTTGGAATCATGAATCCTGGCAGTGGATACCACCACCACCACCAACTCGGATCGTTTCCATGGGTCGCTCTCACGACCAGGAGAGCTACGACAAACGCCAGTGCGGCTGCTATGACGCCGACGGACTCAAGGTTATTTGTGCTAGCGGACTCAAGCTGTGCGGCGATCTGATCTCTCAAGATATCTGCCATAACGGAATACAGGTGTGCTAAGGAACTAAGTCCTGGGGTTGAGTCCCAACGAGTGGTGTACGAGACGTGGGCACACGCACCAGGCGGTCGGAGGGACGTGACAGGGGCCTCGAGGTACACCGTGAGAGTCCTGTCCGCTGCCGGTTAGAGCAGGTTGTGGAGGTCCTTTGGGGTCATGTCCACGAGCTTGAGGATGCTGCGCAAAGTTCCCTTCGCAATGTCTTGGCCGGGGTGTACCGGCACCACCACCGCACGGCCGTCAGGGTGCTGGAGCACGTGATGGATTCCGCTGACCCTGGCTACCTCGAAGCCAGCTCGCTCAAGGGCCTTGACCACCTTGACCCCAGAGACTACCGGGAGTTTTGCCACTAGGCCACGTCGAGCGTCACCGTGAGCTCGGGAGGTGCGCCGACCTCGGCAATCAACGCTGCGAGCGCCTCACGGAGGTCAGCTATCGCTGCCTCCTGGGTCTCACCGTCACCGACGGCGCCCACGCCGACGCGTAGCTGGGCCGAAGCACACCACACCCCATCTTCGTCCTGCTCGATGGTGTAGGGAACGTGGACAACACGGCTCACGGCATCAACTATGGCAGCGAGCCGCGAAGAGTACAAGTCTTTAGTACCGGACCGCCCATGATCAGCTCCATAGAGCAGCTCGAGACAGTGGCTAGAGGTGAGTCTTATCGAGTTCTGCACAAGACGTTGAGGTATGGGGCAAGATCTTCCGAGTGATCAAGTGCTACGTACGACCCTGGTATCGCAACCCCGGGCAACCGAATGTCGACTTGAGCGATTCAGAGTCCAACCGGACGCTCAGTCGGTATTTCAACGAGTTCATCTCATAGGCACGCGTTCTCGACGGCGCCTCACGACGAGTATCGTAGCGATCGCTACGACGACGAGCAGTGCGAGAAGATCTGAAGCCCATCCCGAGTAGCGCGAGATGCTCGTATAGGCGCTAGCTGCCGCGAAGCCGAGCAGTGTGTATCCGGCGCCCCATATAATGCCACCGGCGACGTTCGCGGGTAGGAATATTCGATAGCGCATTCCCGACATTCCAGACAGTCCAGGCACCATTGCGCGAAAGAACGCTGTAAAGCGTCCGACGAACACAGCGAGCGCCCCTCTTCTACGTAGAAAGTCCATCGCCGATTCGACCATCTTCAAGCGCCTTTTCAAGATCTTCATCCGAAGGATTCTCGGCCCCAGCTTGGCCCCTATAAGGTATCCCAACGAGTCTCCGACGATCGCAGCGAGAACGACGACCGCGATCATGTAGCCAAGTGATACATGGTGGGTACTCGCGAGGACTCCACCGAGTAGAGCGGCGGTCTCGCCGGGGAATATGAACCCGAACATCACCGATGCTTCGGCGAAGACGAAGGCGGCGACGACGCAGTACGCGGGTATCCCGTGGAGGCCGAGTATCGGGTGGAGCAGCGTTGTGATCACGGGTCAGGCGGGAAACGTTGTGTTCTCAAGACCTCTCATCTCACTATCTTTGCGTATCACGGAGGAGAAGTGGGATATGGCTGGACGTAAGCCGGCGTTTGAGCGATAGCGACGTTTGCGACTGCCGCGGTGACAGAGGGGTAACCGTCCATCGAAGTTAATATCCCTGGTTAACGTGTCGGGATCCGGCGGATGCACTTTTGGGTGAAATCCCGCGAGAATCATGTAATGAACATCTTGGTTATAGAAGATGAGGAGCACTTGGCGACTGCGGTCGCTAAGGGTCTGAGGGACGAAGGATTCGCGGTCGAAGTTTCCCGGACCGGCAGTGACGGGCTCGCAAAGGCCCGCGGGCACTCCTATGACCTAATCGTCTTGGACATCTTGTTGCCGGAGATAAACGGTTATCAAGTGTGCGCGACGCTGAGAGCTGAGGGGAACTGGGTACCGATTCTGATGCTCACGGCGAAGGATGGAGACTTGGATGAAGCCGAGGCACTCGATACTGGGGCGGACGACTTCTTGTCGAAACCGTTTTCCTTTGTCGTTCTACTCGCGCGCATCAGGGCGTTGCTTCGAAGGGGCCGTAGGGAAAGGCCGGCGGTACTACGTGTTGGGTCACTCACGCTAGACCCAGCAGAGCACAGGTGTCACCGCGGAGAGATCGAGATTCATCTTACTCCCAGGGAGTTCTCGCTCCTCGAGTACCTCATGAGGTTTTCAGGCGAGGCGGTTTCGAAGCGAGAGATACTCGATCACGTCTGGGGGGATGAGTTCGAGGGCGACCCAAACATCGTCGAGGTCTACGTGGGTTACCTCAGAAGAAAGATCGATGACTCGTTAGCGAAGTCTTCACTCGAGACAGTTAGAGGTGTTGGGTATCGCCTGAACCCGAGCGGGATTTGAACGGCGATCTTTACGATGAAGACCGCTAGACCGAGACTTCGGTCGATTAGGGCGCGAATAGTTATCGCCGCATTGCTGGTGTCGGCAGTCACGCTGGCCGCCGGCGGCGCAGGACTTGTCTGGATCCTGAATCGTTCTTTGAACAAGGTAATCCTGAACACGGCTCTGACCCAGCTCGCAGACGTGTCGTCGATCGTTGCCCGAGGCAGCGTTCCCCCGAACCTCCCCGTGCGTCCAGGTGCGGCCGCAGAGGTCATCGACGCGAACGGGAAAGTCCTGTGGGCCTCTTCCGATCTGGTCAATCGATCTATCCCTCGTTTTGTGAGACCTCGGGGTGCAAAGGTGGAGGTAACGACGGTTCATGGCGTTCTAAAAGGCGACGAGAAGGATCTCTTGGTAGCGAGGGTCGTAAACTCTGGGAACGGCCCGTTGACCATCGTTGCCCTGGCCTCCTACCAGCAGGCCGAAACGTCGATACGCTCGTTGGCCGCAGCTCTGGTTGTTGGCCTCCCAATAGCGGTGTTGCTATCGGGGGTGCTCGCGTGGCTGCTCGCGGGTCGAGCGCTACGCCCGGTCGAGTCGATCCGATCGGAGGTCGCCGGGCTCTCCGCCGGAGATTTGAATCGTCGCGTCCCCGAGCCGCCCTACGACGACGAGATCGGCAGGTTGGCGCGAACTATGAACGCGATGCTCTCCAGGCTTGAGGCGTCTTCTAATCGACAAAAACAGTTGGTTTCCGACGCGTCCCACGAGCTGCGCAGCCCGATAGCCGCGTTGCTCGCACAGCTCGAGGTGGCAAGTTCGCACCCGGAGTCCGCAAATTGGACCGAGGTTTCCGATGCGGTGACCGAAGAGGCTAACCGGCTTGCAAAGCTTGTCGACGACTTGTTAGTCCTTGCGCGTCGTGACGAGGGCCACTTGCTGCGCGGCGAGGAGTGGGTGGACATCGACGAGATCGTGTTGTCTGAAGCCGAACGGATTCGCACCCACGACTCAGCGCGTGTCGATCTTCGCTTGGTGGGTGCCGGAAGGGTAAAGGGGGACCCGGACCAGCTTCGAAGAGTTGTGCGAAATCTCGGCGACAACGCAGTTCGCCACGCGTCGAGCAGAGTGGCATTTGAAGTCTCCCAGGACGACGATAGGGTTACGTTGGTCGTAGCAGACGATGGACCCGGGATTCCAAAGGAGGAGCGGCTGCGCGTATTCGAGCGTTTCACGAGAATGGACGAGGCTCGAGATAGGCCACGCGGAGGCGCGGGGCTCGGGCTCGCGATCGTCGACGAGATAGTCAGGGTACACGGAGGCGAGGTCAAGATTGCCGACAGCTCCGTTGGAGCCCGTTTTATAGTCCAGTTACCGGTCGAATAGCCGGTTCTTCGGCCCCGTGCGTGCGCGTTGCCCCTTAGAACTAGCGAGGAGCCGAACTAGCCGACCCGAGCGTCGAAGCGATCAACCGTGTAACCCGAGTTCGACTGCTTTTACGGCCAAGAGTAAGACGGCGACTACCAGGTAGCCTCTCAAGAGGTACATGCCAACGAGACGACCCTTTGACCACTTCGGCCGGCCGAGGAGGTTAAGCGGCGGCATCCGCCAGTTGGATCTGGACTCGCGAACCTCGACCTCCACCGGCCGATTTCTCATGCGCGCCCGTATCATCACGGACCCGGTAACGACGTATCCGACGACGAGGAGTCCGGCGAGCACGGTCGATAGCTCTCCGACGTTGATCGTTGGGAACATCGTGCTTGCCATCAAGACGAGGGACATCAACAAGAGTATCGAGACGATGACCGAAGCGAGAACGTTGAGCCACGGACGGTTCACCCAGGGTCCCAAGACTTCCTTGTCGTTGCATAAGAGCAAGAGGAAAACAGTGGCACTCGGCAACAGGACTCCTGCGAGTGCCTGGACGCCGGTCGTGATAAGCCCGAGTGGGGCGCCTGGTATCAACACTATTCCTGCGGCGAGGACGACCATTGCGCTGAACGCGCCGTAGAAGAGCTTCGCGTCCTTCCAGCTTCGGTGGAGAGAGTGGTGGGCGCCGAAGACGTCACCGAATGCGTACGAGGTGGCGAGCGTCACCGACGCGGCGCCGATAATCGACGCGTTGAGCAGGATGATCGCGAATATCGTCCCGGCGGCGTGTCCGACGTAGCGTTCTAGTCCGGTTGCGACGGTTCCAGCGTCGCTGAAGTGTCCAAAAAGTGGCGTGTTCGAGAAGGCGGTCGCGGTGACTGCGATTATCAACGAAGCCGCTAATACCGTTACGAGGGAGCCAAGGACGGTGTCGACTCGTTCGTAGTTGATCCACCTCGGCGTGATTCGTTTGTCGATGACGTTGGACTGTTGGAAAAAGAGCTGCCACGGGGCGACCGTCGTTCCGACGATAGCGATGATGAGCAGGACTGAAGTGGAGTTGAACCCGCCTTTGACCCCCGGTATCACTAAGTCGTGAAAGAACGATCCGGCTTTTGGGTGGCTGAAAATCGCGAGTGGGATGACTAGAAAGTTGGCGAAAATGAATATGAACATGAACCGCTCCCAGCGACGGAAGCTTCCGGTCGCGGTCATAGCGACGAGCGACGCCGCCGCGATTGGAACCGATACGTACTTGCTCACCCCGAAGTAGCCCAACGCGAGACTTACCCCGATGAACTCTGTTGCGATCGTCAAGAAGTTCAATATGAATAGATCGCCGACTGAGAACGCACCCCAGAACTTCCCGAAGCGTTCGTTGATCAAGCGGGCGTGACCAACGCCGGTAACCGCACCCAAGCGGACGACCATCTCTTGGTTCACGATCAGTACCGGCACGAGGAGTGGAAGGGTCCAAAGAAGAGTGAGCCCGAAGTTCTGTCCAGCTTGCGCGTACGTAGCTATCCCGCCCGCATCGTTGTCCCCGATCATGACGATCAGGCCGGGCCCGAGGATAGCGAGCAGTGTCAAGAACCGGGCGAACCACGTGCGTCGAGAGTCCGTATCGTGCTGCCGGATCGTGCCGAACGCGCCTTGAATATCGCCTGTGTGCGCTTCGTCGAGTACCGCCGTTTGGATCGAATCGTTCGTCGCGGCCCCACTGTCGGTTGTCGAGCGGTTTTCTTCGACTCGACCGCGCCGAGCCGGCACCGAGCGAGGGACGCCGTACTTGCTCCCCATGGTTCACCTCCTTTGCATCATCGCTGTCGCATGCGTTCTCAACCGCACGCTCGAGACAGCTCAGAGCTTCGTAGGTAAAACCAGATCTTTCCGAGGTGTCTGTTGAGCGTGCTGGACCGGTTTGGCCAACCGGTGCGAGATCCTCGGAGAAACGACGGTCACGTCGCGCGCAAAGTGACCGGGTGACAACGAGAATCTAGATATGAGTCGGTATCTGGTGGTTCCATCATTCCTCCTCGCGTTCTTCGTCAGCCCTCTGTCGCGGTAGTGCCGAAATCTCGGCGCCACCCGGTTGGCAGCATCTGCTCCAAGATATCGTCGACCGTCACCACGCCTATGACCTGGTTATGCTCACCGTCCATGACTGGTGCGACGGTGAGATTGAAGTCCGACATCTTGCGCACGGTTGCCCCTATATCCCAGTCCGCATGAATATGTGCGGGATCGGGACGGGCAACCTGTCCCAGAGTAGCCGATGGCTCGGCCTTTACCAAGGCGACGATCGATGCGGATCCAGCCAACGATCCGTCGTCGCGGGTGGCAAAGACGACGTTTAGAGCCTCGCTCGGTACGTTGGAGCGGCGAATCGTTTCGAAGACGTCCGATATTGAAGTGTCTTCGGGAAGGGCGACGAAGTCCGGGATCATGAGCCCGCCTGCCGTTTCGGGGTTGTAAGTGAGCAACGACTTTATCTTGAGGTTCTGCGCGTCTGGTAGAAGAGCGAGTATCGGGAGGCGTCGATCTTGATCGACCTCCATGATCAGGTCCGCCGCGTCGTCGGGCGCCATCGAGCTGAGTAGGCGTGCAGCTTCGGCGTCGGATCGCGTTCTGACGAACTCAACTTGATGTTCAATGTCGAGTTCTTCGAAGACGTCGGCTTCTAGTTCACGGTCGGCTCCGACAGCTTCGATGATCTCTTCACCTTCGTCGTGGGAGGCCGCTTCGACGAGGTCTGCGATTTGGGCTGGATGAAGCTTCGCCAGTTTCCTGTAGGGGATCCGGAGGCGAGCGGAGGGGACGTGGGCGACGAAAGGTTCGATGCTGCCCCAGTCGACGACGGTGTCTCGTTGGTTACCACCCTTCAGCCCCAAGCGCCGCAGGTAGCGAACGAGCGAGCGCGCGTTCGGGTCGACGCCGGCTACCTCCCACTCACCCGATGCGTTCGTGAGCTCGATCTCGTTTGCCCGGATGATGCTTCCCCTCACGAGGTTGATCAAGTGGCGAGCACGTAGGTCTCTTGCCAAGAGGAGTTCGCCCGGGCGGCGTTCGAACTTCCTCAAGTCGACGCGGTTTCCTTCGAAAACGAGACGCCCGCTACCGATCCCGGAGATCTTGCGAATTGGAACGAACAAGTCCCTCGCACCGATTCGAACTACAGCACCACCAATCGGTGGGTGATCTCGTTCATCCAAGTGGACCACCAAGTCTTCGATCCGTCCGATCCTCTCCCCGGACGAATCGAGCAGGTGTCGCCTGACGACGTCGGAGAGATGGACGATCGTTCTCTCCCCGTCGGACTCTCTCACGCGACGAGGGGATGTGTTCTGCGTAGGCATCGCACTACCAAAATAGCGGCTCTAAACGGTTCGTGCCGGCCAAAGTCAACCAATTTGCGCGATGCTACCGGGTGGCCGCGAGACCTCGTCGAGGTCGGAGAGTTTCGCGAGTCTTTCTTCGAGCAAAGATATGAACTCCTTGCCCGTTGGCATCAAAGTCAGCACGTCGGATTGGCCTTGGGGACGTGCGAGCATCCAGGAGTGTCCGCCTGGGAGCCACTGGATGTCGCTGTTTGCGCAAGCGGCGAACTCCTCTGCAGTAACGGCGTTGGCGACCCTGTCGAAGCAACCCCACTCGACGAGCATTGGGACTCCTGAAGCTGCGAGCTCTCGCACTTCGGATCTGAGGTCGACGGTCATCAGCATCGAGCCGACCGGGATCGTTCGCCCGATAGAGCGGACGTTACGGCGGACGTCGGGGACGAGGGATCGAACTGTTGAGAAGAGCCGGCCTACGAATAGGTCAGGGATGTCCAAGATGACCGATCCGACGAGGTCGATCATCGGGGCGACGTCGGGCAGGATCGGAGCGAGGATCGTCGGGACGATACCGTGGCGAGCTTTCCACGCAGGGGTTGCGATTCCGTCGCGGTAGATAATCCCGAGCGTGCGAGAGAGGTTGAGGTGAGCGTATTTGATCGCGACCGCGCCGCCCATCGAGTGCCCCAAGACGACGGCTGGACCAGCGTCGAGATGTTCTAGAACCAACTCGACTTGGTGGGCGAGCTCTTCGATATTGATCTTCTCCCATTCGAGAGGATCGCTGCCACCAAAGCCGGGGAGACTGGGATTGACGACCCGCCACCCCATCCTCTGGGCAAGGCGTGCGCTCTCGCGCCAGTACATCCCACCTCCGGCAAAGTAGCCGTGGATGTTCACTGCCCATACCGGCTCGCTTCCTTGACCTCTTAGTCCGCAGGCGCCTTCGTTGTCAGACACCGCGAATCGTAACCGGCGACCTTCGTAACGGATCATTCCAGGAACCATCCTCGTGTCGGGTCTCTTGCTAACGCGGTGCCGGTAGTGGTGTCGAATATCGAGTAGCGAGTGCTCGGAGTGCTCGGTCGGCCCAAGGGCCGCGCCGTTAGTGTGCAAAGTTACAGTTGCAGTGTCATCTTCGGCCGGCTTGGACGACGAGAGGGGGAGCGGAGCGGCGCTTATGGTCATTGTCCCCAAACGCTAGCTCAGCGCGAGCACGAATTGGTTGCATTTGTGGTGACGCTAGGCGTTATCCCTGATGAGAGGAGTTCGACACTACGGATCGACACGATCTAACCTTTGAAACTGTGCAAGCGAGCAACCGAGGTTCGACCGGTTCGCTTCGACGTATTTTCTTAAAGACCAACATCGTGGTTCGCTCCGTTTCAGATCTCGGGTTCCAGACGACGTGCGCGGTCGTTACAAATTCGCTTCGGATGTCGTTTGAGAAGCGCAGGACTGGCAGGACTGGCAGGACTGGCAGGACTGGCAGGACTAAAGGATCGAACGGGGCTCGTCCCGTCACGAGGACACCTGGGAAGATCGTCTCTGTCGAGCGGGTCGGTCTCGGTGATTTTCGCATCGCGTTTGTTGAAGACGAGCTCATGGTCAGCTTCAGTGTTGATGGCGTACTGCGTCTCACCTGGGGTCGACGAGAGGAGACACCGTTATGTGGGTTGTCAGCGGGCTTTAGCCCTGACCACAACGGCCGCAGTGGCCGCAATGGAGCACCCGTCGTCGCCGAGGCGGATAACAACGGGGTAAGGGTTCGTACCTCTCAACTCACCCTTGAAGTCGACCAGTTCGGCGCGGTCAAGATACTCGATGCAAGTGGCTACGTCGTTCATGAGGAGATGCCACCGTTGCGGAGGGGAGGTTCGCGGGTGTGGCGGTGGAGGCTTCGTGACGGTGAGGTCGTCGCGGGCCTCGGTGAGCAAGCTGGTCGAGTCGACCTGCGGGGGAGCGCTTTCAGGCTTTGGAATCGCGATCCGGGTGGTGCGTGGAGTGCGGGCCAAGATCCGCTCTACTGCTCGATTCCGGTCGTAGTTGGGATGCACACTGCAGGAAACGTCCTCGTTTTCCACAACAACTCCCACGAGGCGGTCGCGAACCTGAGCGACCGAGGTACCGGCGCGACGTGTGGGTCTCTAGCAGAGATCAGCTTTGCTCGGGGCCCTCTCGACTACTTCGTGGTGGTTGGAACCCTTCCTCAGGTGATGGAGCGATACGGGGAGCTGACCGGGCGCCACGAGCTGCCGCCACGCTGGGCGCTCGGCTACCACCAGAGCCGGTGGGGATACAGGAGCGAGAGCGAGATAAAGGAGGTAGCTCGTCGTTTTGCCGAGGAGGGGCTCCCGCTGAGCGCAGTCCACCTCGACATCGACTACATGGACCACTATCGCGTCTTTACGCTTAACAGAGATAGGTTTCCAGACTTAGAGGGGTTGTCCGAGTCGCTCGCGGCCCGTGAGACGCAGTTGGTCGCGATAGTGGATCCCGCGGTGAAGATCGACGGCGACTACGACGTGTTCACAGAAGGGGAGCGAGGCGCGCACTTCGTGACGACGCCGGCGGGAGAGACACAAGTTGGGGTCGTTTGGCCGGGACGGGCCGCTTTCCCGGACTTCACGGACCCTCGGACGAGGAAGTGGTGGTCGCAGCTCTACTTGAGGTTGACCGATCTCGGGATCGCAGGTGTCTGGCACGACATGAACGAACCTACCTCGATCTCGTTGTGGGGAGATCGGACGCTCCCGTTGAGCGCTCGCCACAGCATCGAAGGAAGGGGTGGCGACCACCTCGAGGCTCACAATACCTACGGGCTCTTGATGGATGAAGCGGGTTGTGAAGGGCTGAAGAGAGCGCGACCCGATCGCAGGCCGTTCGTCGTGTCGCGGTCTGGATGGGCGGGAGTGCAGCGTTCAGCGTGGACGTGGACCGGCGACGTCGACTCGAGCGAGGAGGGGCTCCATCAGCAAGTCGCGACGGCCGTCGGGCTCGGGCTCTCGGGAGTCGCGTTCAGCGGATCAGACATCGGAGGGTTCAGCGGCGCGCCGGGACCTGAGCTTTACCTCAGGTGGCTCGAGATGGCGTTGTTCATGCCGTTTTGCCGGACCCACAGCGTGATCGGCTCGCCGCGGCGTGAACCGTGGTGTTTCCCCGAGCCGTACAGATCCGCGATCGGACGCTTGATCCGTTTTCGCTACCGGCTTCTGCCGTACCTCTACACGCTCGCGTTCGAGGCTTCAAAGACTGGACATCCGCTGGTGAGACCGCTCTCTTGGCCGCGGGGAGAGATGGAGACGAGAGGGGTTCGTAACGACGACGCCTCTCACGGGGGCGACTCCGTCTATGAAGACCTAGACGATGCGTTCTTTCTTGGCGACTCGCTGCTGATCGCGCCGATAACGAAGGTCGGAGAGCGGTCAAAAGCGGTCTCGGTGCCGCCGGGGTACTGGTATCGCTGGCGGTTCACAGAGCCCATAACAGATCCGATCACAGAAGACGACGCTCTTAGGGGTTCGACGATAGAAGACGATTTCGAAGTGATCGCAGGGGCGCGCCGCGAGGTCTTCGATGCGCAGTGTGGGCAACCGGTCGTGCTCGTCGCGGCCGGAACTGTCCTTCCTCTCGACGACTCGTGGTCGAAGCGTCCGCGCGGCTGCGACGTCTTCGGCGAGAGAGGTTCGTCGTCGACGCCGGGTGTTGGACACGCGCCTCGAAAGCTCTCACTTCACCTCTTCCCCGAGCCGTTTTCTGGAGACGGCGACGGAGGTGTCGACGAGAGCGCAGGCAGGGAGGAACGACTCGCGTACGGCGAGGTTTATGACGACGCGGGCGACGGATTCGGCGAGCACAGGGAAGATCGCTTTACCCTCGTGAGGACCGGCGGCGACGACGTAGCTGATAGCGACGAGAGCGACGAGAGCGACGATAGCGACGGTCGCGTTACGTCGTTGAAGCTGGAGTGGGAAAAGACCGGCAACTACCCACCCCCAAGAGAGGTCGTAGTCGTGCTCCACGGCGTCGTCGCGGACGACGTCATTCTCGACGGAGTAGCGGTACGTGCGATAGTTGAAAGAGGCGGTGGTCTCGGTAGCTCGGCGGTCGTGGGAGGCTCGTCGTTCACCGCGGTTGAATGCGGTCCGTTCTCGAGCGTGGAGTACAAAGTTGTGAGACGATAGACGATATTGGGGAGGCGATCGAGCCGGGGAGGAGATCGAGATGACGAGACGGGGTGGTTCGAGCGTGGAGACGGTCGTTCGTGGTGGGACGTTGGTCGATGGGACCGGGTCGAGAGGTCGCGTCGCGGACGTAGTCGTCTCCGACGGGGTGATAGTGGAGATCGGAGAAGGCGTCGGTAAGAGCCACGGAGGAGCGCGGGTTCTAGACGCGTCCGGCCAGGTCGTCGCGCCGGGGTTCATCGATATTCATACCCACTACGACGCGCAGGTCTTCTGGGACCCAGACCTGACCCCGTCGTCGTTCCATGGGGTGACGACGGTGATAGCTGGAAACTGCGGGTTCTCGATCGCGCCGATTCGAAGAGACGGTGTCGACGTTATGGCGCGTACCCTCCAACACGTCGAGGACATGAGCTTTAACACGCTCTCGGTAGGGGTTCCCTGGGACGAGTTCGAGACGTTCTCCGACTATCTCGACGCAGTCGAACGAAGAGGCGTTGGACTCAACTACGGGTGCTACGTCGGCCATACGGCGGTGCGCCTGTACGTCATGGGTGACGAAGCCTACGAACGGCCGGCGAGCGACGAAGAGCTCTCGGCGATGAGAGAGGAGGTCCACAAGTCGATGAGGGCGGGCGCGATGGGGTTCGCGTCGAGCGCGTCTCCGACACACAACGGGGACGGGGGCCGCCCTGTTCCTTCGCGGGTCGCCGACAGAGCTGAACTGCTGACGCTGATGGGGCCGCTGCGGGAAGAAGGTAGAGGGGTGGTTGCTCTCCTACCCGGAGAAGAGATTAGTCATCGCGATATGTTCGACCTCCAACGCGAGGTGGGTCGCCCGTTCACGTGGACGGCCCTCTTGACGGTCAAGGGATTTCCCTACCACGAGCGGGTGATGGCTGAACACGACGCGGCGAGGGCGGAGGGTGTCGAGGTTTGGCCGCAGGTGTCGTGTCGTCCCCTCGTATTCCAGATGAACCTCGCCGAACCCTTTACGTTCAACACTCGCCCGAGCTTCGCCGCTCTAATGGATGCGAGCCGAGAAGAGCGAGTACGCGCGTACAGAGATCCCGAGTGGAGGGCCGCGACGTGGGAGGACGTCGGAGGCGGGAAAGGGTTCATCCCGCTCAACTGGTCGAGCATCTCGGTCGCGGAGTCGAGGTCGCATCCTGAACTGGTGGATCGTCGGGTAGTTGAGCTGGCCGCGGAACGCGGATGTACCCCGTTGGACGTCGTCCTTGACGTCTCGCTCGACGACGATCTCGGGACGAGATTTTGGTCGGTTCTAGCTAACGACGATCCCGACGCGATTGACTGGTTGCTTCCCCGCGACAACGTGCTGATCGGCCTCGCCGACTCAGGCGCCCACGTCTCCCAGCTCTGCGATGCGTGTTTCGCGACGGACCTACTCGGCAACTGGGTGAGGGAGCGAAACGTGATGCCGATCGAACGCGCCGTTCACAAGCTGACCGGGGAGCCGGCGTCTGTCTTTGGATTGACCGACCGCGGGACGGTTGAAGTCGGCAAGGCGGCCGACGTCTGTGTCTTCGATCCGGCTACGGTCTCTCCGGGACCGCTGAAGCGTAAGTTCGACTTCCCGGCGGACGGGGAACGTCTGAGCGCCGACGAGCCGGTCGGAATGACCCACGTCTTGGTGAACGGCGTTGCGATCCGAGTAGACGGATCTCAGAGAACTTCAGAGATTGAAGAGCGACCCGGTACCGTGCTGCGCTCCGGCGTCAACTGCTAGAGCTCGGTCACTCGATGCTCAGTGCGTGCTCGGGGCAGTTCGCGGCGGCAGTCCTCGCGTCGTTTTCCGTCTCGGGCGTGAGCTCGTCGACTAGAACTACGCAGTGCCCACGATCGTCTGGTTCGAAGATGTCGGGAGCGAGCGTGTAGCACCGTCCGTGTCCGGTGCAGGCGTCTTGGTCACATACAACTTTCATCTTCCAAGATCCCCTAGGCGTTCTCAACGGCGGAAAATACGAGTGGAAGCTCGTGGAGCGAGCGGAGTCCGGTCGTGTACTTGAGATGGGTCCCCGGGGCTAAGGAGTATTCGGGGATCCGGAGGTGGAACTCCCTAAGAGCGACGCGGAGCTCGAGCCTCGCGAGGTGTGATCCGAGGCATCGATGCACACCGCCACCGAACGCGAGATGGGGGTTCGGGTTCCGCCGGAGGTCGACGTTCGTGAGCCCCGGGTCGTGGGCTGGATCGGTATTGGCCGAAGCGAGGACGATCATCACCTGTTCTCCGGCGTGGATCGGGCACCCTTCTATCTCGGCATCTTTCAGCGCGACCCGCGCGACGGCGGGTACGGGATTCTCCCAGCGGAGCAACTCTTCGACGGCGGACGGTATAACGGAGGGGTCCTCGACGATCTCTTGACGATCGGCGGGGTTCTGCGCGAGATGGGCGAAGATGCAGTCGAGGGAGTCGGTCACCGTGTCCAAGCCGGCGATGATGAAGAGAAAGCAGATATCGAGCACCTCGTCGTCGGTCAGACGCTCTCCGTCGAGCTCGAAGTTAGTGATCCTCGTTATCAAGTCGTCTCCTGGAGAGGAACGTCTCTCGTCGATGACTTCCTGGAAGTACGCGTAGATCTCGCGTGCGGTCTCGTCTCTAACCGGCGCTTGGGACTCGAGCGTCTCCCCGGGCGGCCGGACGATCCCGTCCTTCATCGCAAGGAAACGTTCGAGCTCGCTGTAGGGGAGTCCCATCAGGCGGAGGAAGACGGTACAGGGCAAGGGGACCGCGACCCGTTCGTGAAAGTCGCACGTTCCCTTGGAGGAGAACTCGTCGATCAGCGAATTGACGATCGTCACGACTTCTGGTTCGAGTTTTGCGACCTCACGCGGTGCGAACATCGGATCGAGCACTCGCCGGTACTTCACGTGCTTGGGAGGATCGATCTGGAGTGGGATGAGCGGGCGGACGTTCCCGAGCTTGACGGCGTCGGAGTTCGACGAGAACACGGCGGGATTGCGCAGCGACGCCTCGACGTCCTTGCGCCGGGTGACGAGCGTGAACATGTCGCCGATTCGCACGACGGGCTGTTCCCGTAACGTCTCGGACACCGCTCTTGGGTCGTCGGACGCGGCGAGTTCGGTGACGACGGCCGCAGAGTCTTTGGCCGTCTCGATCTGTTCGTTGCTTTCTGGTGTCACCGTCGGCCTCCTCCGTCCTTGCTTCGCTACCTCAAAAAGTTACGATCTGGCGAATGATCTCGCCCTTTTTTAGAGCGTCGATCCCCGAGTTGATCTCGGAGATGTCCATTCTCGTACTTATCATATCGTCCAAGTTGAGGCGACCTGCCTTCCACAGGCGGATCAGCCGGTGGAACTCGGTTCTTACGTCCGCACTTCCATAGTAGCTGCCGATGAGCTTCTTTTCGGAGAAGAACAGCTCGAAGCCGTTCAGCTCCAAGATCGCGTCGCCGCGGCCCGCGCCGACGATTACCGTCGTTCCGCCTCTTCTCGTCGCGTCCCACGCGGCTCTGAACGTAGGAGCGATACCGATGCATTCGAACGCGTAGTCGAATCCTTCTCCACCGGTCACTTCGGCGGTGACCTCGGCCAACTGGTCGGGGTGAGTCCCGTGGGTCGCTCCGAATCGCTTCGCGTCTTCTTGCTTGGAAGCGACGGTGTCGACACCGACGATCTCGGCGGCGCCGGCGATCCTCGCACCTTGGATCGCGGAAATCCCGACGCCGCCGCATCCAAAGACGACGACGGACGATCCCGGCTTCACCTTTGCGGTGTTGATCGCCGCACCGACCCCGGTCGTCACTCCGCATCCGATTAGCGCGCCGATCTCGTAGGGTACGTCGTCCGGGACGACGACGACCGCCTCTTGCGGGACGACGATCTCTTCTGCCCAGGTTCCGGTTCCGGCCATCCCGAACAGTTCGGATCCGTCGCCTTTCGTGAAGCGTGGGGACGTCGCGAGGGTGAAGAATATGTCGACGCACAAGTTCGCTTCTCCCCTGAGACACGCCTTGCACTTTCCACACGGCGGGGTCCACGCGACGACGATGTGGTCTCCGACTTTCGTGCTCGTCACTCCTTCGCCTACGGCGACTACCTCGCCGCTTCCTTCGTGGCCGGGAACGAAGGGGGAGGGTTGGGGAATGGTTCCGTTCATCGCCGAGAGATCGGAGTGACAGATCCCCGTCGCGTGGATCTTTACCCGGACCTCGTTGGGTAGAGGATCGGCTATCGTCACGTCGTCGTAGACTTCGACGCTCTCGTTACCTGCCGTCGTACAGACTGCTGCTCTCATCAGGCTGATGCTCCCATCTGGTCTGGTTCCTTGGATCACTCCGAGGCGTCATCCCCGGACTTTGTCTTCGTGCATTCGATCACCGGAGGCCCTCAAATGCAAGATACGAACGGACCCGACCAGTTGGGATCGGTCACGCCGCTCTCGTAGCAGCTCTTTAGATGCTCCAACCAGGCTAGAGACTCTTCCATCCCCCCTGGTCTGTTGCGCGCCGACCAAAGGTCGCGCCGCTGCTCGATCAGGTCCGCGAGGCGCTTCGCGAGGCTTAAGCGATGCCCCGCGGGGATCGAGGAGAGGTGTCCGTCTCCTTTTAACCGGGCGACTCCGTCGTCGCAGAGAAGAACTACGAGGTCGGCCGCCGCTCTCATCTCCTCGATCACGGCCGCTCCGTCGGGTCTCCTCGGTCGAGCGGTTGATATCGCGTCTCTCGCGGACTCGACGATGCTTGAGACGTTGTTGAGGCGAGTCGTGTCGAGACCGGTCGTGAGACCGCTCCCGACGGGTAGCTGGGGAAAGTACAGGTTCAAAACGATCGTTGCGAGGTTCAAGAAGTTGCACTCCGCCGCCATGTGCGCGTCACCGAGGTCCATGACACCTCGCGCCAACCTCGCGCTCGAGTCGTCGAATCCGTGGACGTCGAGGAGCGGAGCTAACTTCGTGGTGTCAAGGTTTGCGTTAGCCGCCTCACACCACGACGCGGCCGCGAAGGCGGCGAACCCCGGTTCACTTACCGCTGGAAACTGCAAGTGTCCAAAGTCACCCCAGTCCGTGACCATCACTCCCGACGCCGACGACCCGATGCCGGCCCGGGCGGCCTCTTGGCAGTTCGCGACGGCGTTCGACGTGCGGCCGAGGATCGATATCCAGCTCGAAGTTCCAGGGCAGAGCCAGTGGTCGAGTCCGCTCTCGCTCAACCGCCCGGCGCGCTCGGCGAACGGGTGTCCCGCCTCGTAGCCCCACTCACAGATCGTGATGCCCGTCTCCGTCGCTATCTCGTCGAGGAGGCCCGGGTACTGGGCCGGGAAGTCACCCCAGGCGAGCATCGTGCGCCCCTCCATCTCCGGGAGCGCGCGCAGCGTCTTGGCCCAAGTTGCCCACTCCATATGACGCTCCCCGGGGAGCTCCCAGGGCTCGTCGAGGCCGAGGTGGACCCGAGGGCTCTCGAAGCACGACGCGTGAGTGGAGATCAACTCGCGGACGAGCGCGAGCGAGCCGGGGTTCGCCGGATCGAGCGTCGACGCCGGCCTCATCATTCCCCACGGCGTCATCACCATCCCCCGAGCGATCCCTAAGTTCGCGTAGCGAGGGTGGACGAGCCAGCGCTCCATATGGCCGAGCGTGTTCAGGTTCGCACTCAGCTCGACGTAGCGCTCTGCACAGTAAGCGTCGAGCTCTTCGATGTCCGCTCTGCTGTAGGGGCTCGCGTCGCGCCACACGTCGTCGTGGCCGGGGAACTCAAAGGTGTGTTCGATGTAGAGCTCGAAGTGGTTGATCTTCCACGACGAGAGCAAGTCAATCAACGAAAAAAGCGTCGGAAGGGTCGGGACCTTCGTTCTCGAGACGTCGAGCATCACCGCCCGCGTCTTGAAGTCCGGCCAGTCGGTGATCGTTCCCGTCGGGAGCTCCGCGAAGCGACCACTCTTCGCGTCGCCCGCGCTTTCGGGGTCGCTCGCAGCGGTCGCCCGTGCGAGCTGCGCGAGCGTCGCCCTCGCGTAGAACGCGCCCGCACCGTCGTCCGCCTCGATCGTCGTCGCTTCTTTGCCGATCTCGATCCGGTAGCCCTCTTTTTCCAGGGGGGAGCTCGTCGGTCGGACTGGCACCGCGTCCAAGTCGACTAGTACCCTGGACTCCCTCAACTCGATCTCGCGTGGAACGGGTAGAAGGAGCTTCAATATGGGTAGATTTCTCGAACGGGTCGACTCGGGGTTTTTTGACACGGCAAACATACTTCCACCTATCGCTCGATTTGGCGAGCGAACCTCTCGTGGCTGAGCGATCCGGGTTTAACGCTGCGGCACCGATACCGGTACCGAGACCGTGACGCCGGCAGGTAGTCCACGCTCAACTAGGAATTCGGATCCAGTTGGATACGTGCGGCCCTACGCGCCGAGCGATCGAGACGCGGTTCGAGAGGTCTGCTACATGACCGGATTCATGGGCGACCCGGCAGACTGGTGGTGGCGAGACTTCGAGAGCTTCGCCGATATGTGGACGAAGTACTACACCGACCGCGAGCCGGAGTCGACGTTCGTGATCGACATCGACGGCGTCGCCGTCGGATATCTCACCGGTTGTTACGACTCAGAGCGCGCGTGGGATCCAGGCGCCGTCGCCGCCCGCCACGCGATAAGGCGGTTGTGCATGTTTCGCCCCGGGACCGCCGGGACGATTTGGAGGAGCATCTCAGACGTCGCGATCGACAAGATCGTCGGGCGCGGAGGTCCGCCGAAGCCGTTCAACGACTCGAGGTGGCCCTCCCATCTCCACATCAACATGTTGGAGGTCGCGAGAGGAAAGGGGTTCGGGCGCCAGTTGGTCGACACGTGGTTGGAGCGACTCCGTGAGAGAGGGTCGCCTGGCTGCTACCTCGAAACGATGTTCGAGAACACTTCGGCTATCGCTTTCTTCGAGTCCGTCGGGTTCACCCGCCACGGCCCCCCACAGCTCTTACCGGGGATACGAGACAGGGTCGGTCTTCGTATGCACTCCCAGGCGATGGTGTGCTCACTCGACTGACGTTTCCGCGATACGCGGAACGACGAA